>NZ_JZRH01000099.1:0-357 GCF_000963985.1 Pantoea sp. BL1 | reverse complement strand
TTGAGTCACTGTAATGGTGGAGCTAAGCGGGATCGAACCGCTGACCTCCTGCGTGCAAGGCAGGCGCTCTCCCAGCTGAGCTATAGCCCCATACAGTTACTGCAGAGACCACTACTACCACTCACCAGGAGTTACTTTTTCATTTACATGAAAACGTAAATTCGTGCTCAGGCAAGGCATGTAGGAGGGAAGTTTACTTTGGTAAACGACCGAGTACATAACGCCGCATGAGTGCGAATTTGGTAGGCCTGAGTGGACTTGAACCACCGACCTCACCCTTATCAGGGGTGCGCTCTAACCACCTGAGCTACAAGCCTGTAGAGGTTTTTTCTGCTCGTTACTTTTCTATCAGACAAT
>NZ_JZRH01000098.1:0-1174 GCF_000963985.1 Pantoea sp. BL1 | reverse complement strand
AACAACGCCTCTGCACGCAAAACGGCCCCTCACTTTGGCATTCGTAATCCCGGCATCCTGAGCCAGTGGGAGAAACTTTATCTCGAGGGAGGTATCATGGCACTTCACCGCAAAACAACGCCGAGGTGTCCCGTGTCAGGAAAGAAAAAAACGCCGGATAATCAGGTTACCGCACCGCATCGCGTCTTTCGCTCTCAGGAAGAAGAGCTGGAATATCTGCGTGCGGAGGTGGCCTATCTAAAAAAGCTTCAGGAGTTGAGGCAGGCCGAAAAGAACCGGAAACCTTAATCAAAACCCGAATAGTGGACGCGCTGTGCCAGCGCTTCAGTCTGGCCGTGCTGCTTGATATTGCCGGGCTTGCCCGCAGCACCTTTTACTATCAGCGTAAACTTCTGCGCAATCCGGTGGACAGGCACGCCAGCGTGAAGGAACGGATAACCGGGCTTTTTCACTATCACAAGGGCCGCTATGGCTACCGCCGCATTACGGCTGCGCTGCGTAATGACGGGATGGCGCTGAACCATAAAACGGTCAGGAAACTGATGCGGGAACTGAAGCTGGCATCGAACCTGAGGCCCCGGAAATACCAGTCCTGGAAGGGCCCCTGCGGACACCTCAGCGCTAACGTTCTGCAGAGAAACTTCCAGGCCAGCGAACCGAACCAGAAATGGGTCAGTGACGTGACGGAGTTCGGCCTGGGAGGAGGGAAAGTCTATCTGTCCCCATTGATGGACCTGTTTAACCGGGAAATCGTGGCGTGGAATCTGAGCACGAAGCCGGACTTTGGCCTGGTGGCCGGGATGCTGGATGATGGGCTGAGGCAGTTGAATAAAGATGAACATCCGGTGCTGCACACAGACCGCGGCTGGCAGTATCAGCACAGCCAGTGGAAGATGAAGCTGAGCGCGCACGGTGTGATAAGAAGCATGTCGCGGCCCGGCAACTGTCTTGATAATGCGGCGATGGAGAGCTTCTTCGGGTTACTGAAGACGGAGTGCTGGCATCACGAAAAGTACAGTGACGTCGATGAGTTAAAGGAAGCGATAGGAATCTGGATAAACTATTACAACTACGAACGGATCAAGACGGGGTTAGGTGGACTGAGTCCGGTACAATACCGAACTCAGTACCAACAGGCGATGCTGTAACTGTCCAGGTTAAGGGGTTCACTTCA
>NZ_JZRH01000097.1:0-719 GCF_000963985.1 Pantoea sp. BL1 | reverse complement strand
TCTTTCGCGCTGGTCACGCGAGCCGTCATGGTGCCGCTGACTTTAGGTCGGGCAAGCAGTGCGGGACGCCAGCAAAGCGTCTCACTGTAAGGCACGGCATTCAGACTGGCCTGGAATGCGGAGCGCCGGCTCGCACTGACATTGATTCGGGTGATTAAAAAGGGCGTCTGCAACTGCGCAGGCAGCGTGGGTATGCCTGTCTCAGTAACTGACAAAACGTGGCCCGGGCTGATAAAGGCGTCGTTGCAGATTCCCGTTATCAGCGTCTGTCGGGCAAGAAAACGTTCATGGTCGAGACGGGCATAAAAGTTTGCGGTCTCGGCCTCCGGAACATACTTATCACCGCTGTAGGGATGGCGCGGACGATAGTGATACACCTCCCCGTAAGAGATGTTGTCACCATCGCCCCGCGTCATATCGGCCTTCACCGACCGCAGCACGCGCTGTGCCTCACGGTGGTTATAATCCTTAGTCACCACTCCCGCTTCAACCACGTTATGGGTCAGATTCAGATTCCAGATGGATTCCTGGGCGTTGTCTTCCAGGCCCGATGGGCTGTTCAGCGGCAGCGATTTCTGCTCAGAATAAGCGCTCTGCGCGTCCCCAAACCGGATGACTTCAGTCTGCGTATCGGGCTGAAGCGTGAATTAGTGGAAGATGCCGATTTCAGACACCAGACGCTGAACAAACTTCAGGTCACTTTCCTGATACTGGTTAAT
>NZ_JZRH01000096.1:0-2784 GCF_000963985.1 Pantoea sp. BL1 | reverse complement strand
AGGGGCCATGTTGTTGCTGTTGCTGTTGCTGTTGCTGTTGCTGTTGCTGTTTAAGCATATTTTTATGCGGCGGGAAGTCAGAACTGACTGGAGAAAAACAGAAGCTGAAACGGGTCTGGTGATGATGGCCATACGCATCCAGGGGGAGAGGTCCGGTGCGCCAGCACCGGATTTCCCGGCCCGCAGGGTGCCGGTGTTGCCGTTCCGGGCTGGCAGAAAGCACAAAGCAAAACCGCGCCAGGCGGCGCGGTGTAGGGTTATCTTTCGCAGGTTTACTTGCCGGGCCGATCTTGTGCGGAAGCGGCCAGCACGCCCGGATGCAGGTGCACGCCGGAAACGTCTGTGGTGGCACGCGCTTTGTGCAGGTCGCAGGCGGCCTGCATGGATAACCAGAGGCGCGCCGCAATACCCAGCCCCGCCTCCAGTCGCACCGCCATTTCCGGGCTGACTGATGCCTTACCGCTGGCGACCTTACTCAGCGCCGCTGCTGATACGCCCAGCTCTTTCGCCAGCACGCGCAGGCCGATGTTATTATCTTCAATGTACTCGGTGATCAGGCCGCCCGGATGCGGGGGATTGAACATGGCCATCAGTGGTAGTCCTCCAGGTTGAGAATATAGGCATCACCGTCCGTGAATTCGAAGGTGATGCGCCAGTTAGCCCTGACCGTGATGGAAAACAGGTTTTTCCTGTCGCCCTTCAGGGGGTGAAAACGAAAGCCCGGATAGTTTCTGAATTCATCCGTGGAAAGCGCCTCATCGATGACCAGCAGGCGAAGCCGGATGCGTTCCGCGTCCTTTGCCTGTACGCCGCTGATATCACCTTTCTCAAACAGCTTCTGTAATCCTTTGTGCTTCCAGCTTTTAATCACTTTTCGGCTCCGCGTTTCCTGTTAAGAAACAGTATATCATATGTTTCGTCACGCGAAACAATCTGTATTTTTATTTTTCATCGCTCTGAGAAAGGATGCTCCGGGACGTCAGCTTGTTTGGCACCAGCCAGCAATTCATGTCCTTCTGCGCGCTGTTCATGTGCAGCGATCGCAGGTGAATTTCTCCTGCCACTTCGCAGGCAACGTCTCCTGCATACGGCTGCAGGGTTTCTAGACCGTTCAGCGACGGAAAGCACCGCGCCCACGCGGCGAACATGTTCTTCATATCGTTTTCCGGCAGAAGGGTTACCAGAAAGAGTGATTTCGGGATCATGCGGCGTGCCCTCCCATCCGAAGCGCGGCGACCAGCTCACCGGCACCGGTGAAGCCCGCCCGCGTGTACTCTGCGATTTTTTTAAGCGTGGTGCGAAGCGTCTCAAGTTCAAAGCGATAGCCAGCGCTCAGCGGGACGCGCGGCCGGGTGCGCGCATCCGTCAGCACCGCACACCACAGCGGGGAACCGGCCGGCGGGCTGAGCAGCTCACCGGCAAGCCCGGCGGCAGCGGCGCGGGTCAGACGCAGGTGTACGGGATAGGCTCCGCCCCACTCGCCGCGCATCTCGCAGTCTTTGCGCCAGCTGTCCGGCAGCTGCAGCGCGTTCAGCACGGTACCGCTCAGGCGCTGGCGAAACGCTTCGCCCCGGTTGCGGTAGGCTTCAAAATCGCAGCCGGTGAAGGCCTGCAGGGTGTTAAGCGTGAATTTTTCTTCCTGGGTCATGATGTTCTGCTCTGTCTCGGGATTCGGTTTTCCGGCCCGTTTGGCGGGCCGGTGCGTTGTCCGGCAGGGTCTCCCCTGCCCTGGCTCACAGTCCCGGGTTACCCGAGGAGATGTCCCTGCTCAGCCAGCGATTCCGTTCTATTCCCCGCAACAATGATGTGGTCAAGGAGTCGCACCGCGACCAGTTCAAGCGCTTTTTTTAGCCGTACGGTCACCGTAATGTCAGCACGGGAAGGTTCTGTTTTGAAAGACGGGTGGTTATGACTCACAATCACCGCCGCGGCGTTCAGTTGCAGCGCCCGGTAAACCACCTCCCGGGGACGCATCTCCACACTTGAAATAGATCCCTGAAACAGTTCTTCGTAAGCCAGCAGCTGATTCTAGTTATTCAGAAAAGCGACCGCGATCACTTCCCGCCCGAGCCCGGCAAGCTTCGCCCTGAAGGACTCTTCAGATATCTCAGGTGAGGTAAAGCTGGTGCCGGTCGGGTAACAGTGATCGATGGCGCGCAAGCCCTCCTCGAGGATTTGGCTCTCCGTGGCCATCACGTAATTTCCCTGCGCATCACGAATCTGCAGGCGGGTTAAAAAGCGAACGTTATCACTGAGGTTTGCAACCCGTGGTGCTGTCGATTCAGACGCCGTATCGTTGTTGTCTGACTTTTTTTTGCGGATCTTCTTCTCGACCGGCGCACGGTCAGTGGTCGCATTGGGGGTAATGTTAACGAGAGTGTTTTGCATGGCATAGCTCCTTAAATCCGGCTGAGTGGGTGCAGCACGCGCTGCGGACCCGAAAAAGACCTTCTCTGACGCGGGTGTCTTCTTTCCGGTCTGGCCTTTCGCGGCAAAGGGCAAAGGAGAAACGACGAAGTGAGGGCATAAAGGGGCGACGACGCAAAGTTTTTGCGGCCCCTGGCGAAAAGTTTTTGGCGGCGTGCACTTCACCCCTTTCTGCCTGAAACGGCGGTGCAAAGACCAGCCCTCCGCGCAAGGGCTGGCCGGAATGCAGGGAAGCGTCAGAAGGGACCTTTCAGACCGCCCCGCGGGCTGACCTTAAAGGCCCGGCGGTTTTTTGCCGGGACGGTGAAAGCAACGGCGAAGCCGGCAGCAGCCTTTAACCTCAGCCATCAGACCCTA
>NZ_JZRH01000095.1:0-899 GCF_000963985.1 Pantoea sp. BL1 | reverse complement strand
GACCGCGACGAGGTCTGGTTTATCTGTAACCGGCATCTGCGAACCGTTGTTATGCGCCATGACTGCACGGCATTCCGTTTGCCGCTCTCTTCCCTGGACGAACGTTTCGTGATCGGTGAACTCCCGGTGTTACCCCTCAGGCTCAGCGATTAAACAGCATTCTGAGAAGAACCTTCAGGTGTTCTCTCTCGGCTTCATCGTTGGCACCGTCGAGGCGCCCTATCAGTTTCAGGCACAAGGCGGTGCGCGTGAGCCGCCGCTCCTGACGCAGGATTTCAACGGTGATGCGGCCCAGCAGCTCAATCTGGCAGGGGTGAGTGACCTGGCTGAAATAGCCGGTCAATCCGGCTTCTTTTTCCGGAGGTAGTCCGTCCTGTCGCATCAAATACCCGTGCGTAGTGAATGAGGTCGGGCGCAAAGTAACCGATGCACAGGCGCGTGTACAGCAGTAATCCTGCGGTGCTCTATCTTTTAAAAAGCCCCACCCATTATTGCAGACAATTCAGCGATATAAATTAACGCTCCGGTTATCAGGGAGGCTAAGTGAACAGAAAAGTAACGGCGGACGACAGCATGCCCATTACCCTGCCTGACACCAGCTTCAGCCAGGTGCTGAATCCGGAAGACACCAACCGGGCCGACACCCGCGCCTTTCTTGCCCGCGACGTGGAGTCTTTTACGCTGCCCGGGTTTGTGACGCCGTTCGGCTACACACTCTGGCAGAACAGAGCCGAGCGACAGTTCAGGCTGGTCACGCAGGAGCCCGAGCCGGAGACCGTGTATGCGGTGAGGCTGGAGGAAACCGAAGACTTCACCTCGCCGGAGCGCGCCTGCATACAGGTTATGGTATGGCGCACCCGCCAGCCTCAGCATGAGGGGGCGGTGCACGGCCTGGCGCG
>NZ_JZRH01000094.1:0-1335 GCF_000963985.1 Pantoea sp. BL1 | reverse complement strand
TCTTCTTCCTGATTCGCTGCCACTTCAAGGCGGCGCAGCAGTTTGGTACAGATGGCCTTACGATTAAGGTTCTTGCCTGCGCGCAGGATTTCTACGACAATCTGCCCCAGCGTTTCCTGCTGGGTTGGCGCCGACGCCTTGCTGAAGTAATGCGCAATGTCGCTGGCGGAGTCCGGGAATTTCGTAACGTTCTGACGCATGGTGAACCTCTCAATGGTTAAAATGTAGTCGGCTCTGTCTGACCGTAAAGTTATACAACTTAATCAAACTTGTACAGCAATTGTGTTGTTGTACAGCTTATCTTTTTGTGCAAAAAGTGCTAGATGTTACTAAACAGTAACTTAGGTGAGTATCAGCGCGCGAATGATGAGCGAGTTAACGAAAGGGTTGTACAACAGTCAGAACAGCATGCTCAGCTCAGGGGCCGGGGTACAGGGAAGAAGCCTGCCCGGTATCATCCGAACAGGCGGGAATGCCTTCAGTGCGCTGAGCCGCGGCCTGAGGCGGTAATCCATCTCAGCTCGTCCCGGTTGCCCGGTAATGACTCAAACCTGCGGAGCCAGCGTTTCGCCCCTCTTATCTGCACGCAGCGCTCTGGATTTTCCTCTACGTCGGCCATCTCAGCCAGCTCGCGGATAAGCGAGCCAACGGTAATGTCCGCATTATTCATCGCCAGATGAACTGCCGCTTCGCCAATAATCATTTGGTTCTGGTCATGGTCATTATCAGGCATGCTTTGCTCTCCCTCCGCTTTATTACGGTATTTCAGTGTAGTCACTTAACGGACTGAAAACCGGTTCCATTTAAATACTTTCCGCGCATTATCCCGTCAGTCAGAATTACGCTCAGCCGCACAGCAATAAAAAACACCCTGAATTCAGATGCCTGACAGATTATCAGAGGTAAATATCAGAAAATACTGAATAAAACTTATGTGTAGTCTGAAATCGTTTTCATCCTGAGATGCAGCCTGAGCATGTGAATGTTTCGGGATTTAATCTCAGAAGAGGATTTAACATGGCCTGAAAAATATGGATGATAAGCCTGCAGGTTACTGGCCATGAATATGCGCCACATATCAGAAAAATCAGGGGGTAGGTTTCGTTGATTATTCTACTTCAACCTCAGAGATGATTTGGAAATACATATTTCCTAATTAAGCGCGCCGGGATAAAATTTACTTCCGGCGCGCGTCCGGGTGGTTTTATTTAAACTTCAGGTTTTGGGCTCCGCCGGCTGATAAGTCCGCCTTTACGACCGGCCTCGCGCGCGCGATCGGGACAGTTTTTGAAGTTACCGCCTCTGGCGGCGCCGCCTTTGCTGCCCGCCTCAGAG
>NZ_JZRH01000093.1:0-332 GCF_000963985.1 Pantoea sp. BL1 | reverse complement strand
GAGGGATGTCACGCGCCGTTTCGCACACACAGCCTGGCGCATATCGCTCAAGTCGCAAGCGTGAGGTCCAGCGGGCCCACATTTCAGGTTCTGCCACCCAGTAATGCGTGTCCGCCGTCATAACCCTGAAAAAAAAGTGTGCCAAACGCGGGCAGTCCTGTGCGGACGTGCCAAAATTTAACTTCCTGAAATACAGGACATCTTTTAACTGAGGAAGACATCATGACAACAGCAAGGCGCGGTGGTGCCGGAAACTTCGCGGCCGACCCGGCGCGCGCCTCTGAGGCGGGCAGCAAAGGCGGCGCCGCCAGCGGCGGTAACTTCAAAAACTG
>NZ_JZRH01000092.1:0-2623 GCF_000963985.1 Pantoea sp. BL1 | reverse complement strand
AGGGGCCATGTTGTTGCTGTGGCTGTGGCTGTTAAAAGGTATTTTTATGCGGCGGGAAGTCAGAGCTGACTGGAGAAAGAATAAAGCTGAACCGGGCCGATGGATTATGGACATACGCATCCGGGCGGAGAGGACCGGTGCGGCAGCACCGGTTTTCCCGGCCCGCAGGGCGGCGGTGTTGCCGTTCAGGGCTGACAGAAAGCACAAAGCAAAACCGCGCCAGGCGGCGCGGTGCAGGATAACTTTCGCAAAAATTAATTGCATGGCCGGTCCTGTGTGGAAGCGGCCTGCACGCCCGGATGCGGGCGAATGAGCATTATTATCTGGCATCTACTCAAGGTGACAATGCTGCTGTTAGCTCCTTAAAGCTGCGCCAGCGTCTGCAGGGTTTCCGGGTTCTGCTGCACCATGCGGATCAGCAGGACGGCCTGAGCGTTAGGCTTAGCTCTGCCCTGTTCCCAGTTCTGATAGGTGGTCTCGCCTGTGTGCAGGTAGTGCGCGAAAACGGCCTGTGACAGGTTAAGTTTTTCGCGCACGTCGCGCAGCTCCTGCGGCGCGATGGTGACGGGCTCGCGCTTGCTGACCTTGTACGTCTTGAGCGTAATTTTTCCGTCCTGATGATCTTTCAGCTCCTGCATACCCGTCATCAGCTCACTGAAAATGTCGCGTTCAGTCATGTCTCAGCCCCTTTTTAATTACGTTCAGCGCCGATGCCAGGGCGTCGCGCTGCTGTTTGGTCAGATCGTCACGCTGATCTTTATCGTAGATGGTAAACAGGATGAACTGGCCTTATTCGTTGGTCCAGTAATAGATAACCCTGATCCCGCCACGGGTGCCCTTGTTTCTTCGCTCGTCCCGGAACCGGACTTTACGTAGCCCGCCCGTGTCCGGGATCAGATCACCTTTTTCCGGGTCGGCCAGTAGCATGCTCTGAAACAGCCTGAACTGGTCATCATTCAGATAGTCAGCCCGGTATTTCTCAAAGGTAGAAAGCTCAATAAATAACGCGTGCATGGTTAGTCCCTGTCCCCAACTAGAGGATATTATATCCCCATATTGGGGATAGTACAATATTCATTAATCACCCGTTCCCTATAAGACTGCGTCGGCAACTTGTTTGGCACCAGCCAGCGGTTCATGCCCTTCTGCGCGCTGTCCATGTGCAGCGATCGCAGGTGAATTTCTCCTGCCACTTTGCAGGCAACGTCTCCTGCATACGGCTGCAGGGTTTCCAGACCGTTCAGCGACGGAAAGCACCGCGCCCACGCGGCGAACATGTTCTTCATATCGTTTTCCGGCAGAAGGGTTACCAGAGAGAGTGATTTCGGGATCATGCGGCGTGCCCTCCCATCCGAAGCGCGGCGACCAGCTCACCGGCACCGGTGAAGCCCGCCCGCGTGTACTCTGCGATTTTTTTAAGCGTGGTGCGAAGCGTCTCAAGTTCAAAGCGATAGCCAGCGCTCAGCACGGAAAACGGCAGGAGGTTTGTGTGCAGCTCAAAGGTTTTCGCCTTCGCGCGCGGCTTCTGGCGGTGCTCCGCCGGAATGGCGGCCGGGTGCAGGAATGCTAGAATGTCATTCAGGCGCCAGGCCATGTCCGGGTGAATCTCAAGATGAATGGTGCCTTTCTGGAAGGCTTTGACGCGCAGCGCGCCCCCATCGATAGCAACCCAGTCCCCAGAACGATCGCGCGCAATTTTCAGAATTTTGTTGGTCGTGTTCAGGCCGGTCGCGTCGCGCCCCATAAACTTCGCGATCACCTTGCGCAGGTCGTCCACGTAGCCGGTGCGGTCGTAGTTGCACGTGCCCCACTGATTGAACATGCATTCAATAATCATGCGCTTGCTGAAGCCTTCCGGGCGGTTGGTCACGTGGCTGCGCGACAGGCTGCGAAAAATGCCGTCAACGCGCTCGGAGAAAAATTTCTGTCGTGAGAAAAGCAGCTCGGTGAGCGTTGCACGCACGGCGTTTTCTTCAAAATCAGGCGCTTTCATCTCATAGATCTGATTATTCCAGTCATTTCGGCGATCGTTGGGCATGTACTCGTAAACGTCAGTCAGGCTCAGCGCCTGCTGCCAGAAATCGGCATTAAGGGACGCCAGCGCGCCGGGCAGGTCAAACAGCTTCGACACGGGCGGCACATGGTAGCCCCGGCTGCCGTGTAGGTTGCCTCTCAGGAAGTGCCCCACGGCCTCATGATTTTCACCGCCGCGGATAGAGACGGACAGTTCATTCAGCTTCGTGCGCAGGAAGTTATAACGACCCAGCAGGCTATCAATCAGTTCGGTTTCAACGGGCGCAAAAAAGGTGTCCGAAATGACTTCCCCGACAGCGTTGATAGGGGCGTGGTCGGCGGTTGCATCAGGGGTGACATTTACGAGTGTGTTTGGCATGGCATAGCTCCTTAAATCCGGATGAGTGGGTGCAGCACGCGCTGCGGACCCGAAAAAGACCTTCTCTGACGCGGGTTTCTTCTTTCCGGTCTGGCCTTTCGCGGCAAAGGGCAAAGGAGCAACGACGAAGTGAGGGCATAAAGGGGCGACGACAAAAAGTTTTTGCGGCCCCTGGCGAAAAGTTTTTGGCGGCGTGCACTTCACCCCTTTCTGCCTGAACCGGCGGTGCTA
>NZ_JZRH01000091.1:0-669 GCF_000963985.1 Pantoea sp. BL1 | reverse complement strand
TTCGGGCGCAGAGCTTACCATAGCGCAGTGGGTCCGGACATTAACGGGGGAGAAGAACCTGTAGAAAACTTTTGCGCTGCAGCGTCATCGATGTCCGGCAGAGGTATGCTGTCCTGAAAATACCTTACTCCGGCGCCGGTAATTTGTTTCTCCGGCTACGATGCTTTGCTGCAGGCGGGGCGGCATCCGCCACCGGAGAAGGCTTCTCCAGGCGGTACAGGCAGACGTCGCCGCGCTCCGCCAGACTCGCCGGCCAGATCATGGCCGCGTTCCCGTCCTCCACATACAGCTCGCCCAGCGGCTGTACCACGGCCCAGGGCGCGCCCAGCGTGCGGCGCAGCTGCAGGATCTCCTGCGCCATCGCGACGGCCTCCGCGTCATGGCTGTCCGGATCGCCGGCGATGTGACGGAGCCTGTTTTCGCTGAGCATGGTTGCCTCTCCTGTGTGTTATTGCCTGTTGCACTGATAGCCCACCGGCAGATTGCCGGATATCTCCTGCTGACGCATGCTGCAGTTATCTCCGGTGCTGAAAACAGGGAGATTACGAAACCTTTACGCTTAATAACTCGCTGACGGCTTGCAGAGTCCACAACCCATTCTACACTGGGCGGACCAGTGAAAAGAGTACCGATTTTAAAACAATAAGAGGAAAAAAATGATTTTAAGTG
>NZ_JZRH01000090.1:0-1103 GCF_000963985.1 Pantoea sp. BL1 | reverse complement strand
TTCTCAAACCGGACCGGTAGCCGGGTCTGGCTCGTACCGGAGCTTTACGGGGCAGCGCAGGCTGCACCGCGCAGAGGTATCAGCGGGCAGGCATCAGAGCGCTGCCCGCTGATATTTCTGTTAGAAGAGCAACAACATTATGCGACGGCTGTCAGCGCATCAGCGTTGCTGGCCAGCCGCCGGTCGTCGCCGGTCAGCATAATTGCCTCACCGCGCTCCAGGCTCAGGCGGAAGTGGTCGCGCATCGCTGCACTGATGCCGTTACCGCACCACATCAGGTGATGGTCGTGGCGCCTCAGGGCGCTCGCAGGGATGCCGCTGCATGCATTATTAACCTCCACCCTGAACCCCTGGCCCGTCAGCCGGATGGCTTCCATCCAGATTTCCGTGCTGTCCGTGACGCTGACCGCCTCCAGAAACAGGGGGATGGCCGCACGCCGCGCTGACGCCGAAGCCATCAGGCTCCACTGCGCCAGTACGGCCGCATGGAAGCGCCCCTGTCGTTCCGTGGCGCCTTCACTGGCATCGCTGCGCAGCCACAGATTGAGCGGCCGCAGGTAGCGGTTAACGAAGTCGTCGGTACAGTAGTCCGTGGCCATCATGCGCATTTCCCGGCGCACATCGTCATCGGTGTGGCGGTGGAGCAGCTGCAGCATATCCTCCTCGCGGAACGTCCAGCCGCCCCTGAGCGCTAGCCCCGGCCAGCGCAGTGTCGCGTGAATGTCAAACAGCGTATTGCCTCCGGCTGTCAGGTCCAGCACGCGCAGCGCACACGCAAGCTGGGCGTCCGAGTACCCTTCTTTAGAGGGCGAGGATATAAGGCCTGCCCGCCGCCAGCGTCGCAGGGTTTCAGGCAGCACGCCCACGATACCGCAGACGGTATCAGTTGTATGGAACGGCATAAATTGCGTCCGTGAGGGGAGAAAGCCTGTCTGGCAGGGCCGGAGGTTTAACTGCGCGGGCTTGAGAGGAACTCGTCGCGCGGAGAGTCTCATTACCACACTACCTGATATAAATTATTACGGATACGGCTAATTTCAGAATAAACTCCGGGCGCTTTCACCATCCGCGACTACAGTGTGGCGTGAGGCTGTCATCAACGT
>NZ_JZRH01000009.1:0-94222 GCF_000963985.1 Pantoea sp. BL1 | reverse complement strand
AGCCCCGTCCGTTCCGCCACCCTTTTAGGGGCGTAGTTCAATTGGTAGAGCACCGGTCTCCAAAACCGGGTGTTGGGGGTTCGAGTCCCTCCGCCCCTGCCAGAAAACAATCCTTTGCTTCGGCAAAGGATTTTTTTTGTCCAAAATTTGGTATTTACCTCATAAATTCGCCAGTGAAAATGGTTTGAGTTTCACTGCGCGACACTCAAACCCCTCTCAATTTCTGCTTTATTGCGTCAATACTGGAAATTTAAGCAGCTGACGAATATGCGCCTGTTGATCACTATTCTGCAGCCACACCGCATAGAGTGGGCGAACGGCAACGGGTGTATCTGGAATAACCATCAAATCACTATAAATGCTGTGCCATGAATCCGGTAAAAACGCGCACGCGCCGGTAGTGTGGAGTAATTCACGTGTCACATGCGCTGAAGTTGTGGTCAATACTGGCACATCATCACTGGATAAATAACTTTCATGTTGATGAAAATCCGCACCCCATTCCAGTTTAATGTAATCATATTTTTCACGTTTCTCAGTCTTACGTGCACGGAAGAGCGCGAGTGAAATATGACCAATCTGTTGGCTGGTTAATTCATCCATTTTTGGCGCTTCGGTGGTGATCAAAAGATCCAATTGACGCTCATGTAATTGCTTTACCAGCAAATGCCGTTGTGCGATACGTGCTTCAAGATGAAGGCTTTCACGGTTCTCATAAAGCGTTTTTAACCAAGGGGTTAGATAAGCTTCCCACAACGACGCGCTGGCGCCTATCGATAGCTCATGATGCTGTTGTGTATGTGAAACTTCCTTTTTGGCCATCAGCCAGGTACTCATCAGGCTCTCTGCATAGGGTAATAAACGCTCACCCGCAGAGGTCAGCCGAATATTATTTCGATGACGGGTGAAAAGGTTGACTCCTAACTGATTTTCCAGCTGACGAATGCGAAAACTAACGGCAGATTGCGTGAGGTAAAGCGCTTCAGCAGCACGCCCGAAATGGCGTGTTCTGCTCACTTCGAGGAAAGTTTTCAGTAATTCCGTATCCACAGCATTCTCCCAAAAAATGTTTGTCGTACTGATTTAAATGTTTTGTTTTACACTCTGTCAAGCCTATCTAATACTCCGCGCCATAAATAGCACGGCCATAAGAGAGTCGGGAGCGTGTAAAATGGCGGATAGCTTCGCAACAACAAATCGTTTCTTTGATAACAAACATTACCCTCGTGGTTTTTCACGTCATGGTGATTTCACCATTAAAGAAGCTCAGCTTCTGGAACGCCACGGTTACGCCTTCAATGAACTGGACCTCGCCAAGCGTGAACCAGAGACTGAAGAAGAGCGTTCGTTTTTAGAAGTATGTCGTGGTCTGCGTGAGCCGCAAACGGAAGCTGAACGTGTCTGGTCGAAATATACCGCACGTATTAAGCGTCCTAAGCGTTTCCACACATTGTCTGGCGGTAAGCCGCAGATGGACACTGTGGAAGACTTTAGCGATAGCGATGATTAAAAAATAGCGGGGCTTCTAAAGCCCCGTTTTTTATTCCAGACTGTTGTGCAGAAAGATTAGCAATCGGTCAATGCTGCGATAACCCACCGCCTCCTGCAAATGCTGACGTGAAATCGTCTCCTCCCCTGCCAAATCGGCAATCGTCCTGGCGACTTTCAAAATGCGTTGCCACGCGCGCACAGAAAGGCCCAGCGAATTCAACACAGCTTCCAGCCATATAGCATCGTCCTGTCTCAGTACACAGCACTGGGCAATCTCCGGATTAGATAAATGAGCGTTTATTTTGCCTGCTCGCTCAATTTGCCTCTGACGAGCAGCAAGGACGCGTTTAAGCACAGTCTCGCTGCTCTCACTGACTTCCTGTTTTTGACTTAAGGTTCCACTGGGTAGCAACGGGATTTCCAGAGACAGATCAAAGCGATCAAGAAACGGACCTGAGAGCCGGCTCAAATAGCGCAGCACCTGTTGCGGCGTGCATCGGTTATGACTGCCTTGATAATGCCCGGTAGGGCTGGGGTTCATGGCGCCAATTAACTGAAAGCGCGCTGGATAAGTGACTTTGGCGCGTGTACGGGAAATTGCGATCTCGCCGGATTCAATGGGCTCGCGTAATGCATCCAGTACCTTGCGGTCAAACTCCGGGAGTTCATCCAGAAACAGGACGCCATTGTGCGCCAGAGAGATCTCACCAGGCCGGGGGAGGGCTCCACCTCCCACTAATGCATACAGCGAAGCGCTGTGATGAGGTGCTCTGAATGGCCTTCTGCGCCACTGATGATGGAGGTTTCGGCTGCTGACCAGGCTATTAATCGCTGCGCACTCCAGCGCTTCCTGGTCGTCTAAGGGCGGCATAATGCCGGGCAGGCGGGTCGCCAGCATCGTTTTCCCTGTGCCGGGCGGTCCAAGCAGTAACAGGTTATGCCCGCCAGCGGCAGTGATCTCCAGGGCGCGACGTCCTTGTTCCTGACCGATGATTTCGCTGAGATCCTGGCTTTCCTGTTGCAGCGCCTCAGGTTGATAATGCGCAACGGTGAGTGTCGATTGGTTATGCAGGAAAGCGCAGATCTCGAGCAGATGTTTACCGACAAGCGTTTCTCCTTGTTGGATCAATCCGACATCCTGTTGATTCTCTTCAGCTAACACCATCTGTCTGCCGGCTTGCAATGCGGCCATCGCTGCTGGAATGGAGGCCTGAACGCCACAGAGCGCGCCGTTCAGTGCTAACTCCCCCAGGAATTCATAGTGAGCCAGTTTCGCGTCAGGAAGCTGCTCTGAGGCCGCGAGAATCGCAATGGCGATGGGAAGGTCGTAGCGTCCTCCCTCTTTTGGCAGATCGGCGGGGGCCAAATTGATGGTGACGCGTTTAGCAGGGAAGGTGAATCCGCTATTGATAATGGCACTGCGCACCCGTTCCCGCGCTTCCTTCACCGTGGTTTCAGGCAAGCCAACCAGCGTTAAAGCAGGCAAGCCCTTGCTGATATGCACCTCAACCGTTACTAATGGCGCCTGCACACCGAGCGCCGCGCGAGTGAGAACCTTTGATAAAGACATAACCACTCCTTGTTGTCTTCATCATGCGAGGAGTAAATTCAGATTGCGAATGAGATTTAAAAACATCAGCGCCGGGTTCCAGTGAATCGACGGTTTTTACAATGTTTTCGCCGCAATTGGGGTCGATATCGCAGAATTAACAGAGAGGTTACGTAGTGTGCGTAATGAAAATTTTTCACAACTAAAAATAACCTTTAACTTACAAGGCGATAACCCACACCCATCGCTTGCGTCATAAAAAAACATTATGAAAATTATTGTCAATAAGCAGATAACTATGGTAACTCTGTAGGCATTACTTCGAACAATCGAAAAAACAGACAACACATGAAAGCCCTTCTACAAGTGATTAGCCTAGTCGTGATTAGCGTGGTGGTGATTATTATCCCACCGTGCGGGGCATCGCTTGGAGAAAGAAAGGCTTAAAAATCAAGCCCGGAATTCCAAAAACCCCCGCACCGAAAGGTCCGGGGGTTTTTTTTCGACCTGGCTAAATATCAGCGAATCAGCGAGGAACAGATTATGAGCAGTAGCATAAAATTCTGTTGTTCCCCCGGGAATACAGGAGAATAACGATGACAGGTGCAAAGTGGGTAGTTCAGGCTTTACGCGCGCAGAGTGTCGACACAGTGTTTGGCTATCCTGGCGGCGCAATCATGCCAGTGTACGATGCGCTCTACGATGGCGGCGTGGAACACCTACTGTGTCGTCATGAACAAGGTGCAGTGATGGCGGCAATTGGTTATGCCCGTGCCACCGGTAAAACAGGCGTTTGTATCGCCACTTCCGGTCCCGGCGCCACTAACCTGATCACCGGTTTAGCAGATGCGTTTATGGATTCCATCCCGGTTGTCGCGATCACCGGTCAGGTTTCATCTGCGTTCATCGGCACCGATGCCTTCCAGGAAATCGACGTTCTCGGCCTGTCATTAGCCTGCACCAAGCACAGTTTCCTGGTTGAATCCCTCGAAGATTTGCCTTCCGTGATGGCCGAAGCCTTTGCCATCGCCCAGTCTGGCCGTCCCGGTCCGGTTCTGGTGGATATCCCGAAAGACATTCAAATTGCCAGTGGCGATTTAACCCCACACTTGCTGCCGGTTGAAGAGGCGATCAGTCACTCGCCAGAGCATATCGCGGAAGCCCGCGCATTGATGGCGCAGTCGCATAAGCCAATGCTGTATATCGGCGGCGGTGTTGGCATGGCACAAGCGGTGCCTGCATTACGTGCCATGGCTGAAGCAACCGGCATCCCAACGGTGTCCACGTTGAAAGGCCTGGGAAGCGCAGACGCCAGCAGCGATCTCTATCTCGGCATGTTAGGTATGCACGGCACCAAAGCCGCCAACCTTGCCGTGCAATCCTGTGATTTGCTGATTGCGGTGGGTGCGCGCTTCGATGACCGCGTTACCGGCAAGTTAGACACCTTCGCCCCGCATGCGAACGTCATTCATATCGATATCGATCCGGCCGAGTTGAACAAACTCCGTCGCGCGCACGTTTCGTTGCAAGGTGATTTGAACCAGGTGCTGCCCGCGTTGAGTATGCCAATGCAGATTGAAGGCTGGCGCACCGAAGTTAAAGCGATGAAAGCCGAGTTTGATTGGCGTTACGATCACCCAGGTGAAGCCATCTATGCTCCGCTGCTGCTGAAGCAGTTATCCGATCGTAAAGCCAATAGCGCCGTAGTCACCACCGATGTGGGCCAGCACCAGATGTGGGCTGCACAGCATATGAGCTTCACCGCGCCGGAAAACTTCATCACCTCGAGTGGTTTAGGCACCATGGGCTTCGGTCTGCCTGCCGCCATCGGTGCGCAGGTTGCTCGCCCGGAAGACACCGTAATCTGCGTGTCAGGTGATGGATCAATCATGATGAACATCCAGGAACTGGGCACCATCAAGCGCGGCAAGCTGCCGGTGAAAATCCTGCTGCTGGATAACCAACGTTTGGGCATGGTGCGCCAGTGGCAGCAGCTGTTCTTTGATGGTCGTTACAGCGAAACCATCCTCACCGATAACCCCGATTTCCTCACGCTGGCCAGCGCCTTTGATATCCCAGGCCAGCACATTAGCCGTAAAGATCAGGTCGACGCCGCGATAGATGCTCTGCTGAACAGTGAAGGTCCTTACTTCCTGCATGTTTCGATTGATGAGCATGAGAACGTCTGGCCATTGGTACCGCCGGGTGCCAGCAACGCAAACATGATGGAGAAAACCGCATGAATCAGCATCAATTGTCTATCGAAGCCCGCTTCCGCCCTGAAATATTGGAGCGCATTTTGCGTGTCGTCCGCCACCGTGGTTTCCAGGTGTGCTCGATGAACATGGCATCTGCGATCAACGCTGAGAACATTAATATCGAGATGACCGTTGCCAGCCAGCGTTCTGTCGATTTACTGTCTTCGCAGTTAAGCAAACTTATGGATGTCGCCTGTGTCGAGATCCAGCAACAGACATCACAACAAATCCGCGCTTAGTCGCCAAAGGAAATAGCAATGAGTACGAAGAAAGCAGACTTTATTTGGTTCAACGGGGAGATGGTTAAGTGGGAAGATGCCAAGGTTAGCGTCATGTCTCACGCACTGCACTACGGTACTTCTGTGTTTGAGGGCGTGCGTTGCTACGACTCACATAAAGGCCCAGTGGTGTTCCGTCACCGTGAACACATGCAACGTCTGCACGACTCCGCCAAAATCTATCGTTTTCCTATCGCCGCCTCTGTTGATGAGCTGATGGAAGCGTGCCGCGAAGTGATTCGTGTGAACAAGCTGAAAAGCGCTTACATTCGTCCATTGGCGTTTGTTGGCGACGTAGGCCTGGGTGTGAACCCACCAGATGGCTACACCACCGACGTGATCATCGCTGCTTTCCCATGGGGTGCTTACCTGGGTGCTGAAGCACTGGAAAACGGTATCGATGCGATGGTGTCTTCATGGAACCGTGTTGCACCGAATACCCTGCCAACCGCGGCTAAAGCCGGTGGTAACTACCTCTCCTCACTGTTGGTCGGCAGCGAAGCGCGTCGCCACGGTTATCAGGAAGGTATCGCTCTCGACACCAACGGCTATATTTCAGAAGGTGCTGGCGAAAACTTGTTCGAAGTGAAAGATGGCATTCTGTTCACACCACCGTTCACTTCTTCAGCACTGCCGGGCATCACTCGTGACGCCATCATCAAACTGGCGATTGATCTGGGTATCGAAGTGCGTGAGCAAACGCTGTCGCGTGAATCTCTGTATCTGGCTGATGAAGTGTTCATGTCGGGTACTGCGGCAGAAATCACCCCGGTACGTAGCGTTGACGGCATTCAGGTCGGTGCGGGCAAACGCGGTCCAGTGACCACCAAAATTCAGAGCGCATTCTTCGGCCTGTTCACGGGCGAAACCGAAGACAAGTACGGCTGGTTGGATCAAGTTAATCCATAACAAGACAGTTACGCGGGTGCCGCTGCGCCCGCGTCATATTTCAGACTGGAGTAAATAGAGCATGCCTAAGTACCGTTCTGCCACCACCACCCATGGTCGTAACATGGCGGGTGCACGCGCCCTGTGGCGCGCCACAGGAATGACCGACGCCGATTTCGGTAAACCGATTATCGCCGTGGTTAACTCATTCACCCAATTCGTGCCGGGCCACGTGCACTTGCGCGATATGGGCAAGCTGGTGGCTGAGCAAATCGAAGCCGCCGGTGGTGTCGCCAAAGAGTTCAACACCATCGCGGTGGATGACGGTATCGCCATGGGTCATGGCGGCATGCTGTATTCACTGCCTTCGCGCGAGCTGATCGCCGATTCCGTGGAGTACATGGTGAACGCGCACTGCGCCGATGCCATGGTGTGTATCTCTAACTGCGACAAAATCACCCCCGGCATGCTGATGGCGTCACTGCGCCTCAACATCCCAGTGATCTTTGTCTCCGGCGGTCCGATGGAAGCCGGTAAGACCAAACTGTCCGATAAAATCATCAAGCTGGACTTGGTTGATGCGATGATTCAGGGCGCTAACCCGAACGTCAGCGATGAAGACAGCGATAAAATCGAACGCTCTGCCTGCCCAACCTGTGGTTCTTGCTCAGGGATGTTCACCGCGAACTCCATGAACTGTCTGGCCGAAGCGCTGGGTCTGGCGCAGCCGGGCAACGGTTCACTGTTGGCGACCCACGCCGACCGTAAAGAGCTGTTCCTCAACGCCGGTAAGCGCATCGTTAGCCTGACCAAAAAGTATTACGAGCAGGATGATGAGCGCGTATTGCCACGCAACATCGCCACCAAAGCCGCGTTTGAGAACGCCATGACGCTGGATATCGCCATGGGCGGTTCCACCAACACCGTTCTGCACTTGCTGGCAGCAGCGCAGGAAGGCGAAATCGAATTCAACATGTCGGATATCGATCGCCTGTCGCGCAAAGTGCCGCACCTGTGCAAAGTGGCACCGAGTACGCCGAAATATCACATGGAAGATGTGCACCGTGCCGGTGGCGTTGTCGCGATTCTGGGCGAGCTGGATCGTGCAGGGCTGATCGACACCAGTGCGCGCAACGTTCTGCAGCAGAGCATGCGTGAAACCCTGGATCAGTACGACATCATGCTGACCCAAGACGAAGCAGTGAAGAAAATGTTCCGCGCGGGCCCAGCGGGTATCCGCACCACCCAAGCCTTCTCACAGGATTGCCGTTGGGACACGCTGGATGATGACCGTGAAAATGGTTGTATCCGTACCCGCGAACACGCGTTTTCTCAGGATGGCGGTCTGGCCGTGCTGTACGGCAACATCTCTGAAGATGGTTGTATCGTAAAAACCGCCAGCGTTGACGCTGAGTTGCTGACCTTTAAGGGCCCGGCAAAAGTTTACGAAAGCCAGGATGATGCGGTAGAAGCGATCCTTGGCGGCAAAGTTGTGGCTGGCGATTGCGTTGTCATCCGTTACGAAGGGCCAAAAGGCGGTCCGGGCATGCAGGAAATGCTCTATCCGACCACCTATCTGAAATCCATGGGCTTGGGTAAAGCTTGTGCGTTGATCACCGATGGTCGCTTCTCCGGCGGTTCTTCCGGTCTCTCTGTGGGTCACATCTCACCTGAAGCGGCGAGCGGCGGCACCATTGCGCTGATCCAGGATGGCGACATGATTGAGCTGGATATCCCGAACCGTCGTATCCATCTGGATCTGCCAGACAACGAAATCCACGCTCGTCGTGAAAAAGAGTTGGCGCGTGGCGAAGCGGCTTACACGCCACATAACCGCGAACGTGCCGTCTCCTTCGCGCTGCGTGCTTATGCATCACTCGCGACCAGTGCTGACAAAGGTGCGGTGCGCGATAAGTCCAAGCTGGGAGGCTAACAACGAATGGCTGAGTCTCAACCGCTACCCGCGTCGCCTAACGGCGCGGAGTATTTGCGCGCGGTGCTGCGTGCGCCTGTGTATGAAATTGCGCAGGTCACGCCGCTGCAAAAAATGGAAAAAATTTCATCGCGTCTCGGCAACACCATTTTGGTGAAGCGTGAGGATCGCCAGGCAGTACACAGCTTCAAGCTGCGTGGGGCCTACGCGATGATTGCCGGACTGACCGAAGAGCAAAAAGCACGCGGCGTGATTACGGCTTCGGCCGGTAACCACGCACAGGGTGTGGCACTTTCGGGGAGTCGGCTTGGCATCAAATCACTGATTGTGATGCCGGTGGCCACGGCAGACATCAAGGTTGATGCAGTGCGCGCATTTGGCGGTGAGGTTTATCTGTTTGGTGCTAACTTCGACGAGGCAAAAGCCAAAGCTATCGAGTTGGCCGAGCAGCAGGGTTACACCTTTGTGCCACCGTTTGACCATCCGGCAGTGATTGCCGGGCAGGGCACGCTGGCCATGGAACTGCTGCAACAAGATGCACATATCGATCGCGTGTTCGTGCCGGTCGGCGGTGGTGGCCTGGCAGCTGGCGTGGCGGTGCTGATCAAACAGCTGATGCCGCAGATCAAAGTGATCGCGGTAGAGTCGGAAGACTCAGCCTGTTTGAAAGCGGCGCTGGACGCGGGCGAGCCGGTGGATTTGGCGCGTGTCGGCTTGTTTGCTGAAGGTGTGGCGGTGAAGCGCATCGGCAACGAGACTTTCCGTCTGTGCAAAGAGTATCTCGATGACATCATCACTGTGGATAGCGATGCCATCTGCGCGGCAGTGAAAGACCTGTTCGAAGATGTGCGTGCGGTAGCGGAACCTTCGGGTGCGCTGGCGCTGGCGGGCATGAAGAAGTACATCCAGCAGCACGACATCAAAGGCGAGCGCCTCGCGCACGTCTTGTCGGGCGCCAACGTCAACTTCCACGGTCTGCGCTATGTGTCGGAACGCTGCGAAATTGGCGAACAGCGCGAAGCGTTGCTGGCGGTAACGATTCCCGAACAGCAGGGCAGTTTCCTCAAGTTCTGCCAGACGCTGGGTGGCCGATCGATCACCGAGTTTAACTACCGTTATGCGGATGCCGATAACGCCTGCATCTTCGTCGGCGTGCGTTTAACGCGCGGTCTGGAAGAGCGCAGCGAGATCATCAGTCAACTGAATGAGAGTGGCTATAACGTCGTGGATCTGTCGGATGACGAGATGGCGAAACTGCATGTGCGCTACATGGTGGGCGGTCGTCCGTCGAAACCGTTGCGCGAACGTCTGTTTAGCTTTGAGTTCCCGGAAGCACCCGGCGCGCTGCTGAAATTCCTGCAGACGCTGGGCGCGCACTGGAATATCTCGCTGTTCCACTATCGCAGCCACGGCACCGATTTTGGTCGTGTGCTGGCGGCCTTCGAAGCCAACGATCAAGAGCCGGATTTTGAAACGCATCTCACGGCGTTGGGCTACGAATGGCACGATGAGGCGAACAACCCGGCGTTCCGTTTCTTCCTCGCTGGGCAGTAGTTACAGCAGGTTCCAGAAAGCACTGATAAGCGGCTCCCCGAGCCGCTTTTTTTGTACACAGACGCCCAGTTCCAGCGGCGCGACCGACTCCACATTCTCCAGCGTCAGTACGCGATTGCGTACCGGCTCCGGGCTGTTCTCCAGCACCACATCTGGCAGTAGCGCAATACCACATCCCAGCGCCACCATTGAGACAATCGCCTCATGCCCGGACACCGTGGCATAAATTTGCGGATTGGGGATGCGATGGCGACGGAACCACAAATCGATACCGCGCCGCACCGGGCCTTGTTCCGGCACAATAAACGGAATCTGCGACCAATCAGGTTGCGCCTGTGTGGCCTGGCTGCGCACCGCACACGGCAGGGCGGGCGCGATCAGCACCAGCGGAAGAATGGCGAGCGGCGTGAAGTCGATGCTGGCGGGCAGCGATTCCGGACGTCCGGCAATGGCCAAATCTGCCTCGCCAGATTGCACCATCTCAATTGCGTCGGCGGCATCGCCGGTGGTGAGTTTGATTTCCACCTGCGGATGTTCGGCGCGGAAGCGGTCGAGAATCGGCGGCAAATGGCTGTAAGCGGCGGTCACCGAGCAAAATATGCGCAGTTCGCCGCTTAGGGACGGGCCGTTCAGATCCATCACGTGGCGCAGTTGTTGATATTGCAATAAGGTTTGCTGAGCAAACTGCTTGAGGCGTTCACCGGCTTCAGTGAGCGTGACGGTGCGGTTATCGCGCAGAAACAGCGCGTGACCCACATCTTCTTCAAGGCGCTGAATCTGGCGCGAGAGCGTGGAGGGACTGACGTGCATAGCACGCGCGGTGCGACCAAAGTGACAGCTTTCGGCCAGATGAAGAAAGAGCTTCAGGTCTCGTAAATCCATGCGCGTTTCACCTCAAAGGGTTGTTGCAAATTCTGCAATGTGACCTTGCTAATATATCAATTTAAGCAATAGATTTCCTGTCATATGATGGGGTCATTCGCGGCACTGAACAGGGTGTCGTTACCGAACAAAAGCAATCACAACATCTAACCGGAGTACCCATGGCTAACTACTTCAACACATTGAATCTGCGCAACCAGTTAGCGCAGTTAGGCAAATGTCGTTTCATGTCTCGCGATGAGTTCGCAGACGGCGCAAGCTTCCTGAAAGGCAAAAAAGTCGTTATCGTTGGCTGTGGCGCTCAGGGTCTGAACCAGGGCCTGAACATGCGTGACTCCGGTCTGGACATCGCTTATGCACTGCGTGCTGAAGCGATCGCTGAAAAGCGTGCTTCTTTCCGCAAAGCGACCGATAACGGCTTCAAAGTAGGCACCTACGAAGAGCTGATCCCACAGGCGGATCTGGTCGTTAACCTGACGCCAGACAAACAGCACTCAGCAGTGGTTCAGGCGGTTCAGCCTCTGATGAAAGATGGCGCAGCGCTGGGTTACTCACACGGTTTCAACATCGTTGAATCGGGCGAAACCATTCGTAAAGATATCACTGTGGTGATGGTTGCACCGAAGTGCCCAGGTACTGAAGTGCGTGAAGAGTACAAGCGTGGTTTCGGTGTTCCAACCCTGATTGCGGTTCACCCAGAAAACGATCCAAAAGGTGAAGGCCTGGCGATTGCTAAAGCCTGGGCTGCTGCAACCGGCGGCGACCGTGCTGGCGTCCTGGAATCTTCCTTCGTTGCAGAAGTGAAATCTGACCTGATGGGCGAGCAGACTATCCTGTGCGGTATGCTGCAGGCCGGTTCTCTGCTGTGCTTTGACAAGCTGGTGGCTGAAGGTCACGATGCGGCTTATACCGAAAAACTGATTCAGTTCGGCTGGGAAACCATCACCGAATCACTGAAATTCGGTGGTATCACCCTGATGATGGATCGCCTGTCTAACCCGGCGAAAATCCGTGCTTACGCACTGTCTGAGCAGCTGAAAACCATCATGGCTCCGCTGTTCCAGAAGCACATGGATGACATCATCTCGGGCGAATTCTCTTCCGGTATGATGGCTGACTGGGCGAACGACGACAAAAACCTGCTGACCTGGCGTGAAGAGACCGGTGCAACTGCATTCGAGAACGCACCACAGTTCGACGGCAAAATCGAAGAGCAGGAATACTACGATAAAGGCGTTGTGATGGTTGCCATGGTGAAAGCGGGCGTTGAGCTGGCCTTCGAAACCATGATCGACGCAGGCATCATTGAAGAGTCGGCTTACTACGAATCACTGCACGAGCTGCCGCTGATCGCGAACACCATCGCACGTAAGCGTCTGTATGAAATGAACGTGGTTATCTCTGATACTGCAGAATACGGTAACTACCTGTTCTCCTTCGCGGCAGTACCGCTGCTGAAAGAGTTCATGACCACGCTGCAGCCGGGCGATCTGGGTAAAGCAATCGAAGGCACTCAGGTTGATAACGCACAGCTGCGTGACGTCAACGAAGCCGTTCGTCAGCACCCAATCGAAGCGGTTGGCCGCAAACTGCGTGGCTACATGACCGACATGAAACGTATCGCGGTTGCTGGCTAAGCCACGCGCGACACAGTTTTCAGCATAAGAAGAACCCCGGCTTGCCGGGGTTTTTTTATGCCTGATCAGATAGGTTTCTCACAGCCAGCCACGACATAACTCTACAAGCCGCAATGCCATGGCGATTACGCAGTCCGTGTGTTTTGGGTCATTTAAGCGACGGGTGATAACGCAGTAGCGGCTTGACGTTCAAGACGGTAGCTGCGGGCTATCATGGCATACTCACTACGTTCAGCGCTGCGGATTGCCAGCCCCTGTACGGCCCCAGCCTGCTCTTAAGCTTCAGTGCGTGTGGTAAAAAAGGGCACGATAGTGGAGGCCAGAGCGCCTCTGCTGCTGCAAGGGCTATCCGCAGCGCTGAGGCTTTTACGTTGGGCCAGGAGCCAGGTGCATGGATGCAACTGGCAGTTCGGCTTGGCCAGGATGGCCTTACCCGAACGGTCCGTCAGCACGACGTGAAAGCCGATGGCACCGCGTCAGCGGCGCGAGGACGGCCCGGCAGCAGCAGAGGTGCGCAGGCCAGCACTCCGGCATTCGTACCCAAACAAAAAAGCTGCCACTTTAACAGTGACAGCCTTTGCATATAGGGCGTTAACTGACGAGCATTAGGCCTGAGCCGGGTACCTCAAATCAATCTGCAACCATCACACCGCTTCGTACAGCGTCTGATGGCGCGTCTCTTTACAGGCAATCAGTGCAATCAGCGTCAGCACGGCCATGGAAGCCAGATAGAAACCGACCGCCTGCAAACCGTAGTTAGCGTTCAACCATGTCGCAATATAAGGCGCAACCGACGCCCCGAGAATTGACGACAGGTTATACGAGAACGACGCGCCGGTATAACGCACTTCGGTCGGGAACAGCTCTGGCAGCAGCGCGCCCATCGGCCCAAAGGTGAGACCCATAATGCTCAGACCCAGCAGCAGGAAGCCCATCACCAGAATTTGCGAACCGGAACCCAACAGCACCGGGAACATCAGTGCAAAGGCGATAATCATCAGGGTAATAGTGATCATGGTGCGACGGCGGCCATAACGATCAGCCAGCAGGCCCGCAATCGGTACCATGACACCAAAACCAATCACCGCTACCATCAGCATCCACAGGAAGCTATTACGAGAAAAGCCTAAGCCCGCTGGCGCCGGTGCAGTGCCGTAACTCATCGAGTACACGGTCATGATGTAGAACAGCGTATAGGTCGCCAGCATGATGAAGGTGCCAAGAATCGTAGCGGTCAGATGCTTGCTCAACAGCGTGCCGATGGGCATTTTGACCTGCTTGTTCTCTTTCTGCACTTTGGCGAACACCGGGCTTTCATGCAGCGAAACGCGCACATACAGACCAATCAGTACCAGTACGGCAGAAAGGATAAACGGCACACGCCAGCCCCAGTTCATGAACTGCTCATCGGTCAGCAACCAGGAGAGCAGCAGGAAAGTACCGTTAGCGAAGAAGAAGCCAATCGGCGCGCCGAGCTGTGGGAAAGAGCCATAGAGCGCACGTTTCTTCGCGGGGGCATTCTCGGTTGCCAGCAGAGCCGCACCGCCCCATTCACCACCCAAGCCCAGACCCTGACCAAAACGCGCCAGCGCCAGCAGCAGTGGAGCGGCGACGCCAATGGTTTGATAGCTCGGTAGCAGGCCGATCAATACCGTGGAGACGCCCATGGTCAGCAGCGATGCTACCAACGTCGCTTTACGGCCGACACGGTCGCCGAAGTGGCCGAACAGCGCAGAACCAATTGGACGCGCGACAAAGGCGATAGCGAAGGTCGCCAGCGACTGTAGCGTCGCGACGGTGGGATCGCCCTGCGGGAAGAAAATGTGCGGGAAAATGATCACTGCCGCAGTGGCATAAATATAGAAATCGAAGAATTCGATCGCGGTGCCGACAAGCGATGCCACGACCACTTTGCCGCGTGAGTTTACGGGCGTGTCGTCGTGTTTTTTGTCGAGTGTTTCTGTGATGGAGGCTTGCATGACTGTTTCTTAATTGTAAATGTAGACAGAGAATCTTACGCACCTGTTTTGCGGCATTCAATGACGAAAACCCGCGCCAGAACAGGCATTTTCGGCGAAAAAGTGGATAATTTCTGAGTTGTGGCAATCGGCGGGGGATGGGAACGGGAAGTGTCACTTTTTTGGCGGGAATCTCTGCAAAAGGGCCAAATTAAAGTGACCCTTTAGCGTTTCCTGCTGGTTTTTGCTGAAATAATAGCCCGCAGGAGACATTTTTAGCTGTTAGGGCAAATGTAACAAATTTGCGATGTTAATTGCCCTGATGCGGCTGCGGCATCTCTTTATCATCCTTGTATTTTGCGGTGGCGATCCACGCGGCGCAGAACAGTGTCAGACGGGCGAAGAAGTAAAAGAACGCCATTAATCCCAGCACCGAACCAAAGGCTGCACCAGAAGGCGAAGTGGCCAGCTTTGGCAGCGTCAGCGTCATCACAAACTTAATCACCTCAAAGCCAATCGCCGCCAGCAGCGTGCCGCGAAACAGCGCTTTTTTGCGCGGCTTGTGGCGCGGAAGAATCCAGAAAATCCACAGGAACAACAGATAGTTGGCAAAAATGGAGATCGACAGCGCAATAATGGTCATCGCCGGACGCAGCCACTCGATATCCTCTAATCCCAACGCGTTAACGATGGCATTCTGCGCGGCACCGGCAATGGAGGTCAGCGACAGCGTAATCACCAATGCCAGCATCAGGCCGAGCAACGACACCAAATCACGCGCATACTTCTTCCACAACTTCTCTTGATCGTCCGGCTTACGCTCCCAAACATCACGCGACTGCGCACGCACCGCCTCGCGCAAATTGCCCATCCAGTTGATGCCGGAGTAAAGTGCCAGCAGCAAACCGGTTAACCCGACCGTCGCGCGCTGCTGAATCGCGGTGTTCACGGTGTTCTTTAGCGTAGTGGCCAGCGTAGGATCGCTGATGCTGTTAACGATTTTGTTGATCAACTCGGTGAGTAAATCCTGATTCGACGCCAGCACAAAACCGACTGCCGCAAAGGAGACCATCAAAATCGGTATCAGAGATAGGAAGGAGAAGTAAGTGATCGCCGCACCAAACTGACTGCCGAGGCGATCGTTAAACCGATCCAGCGCGCGTATAAAATGCGCCACCGCCGGAATGGCCTGGAACCAGGTCGCAAAGCGCGACACGTTCTGGATTGAGCCATCCACGGTTTTGTTACCGGTCTTGATATCAATAAGCGGCTTCTTTTCAGCCGTGGATTCTTGGTTAGGTTTGTCTGTCATAGACGATAATCATCCTGTTCACTGCGAAATTAAAATTATAGCCCTTTATGTCACATACTCCTGCAACACCTGACTCAGCCACTCCATAAACACCCGCACGCGGCGTGCTACGTTGCGGCGATGTGGGTAAAGCAACGAAATCGGCATCGGCTTAGCCGGGAAGTGATGCAGCACTTCCACTAACTGGCCTGATTCTAGCAGTGGCTGCACGCCAATCGCGGGCACCTGAATAATGCCTAAACCCGCGATGCAGGCGGCACGATAAGTTTCGGTGCTGTTCACCGTCACCACGCCGCCGGTCTGAACATAGTGGCACTGCTTACCATCAAAATATTCAAACCCCAAAGAGGGCTGCCCCAGCTGCTGGGTGTAATGCACCATCGCGTGCTGTGCCAGATCTTCGAGGCGCACCGGCATGCCGAAGCGGGAAAGGTAGTCGGGACTGGCGCAGTTAATCAAGGCATGTGATCCGATTTTTCGCGCAATCAGACCCGAATCTTTCAGCTCGCCCACGCGGATCACGCAGTCAAAACCTTCACGAATCACATCCACCTGGCGATCGCTGCTGCTAAGCTCAATTTCGATGCCGGGATAATGCTGCAGAAACTCAGGCAAACGCGGCAGGATAAATCCGGTGGCCATGGCCACCGACATATCGACGCGCAACTTGCCGCTCAGGGTGGCGGGGTCGTGCTGGAACAGGCTGTCCATATCGTCGAGCATCGACAACAGATCAAGACAACGATCGTAGTAGACCAGCCCATCCTGGGTGAGATGAACACGTCGGGTGGTGCGATGCAGCAGACGCGTGCCCATTTGATTTTCCAGCGCCTGAAGCTGGCGCGATACGCTGCCTTTTGGTAGTCCAAGACTTTCAGCTGCACGGGTAAAACTGCCCATTTCTGCCACCCGCACAAAAACCTGCATTGCGTGAATTTTATCCATGCTGTTCACCGATTGTTGTTGTTAGTGAAACAGTGCTGCGTATTCCTCTGCGTTTATAGATCAATTTATAACGAATATCCTTATCCCGTGTTCAATTTTCCACCTGGAGCGAAACATGAGTCATAAAATTGCATTGATTACCGGCGGCAACCGCGGTTTGGGCAAGAATGGTGCGCTGAAACTGGCGGCCAAAGGTGTCGATATTCTTTTCACCTATCGTGGTCACGCGGAAGAAGCGCAGGCCGTGGTGAAAGAGATTGAGGCGCTGGGCGCGCGTGCTGTGGCACTGCAGCTGGATGTTGGCGACAGCAGCACCTTTAACACTTTCGTGGCACAGGTGAGAGAAGCACTGCAAAAAACCTGGCAGCGCGACAACTTTGATTATTTAGTGAACAACGCCGGTCACGGTCACTACAAGCTGTTTGCAGAAACCACGGAAGAAGAATTTGATGCGCTGATCAATGTGCATTTCAAAGGGCCTTACTTCCTGACGCAGAAGCTGCTGCCGTTGATCGTTGATGGTGGTCGCATCCTGAACATCTCCAGCGGATTAACGCGCATGACGTTGCCGGGCTCAGGCACCTATGCCTCGGTGAAAGGGGCGATGGAAGTGCTGACGCGCTATCAGGCCAAAGAGCTGGGCGAGCGCCGCATTCGCGTCAATATTCTGGCACCGGGTGCGATTGAAACTGACTTCGGCGGTGGACGCGTGCGTGACACCAAAGATCTTAACGATCACATTGCCTCGGTGACATCGCTGGGCCGTGTGGGTCAACCGGATGATATTGGTGACGCGATCAGCGCCATCCTGAGCGAAGAAACCGGCTGGATCACCGCGCAGCGCATCGAAGCGTCAGGCGGACAGTCGCTGTAATCATGCACGCTGAGTGACGCGGCATTCATGCACGATAAATCGCGGCGCTACGCACTCCTTTGAATGGCCGTAGCGCCGCAATTTATTGCGCGTGTTTGAGATCTCAATCGCCCTGCTACGCAATCATGCGGTTGGTCGTTAATTGCCCATGTTTGAGATCTCAATCGCGCCGCTATGTAGCCATGCAGAGGGCCGTAGCGGCGCAATGTATTGCGCGTGTTTTTAGATCTCGATCGTCCCGTCAATCACGGTCACTGTCTGGCCGCCAATCCAGATGCTATCACCGCTAAAACTCACCTGAATGCGCCCTTCACGCTGGATAGCGCTGCCTTGACGCGCGCGATAATCCTCGGTTTTCCCCTGCGCCGCGAAATAGCGCGCCAGACAGGCGTTGGCGCTGCCTGTTACCGGATCTTCGGTCAGGCTGCCGTTCTCAACCAGCAGCGCGCGCACCTCATACTGCTCGCCGCACTCCTCTGGCAGTGGGCCAAACAGCGCAGTGCCATTGACGTCGGCATGTTTTTGCAAACGCAGCAGATCCGCTGCGCTGGCCTGCACATCCAACACCGCCTGCGCGCTGTTCATCGGGATTAGCAGCCAGCGAATCCCCATATCGACAATGGTCGGCGTCTGGTGGGTATCAAAGGCTTCGCTGTTCAGTGCGCTGCTCATCAACGCGTCATCAAATGGCGTCAGCGTGACGTCGGGGGCGGCGAAGGCCAGCGCACCATCCTCGCTAATGCGCACATCCACCAGGCCAACGCCGCACTCCTGCACGATCTTACCCGGTGTTTTCACTGTCCATCCCGCTTCCAGCAAGGCGTGAGCCGTGCCCAGCGTCGGATGACCGGCAAAGGGCAATTCCCCTTCAGTGGTAAAAATGCGCACCCGATAATCGGCTGCAGCATCCTGTGGTGGCAGGACAAAGGTGGTTTCCGACAAATTGGTCCAGCGGGCGATAGCAGCCAGTTGGGCGTCACTTAATCCCTCTGCATCCATGATGACTGCCAGCGGATTACCTTTAAACGCTGATGAGGTAAACACATCCACCTGCTTAAACGCGACTTTCATTTTCACTCCTTGCTGGTTGAGGCACTCTGAAATCCTGATTTACATCCTGCAGATTGCTAATGTCAGTCAACAGGACTATGAATAGGTTAAGAATTCTGGAATCGGAGTCCGCTATGTTAAAAGTTCTTGGTCGTACTTCTTCAATCAACGTGCGCAAAGTTCTGTGGTTGTGTTCAGAACTGGATCTCGCGTATGAGCTCGAACCCTGGGGTGAAGACCCGCAATCGCTGCACTCGGCGGAATTCATGGCGCTCAACCCTAATGCCATGGTGCCGGTGATCATCGAAGATGACTTCGTGATGTGGGAATCCAACGCCATTCTGCGCTATCTCGCCAACAGCAACGGCGGCGACTGGCTCTATCCTGAAAACCCACGAGCGCGTGCACCGGTGGATCAGTGGATGGACTGGCAAGCCACCGAACTCAATACTTCCTGGCGCTATGCGTTTATGTCACTGGTGCGCAACTCGCCCGCCCATCAAGATCCGCGTTTGCTGGCCGCCGCGATTAAAGGCTGGGCGCACACCATGAATATTCTTGACCAGCATCTGCAAAAAACCGGGCGCTACGTCGCAGGACGCAACTTCTCGCTGGCAGACATTCCGGTGGGGCTTGCGGTCAATCGCTGGTTTGAAACCCCACTGGAGCACCCTGAATTTCCAGCCGTGCAGCTCTATTACGAGCGTCTGACCGAGCGTGAGGGTTACACCACCTGGGGCCGCAACGGCAAGCCTTGATCCTGTCCCGGTGCCAGGCCTGTGATTTCGCAGGCTAGCGCACCGGTGCGTTTTAGTGCCCACGTATAACGCTCATCAAACGGATAACAGCAGGAGAGGCGCAGTGCATGTTTATAACGGTCGCTCAGCGAGTAGAGCGCTCCCGGCGTCACGCAAATCTGCTCCTGCAATAACCGGTGGAACATCTCCACGGTATCCACTTTTCCGGGCAACTCCACCCAAAACACAAAACCTCCTTTGGGCAGGGTAGCGCGGGTTCCCTGCGGAAAATGGCGCGCCATGATGCCGCGCGCCGCATCGAGATTGGCGGCATAGCGACGGCGTAGCGATCGCAAATGATGGTCGTAGCCACCGCTTGCCAGAAATTCGGCGAGGGTCTCACACAATAGGCGCGACTCAGACATGGAAGAGACGGCTTTCAAACGGGCGATGGCCTGATGGAAGCGGCCGGCAGCGGTCCAGCCCACGCGGAAATCCGGCGCCACCGTTTTGGTAAAGCTGGTGCAGTAAATCACCCAGCCCTCGCTATCAAAGGCTTTCACCGGCGGTGATAGAGGCCAGTCAAACTGCAACTCGTCATACAGCCCATCTTCCAGCAATGGAACGTGGTAAGTATTCACTAACTTTGCCAGCCGCTTCTTATTCTCCAGTGGCATCACATAGCCAAGAGGATTCTGCGCGCCGGGCATGGCGATCAGCGCCTGAATACGCTTCTCCTGCAGCAGCATCTCCAGCGCGTCCAGCGACAGTCCTTGCTGTGGATCGGTGGGGATTTCCAGTGCTTTCAGGCCCAGTGACGCCAGCAGTGGGAACAGGAAGAAGTAAGTGGGGGATTCCAGCCCAATGCAATCGCCAGGTTTCGTGACCGCACGCAGCGCCAGTTGTAAGGCTTCCATGCAGCCGTGGGTGAGGGTGATCTCTTGCGCAGTCAGATTGATGCCGGTGTGCAGACTGCGGCGCGCTATCTCCTCCCGTAAGCGCTCACTACCAGGCGGAAGCGCATAGCGCCCGATGATGTCGGGATTGTGCCGTAAAATGGCTGAGGTAATTCGGCCTAAGCGTGCTGCCGGATAGAAGGTGCCATCCTGCGGACAGGCCAGAGAGATATTGGTGTAATCGGCATTATTCTGCGCGGCAAACACCTGCTCAATCAGTTCCAGTTTCTGCGTGCTGGGGTCGTTGATTTTCGCGGGCAGCGGTTTGACCGGACGCGTCACGGCCGGCATCACACCACGCACGTAATAGCCCGATTGCGGACGCGCTTCTATCAGGCCGCGATCTTCAAGAATTTGCCAGGCATTGAGCACAGTATTGACACTAACCTGATGCGATTGTGCCACGCGGCGAATAGCGGGCAGCCGTTTGCCCGGCTTCAGCGTGCCTTGATGAATCGACTCGGCAAAGCTATCTGCCAGCTGCTGATAGAGCGTTTGACCGGATGAAAGGGGAAGGGACACAAAAGCCTCCGCGTGCAATGGGTACAATCTAAAATAAAGCAAACTGTATCCATTACAATAGTCGTTTTGTGTCTCTGTTTCCATTGCCCGGCACGCATTAGCATGATGTTAACTTTGAACCATCAGGAAGCGCATCATGCTCGACCCTTCATTCTTCAGCTACGTCACGGTGATGTCGATCACCCCCGGACCGAACAACCTGCTGCTCGCTACATCGGGCGTCAATTTTGGTTTTAAACGCACGCTGCCCATGCTGTTTGGCATTCTGCTCGGCTGTGCGATACAAATGCTGCTGGCTAGCATGGCGTTGGATGTGTTGCTGCACTGGATGGCATCCATTCGTTTGCCATTAACGGTGGTGGGGTGCAGCTATTTGCTGTGGCTGTCATGGAAAATCTTTCGGGCCGCAGCACCAGAAGCGCGTGAACGTCCACGCCCGATGACGCTGGTGGGCGGCATCTGTTTTCAGGCGGTGAATCCCAAGGCCTGGCTAATGGTGACTAACGTGGCGCTGATGTACGCCAACAGCAACGGCGTCATCACGGTATTACTGGGGTTTGCCGCATTGAACTTACCTTGCATCCTGATCTGGGCCGCGATGGGGGATCGTCTGCGCAGTCATCTGCAGGTGGCGTGGAAACGTCAGGCGTTTAACAGTCTGATGGCACTGTCGCTGGTGGCCACCACGGCCTGGATGCTGTACGACGCGGTGCTGCTGAGCTGAAACCAGACATGCAACGGAAGCAAATGGGGCGCTATCATTGGCGCCCTTCGCAATTTTAAAGACCCACCAGGCTCTCTAAAGGAATGCCAAACTGCTTATGCAGATTGCGAATCATCTCCAGAGACAAAGAGCGCTTGCCATTTAATACTTCATAAACGCGATTACGACGACCAATGGCAGGTTCCAGATCTTTGGCTGTTAATCCCTGTTGCTCCATACGAAATTTAATCGCTTCAATCGGATCGGCAGCTTCAATGGGGTAGTGCTCTTTCTCCCATGCTTCAATTAGCATACTCATCACAATCATATAATCGCTTTCTGGCGTGCCCAGCTCAGGCACATCATCAAAGAGCGGAGAGATGGCTTCAAGTGCCGTTTCGTAATCGAGTTCGGTGTGAATGGGTTTAATGGTCAGTGTCATTTACGTTGCTCCACTGTGTTTGCATCAATGGCATCGTACTCCCGGTGTGTGCCGATAAACTTTATGAAAATCAGCTTCTGTGGGTAGGCGATGGCCGCAACCAGTCGATAATCATTTCCCTTAATGTTAAACACCACGCGACTGCCTTTCAGAATGCTGGCGCTGCGGTATTGATCCTTGATGTCTGCCGGACTGGACCAGTTGGCCTTTTGTGCTTCATCAATCCAGGCTCTCAACGGCTGAGCTGAGTCGGGGTTCGCCGTCATGAACTCCCTGAGTGTCCGTACCGATATGATTCTCATGACGCGCATCTTAGTCCCGCATTGGGACTATAGCAAACTTATATCCCAATTTGGGATATTTCTCGCATTTAGCCATTAAAAAGGCCGCTTGCGCGGCCTTATCAGTATTCACAGCAATCAGGATTGACTGGTTACTTCCCCACCACGTGCGCCGTCTCGCGGGCTTCGTCGTTGGCTGCGTCAGGCGTAACGATTGGTGCGTAATCGAGCTGCAGTACGCGGCTGGTTTCCGCCAGAATCTTCTCGGTCAGCGCTACGTCACCGTTCATTTTACGGCCCCAGGTTGGGATCACCGCGCGGATTTTGGTCTGCCACTCAGGTGAACGCATCTGCTCAGGGAAGGCTTTCGCCATCAGCTCCAGCATAATCGGCGCTGCAGTAGATGCCCCTGGCGAAGCGCCGAGCAGGGCTGAAATCGAACCATCTTCAGAGGTCACAACTTCCGTGCCTAAACGCAGTACGCCGCCCTCTTTCTCATCGTTTTTGATGATCTGTACACGCTGGCCGGCAGTGACCAAACGCCAGTCTTCCTGCTTAGCCTGCGGTACATAAGCACGCAGCGCTTCCATCCGATCGTCATCGCTTTGCAGCACTTGATCGACCAGATATTTCACCAGGTCGAAACTCTTCAGGCCGACCTGCATCATCGGTAACAGGTTACTGCCGTTCATCGCGCCGAACATATCGAGCAGCGAACCCTGTTTCAGGAATTTGGTCGAGAAGGTGGCGAACGGGCCAAACAGCAGCACCTGCTTACCATCCAGCACACGCGTATCCACGTGTGGTACCGACATCGGAGGTGCGCCAACGCTGGCTTTGCCGTACACCTTCGCCATGTGTTGTTGCACCACTTCTGGATTCTCGGTCACGAGGAAGGAACCGCCCACCGGGAAACCGGCGTAGCCTTTCACTTCCGGGATGCCGGATTTTTGCAGCAGTGGCAGCGCGGCACCGCCCGCACCGATAAACAGCTGCCGCGTGATCAGCTGGCGATTTTCACCGCTGGCCAGATTATGCAGCGTCACTTGCCAGCGGCCATCGCTCAGGCGCTTGATATCACGCACTTCCTGACGCAGACGCAGGCGGAAATTGGCTTTCTTCTGTAAAGAGGCAATCAGTTGACGCGTCACTTCACCGAAGTTGACGTCGGTGCCCATTTCGGTCCAGGTGGCAGCCACTTTCTGTTTGCTGTCACGGCCATTCATCACCAACGGAATCCACTGGGTGATCTGGTCGCGATCTTCTGAATAGTTCATGCCACGGAACAGGGTACTTTTTTGCAGCGCCTGGAAACGTTTGCGCAGGAACTCAACGTTATCGTCGCCCCAGACGAAGCTCATGTGCGGCGTACTGTGGATAAAGCTTTTTGGATTGCGCAGGTTGCCTTTCTGAACGTGGTACGCCCAGAACTGGCGAGAAATCTGGAACGATTCGTTGATCGCCACCGCTTTTGCAATGTCGATGCTGCCATCCGCCTTCTGCGGCGTATAGTTCAGCTCGGCCAACGCAGCGTGACCGGTCCCGGCATTATTCCAGCCATTGGAAGATTCCACCGCGACATCGTCAAGGCGTTCCACCATCTCAATCGACCAGTCTGGCTCCAGATCCTGCAGCCACGCGCCTAAGGTGGCACTCATCACGCCTGCGCCGATCAGCAGTACGTCGACATCCTTTCGTTCCTGAAGGTTTGCGCTATCCATACCAGCGGCGGCGAGCGCCAGGTTTACCGCAGTAGTACTCATGAGGCGACATCTCCTCTCTCTGTTGACCTGAAGTTCAACAGGTTCGCAGGCGAAACAGCCACGCTTCTTTCGAGCGCGTCGCGCTATTTCTCAAAGGTTAAGACTCAGGTTTAAGTCAGGGGACGATAACGGTTAACTGCACGTTATGCATATGCATTTGAATATAACATTCTCGTATCGGAATTAAACGTTTGTTTATTTTTTAAAGGCCGAAATGATTCAGCATAAGAATTAATCAGCTCAACCCCGCTGTCATAAGGGATTTTTATCCCTTAATCAGAGGGTTATGGTAATGCAGTTGTTGCGATATTGTGAGAGGAATGCGCAGGCTAATGTTCAGAGAGTGAGCGGCGTCACATCTTAATTGCATGATTAATATCAATTTATGGTGGATTGATTTTTTATGCGGTTTTTATGTTGCGTGATATTTCGCCAGATCGTGTAAAACTAATGTTACATTTTTGTGGGTGTTAATTTTTCGCCGCGTCAGACAGTGGTCAGAGGAAAAAAGCATTACGCGGCGGTGGGGATCACTTCTTAGCGAGGCGACGCCATGCAAAGCGGATGACAAAAAATTCAATCGCGCCCAGCAGCAAGAACCACAGGCAAAACACGATAGTGTAGAGCTGATTCAGGTCCTGCAAATGCAGCATCTCCTGAATCCGTCTGGACAATTCCAGGCCGAATTGCGGCGCGGGCAGCAGTAGTGCGGAGAGAAAGCCCAGCAGCAGGATTCCGCCAGGGATAATCAGCGTTTCAAACGGGTTTTTCATCGCAGGTTTCCTATCAATTAGCGCGGGCATTAGCGCATAAAAGCGTGCTGGCGTGCAATCCCTGTGCCGGGTAACCCTAAGAAAATTCTTCTATTCCATCCACTTAGCGTCATAAATAGCGCAAGTTAAGAGTTATAGCCTTTGCTATACTTAAATCCATGATTTTACTGTCTTTTTTTTGGTGATTTTGCGTGCTAGACTGCGCGCACTTTTTCATTACTGAACAATAGATGCGGAAAATCGCTCGCTTGAAAGCATTTTTCGCGGCATTGATTGAAAACCCATGACATTTATCGCAACTCTGATTCTGGCCTTTGGTATGTCGATGGACGCCTTCGCCGCAGCACTGGGCAAAGGCGCGTCGCTGCATCGCCCGAACTTCAAAGAAGCGCTGCGCACCGGCCTGATCTTTGGCGTGATTGAAATGTTGACGCCGCTGATTGGCTGGGCGATCGGCCTGGCGGCCAGTCGCTACATCATGGCATGGGATCACTGGGTGGCGTTTGCCCTGTTAACCGTTCTTGGTGGCCGCATGATAATGGAAGGTTTCCGTCAGACGGCGGATGATCCGTGCGAAGCGCCGCAGCGTCATGGCTTTATGGTACTGGCGATGACCGCCGTAGCAACCAGCCTTGATGCGCTGGCGGTGGGCGTCGGCCTGGCATTCCTGCAGGTGAATATTGTGCTCACCGCACTGACAATTGGCGCCGCCACGACGATTATGGCCACCACGGGCGTGATGGTCGGACGCTTTATCGGTCCGATCATGGGTAAATGGGCTGAAGTGTTAGGGGGTGTCGTATTAATCAGCATCGGCTGCACTATTCTCAGCGAGCACCTTGGCCTGTTCAGCTAATTCAGGCATCTGCCAAACCCCTCATTTTGTGATCTGGCTCAAAAATAATTGCGTGAAAAACGCGCGTTAGTTATACTTTTCGCGTATTTCTTCAACAATTTTTGAGCCAGGTATCCAATGAAACGTTTTTTCCGCTACGTGTTTCGTGCATATGTTGAGACTTTCAAGCACGTCCCGCCAGGCGCACTGCATTAATCGCACTTTATACCCTCGATAATCGCGGTCAGGGATCGACCTGTGGTTATCAATGATTTTCTTATCTCCCCCGCTCAATAACGCCGCGAATTTTCTCTCTATCAAAGGATTAGTATCGTTAACCATCAGTTTTCGATCTGGCTATAGCCTGACGTTATACCCCGCTACCAAACAAGCATTCGTCACCTCTTAACCCGCATGGAATAGTCGATTCAGACCCTCTAACCCGTCTGAAACGAGAAACATCATGCTGATCCCACAACCCTATTTATTGTTCCTTGGCGATGTCACCGATCCACTGGCCGCTAAAACGGCGCGCGGCATTCACGTCTGGCGCCCTGAGCAGTGCGTCGGTGAAATTAAACTGCCGGGCTGTACTGTCAGCTTAGGTCTGGACGTGCTCGATATCGCCACTGCAAAAGAACGTGGCGCGAAAACGCTGGTATTGGGCACCGCCAATGCGGGGGGCTATCTGCCCGAGCACTGGCTCGACACGGTTAAAGGTGCCATCAAAGCCGGTATGAACGTGGCGAGCGGTTTGCACCATCGTCTGGTGGATGAGCCAGAACTGGTCGCGTTAGCCCAGGAATTTGGCGTTGAGCTGTTTGACCTGCGTCATATGCGTCCAAAACTGAATGTCGGCAGCGGCAAAAAGCGTACAGGTAAGCGTGTACTTACTGTCGGTACGGACTGCTCAGTTGGCAAGATGTACACCTCGCTGGCGCTGGAAGCGGCAATGCGTGAACGCGGTATGAAGGCGGACTTCCGCGCGACCGGGCAAACCGGCATTCTGGTTGCTGGTGAAGGCATTGCGATTGATGCGGTGATTGCCGACTTCATCGCCGGTGCAGTGGAAGCCCTGTCACCCGCCAATGATGCCGACCACTGGGATATCGTTGAAGGTCAGGGCTCACTGTTCCATCCTTCTTATGCGGGCGTCAGCATGGGCCTGATTCACGGTGCACAGCCGCACTGGCTGGTGATGTGCCACGAAATGGGCCGTCCGCACATGCGTCATTTACCGCATCAGCCGATGGTGAGTTTGAAAGATTGCGTGGAGGCCAACCTGCGCGCGGCCGATGTGACCAGCGACAATGTTCAGCTGGCCGGTTTTGCTATTAACACCTCTAACTACAGCGAAGAAGAGGCCCGCGCCTATTGTGCGGAAGTCAGCGCTGAATTCGGCGTGCCTGCTACCGATCCGGTGCGTTTTGGTATCGCAGATATCGCCGCCCTGCTGCAGGAGCGTGGCTAAGATGCGGCGCATGCAGATTGAAGTGCTGGAGCTGCCGCTGGCGCGTCCCTTCGCTATTTCGCGTGGCACGCGTACCGCCGTTACGGTCATTCGCGTCACGCTGGAGCAAAACGGCTTTATTGGACGTGGCGAGTGCACGCCGACGCCGCGCTACGATGAAACACCAGACAGCGTTGAGGCGCAGCTGGAAGCGATGCGTGAAGATGTCGAAGCGGGCTTAAGCCGTATCGATCTGCAAAGCCGTTTATCTGCCGGTTCAGCGCGTAATGCGCTGGACTGTGCGCTGTGGCGTCTGGATGCCGCGCTGGCTAAGCAGACGCTGTGGCAGCAGTGCGAACGCACTGCACCGCCTTCGGTGATCACGGCGGAGACCTTAAGCCTCGACTCCATCGAAAACATGGCGGCCGCAGCGGCTGATGCCGTGTCGCGTGGCGCCATCCTGCTGAAAATCAAACTGAATCGTGACGAAATATTAGAGAAGGTGGCAGCCATCAGAGAGGCTGCGCCGCGTGCCACCTTGATCATCGATGCCAATGAAGCCTGGTCGGGCGTCGATCTGCACAGTCTGCTCACTGCGCTACAGGCTTACAACATCGCTATGGTTGAACAACCGCTGCCTGCCGGACAAGACCAGGATCTGCAACGATTTAACCACCCGATTCCGGTGTGTGCTGATGAGAGCTGCCATACGCGTGAAGACATCGCCGAGCTGCGTAATCGCTACGAGATGATCAACATCAAGCTGGATAAGTGCGGCGGCCTGACCGAAGCCTTAGCGATGGTCGAAGAAGCGCAAAAGCGGGATATGCGTCTGATGGTTGGCTGCATGCTGGGCTCCTCACTCGCAATGGAAGCTGCGCTGCCGGTGGCGATGGCTGCAGAACACGTTGATCTGGATGGCCCCATCTGGCTGGCCGCCGATAGCTCACCCTTCCTTTCCTACGCTCAGGGCCGAATCTGGCTGTAACCGCAAGAGGCAACGATGACGGACACTTTACTTACCCCCAACGCCGCCAGCGTTGCCAGTCCCGCGCCGGTACTCGCGATACAGGATCTCAGCGTCTCGTTTCGCGGCCGCAGCGGCGAAAATCAGGCACTGAAAGGCATCACTTTTGCCATTTATCCCGGTGAAATTGTCGCCGTAGTGGGTGAAAGCGGCTCAGGAAAATCCGTCACTTCGCTGGCGGTGATGGGCCTGCTGGCCGCTTCAGGCCGTATCGATCGCGGCAGTATGCAGTTCCGCGACCGTCGCGGCACAACCCACGCGCTGGAAAAGTTGGACGACACTCACCGCCGCACTTTACGTGGTCGTGAAATGGCGATGATTTTTCAGGAGCCGATGACCTCACTCAATCCGGTGCTGCGAGTGGGCGATCAGTTGACGGAAGCGCTGCGTGATCATCAGATGTGCGATAAAGCCGCAGCGGATGCGCGTGCGCGGGCACTGCTGCGCCAGGTTCGCATTGCCGATGTTGATCGCGTCATGAAAAGCTACCCGCACTCGCTGTCGGGCGGCATGCGTCAGCGCGTGATGATTGCGCAGGCGCTGGCGTGCGATCCACAGCTGCTGATTGCCGATGAACCGACCACCGCGCTGGACGTCACCGTGCAGGCGCGCATCCTGCACATCCTGCGCGATCTGCAACGCGAGAAGCAGATGGCAGTGCTGTTTATCACTCACGACATGGGCGTGGTGGCTGAAATCGCCGACCGCGTGGTGGTGATGTTACGCGGTGAAGTGGTGGAACAGGGCACGGTCGCCGACATCTTCAATGCGCCGCAGCATCCTTACACCAAAGCGCTCCTGGCCGCCGTGCCGAAACTGGGCGACATGCGCGAACAGCGCTGGCCGCAGCGCTTCCCACTATTGGGCGCCACTCAGCCCACCGATAGCGGTGAACAGCGCACCGCCCGTTATGACGAAACCCCGCTGCTGGATGTGCGCGGTTTAAAAGTTTACTACCCGATTCGCAGCGGCATCTTTTCTGCCTTAACCCATCAGGTGCACGCGGTGGAGCAGATTGATTTCAGCCTGTGGCCGGGCGAAACCCTGGCGATTGTCGGCGAGAGCGGCTGCGGCAAATCCACTACCGGCCGCGCGCTGATGCGCCTGATTAAAAGTCAGGCCGACAGCATTCATTTCCAGGGCAGTGAAATCGCCAACCTGAAAGAGGCGGAGTTTCAGCCGCTGCGCCGCGAAATCCAGATGGTATTTCAGGATCCCTACGCCTCTTTAAACCCGCGTCTGACCGTGGGCTTTACCATTGCCGAGCCGTTGCTGCTGCACGGCCTGGTGAAATCGCTGGAAGAAGCCACGCCACAGGTCGATGCCCTGCTGAAAAGCGTTGGTCTGTTGCCCGAACATGCCACGCGTTATCCCCATGAGTTTTCCGGCGGCCAGCGTCAGCGTATCGCGATTGCCCGTGCCATGGCGTTAAAACCCAAAGTTATCATCGCCGATGAGGCCGTTTCGGCACTGGATGTCTCCATTCAGGCGCAGGTGGTCAATCTGATGATGGACCTGCAAAAGCAGACTGGCGTCGCGTGGATTTTCATCTCGCACGACATGGCGGTGGTGGAGCGTATCGCTAACCGCGTGGCGGTGATGTATCTCGGCCAGATTGTCGAGCTTGGCCCGCGTCAGTCGGTGTTCAACCAGCCGCAACATCCGTATACCCAACGTCTGCTGGCCTCGGTGCCGGTGGCCGATCCACAGAACCGTCAGACCCGTACTTTCGAAGATAGCGAAATTCCTTCGCCGCTGCGCAAGTTGGGCGAAACGGTCACCAAACCCCGTTATCGCCAGGTTGCACCGCAACACTGGGTCGCTGACGACATTGCATCGCGCTAACGCTCAATACCAGGAGATTTCATGAAAACCCTTTTTCGCCGTTCGTCACTGGCTTTTGGCTTGACCCTCGCGCTGGCTGCCGCCGCGCAGGCGCAGGATCTGCGTATTTCGATGTATGCCGATATCACCGGTCTCGATCCGCACGATACCTCGGATAACGTCAGCTATTCGGTACAGAGCGGCATCTTTGAACGCCTGTTCCAGTTCGATGCGCAGATGAAGCTGCAACCCTGGCTGGCGACCGGTTATACCCATAATGACAACGCCACCGAATTTACCCTGACGCTGCGTAAAGGCGTCACATTTCAGGACGGCACGCCGTTTGATGCTGAAGCGGTCAAGGCCAACCTCGATCGCCTCGCCGATCAGACCAAAGGCCTGAAGCGCAATAGCCTTTATAAGATGATTGCCAAAGTGACGGTGCTGGCGCCGGACCAGGTGAAAATCGACCTCAATCAATCCTTTGGTGCCTTCATCAATACCCTGGCGCACCCATCAGCGGTGATGTGGAGCCCGGCGATCCTCAAACAATACCCAGAAGAAGCACAGTTGCGCCTGCATCCGGTCGGCACCGGTCCGTTCAGGTTTGTCGACTGGCAGCCGGGCAAGGCCGTTTCGCTGGTGAAGTATGATGGCTACTGGCAAAAAGGCTGGCCGAAGGTGGATAAAGTGACCTTCTCGCCCAGCCCGGAAGATGCCACCCGTGTTGCCGCACTGAAATCAGGACAGGTGGATGCGATCTGGCCGCTGCCATCGGATCTTATCGCCACCGTGCAGAGCGACAGTAAATTAGCGATCCAGCGCGATCCGAGCATCTATCTCTACTACATGGCGATCAACACCCAGCACAAGCCATTGGCAGACGTGCGCGTGCGTCAGGCGATCAACTACGCCATCGACCGTAATCTGTGGTTAAAAGTGGCGTTTGCCGGTATGGGCAAACCCGCTTCTTCCGCGATGCCGGAAGGGGTGCAGTTCTATCAGAAGCAGAGCGAGCCGAATTATCACTACGCTCCGGATGAAGCCAAAGCCTTGCTGAAAGCGGCCGGATACCCGAACGGTCTGGATTTGAAACTGTGGACCACTAACACCACCGCCAGCGTGCGTGCGGCGCAGGTGCTGAAAGCCCAGCTGGCGACCGTCGGCATTCGCGCCACAGTGACGCCAATGGATTCCGGCACACGCAACGCCAAGCTGTGGGGCGTGAAAGATCCAAAACAGGCAGAGTTTGACCTCTATTACGGCGGTTGGTCGACCTCAACCGGTGATGCGGACTGGGCGCTGCGCCCGCTGTATGCCACCGAATCCTGGGTACCAACGTCCTATAACGTCTCGTACTTCAGCAATCCGGACGTGGATAAAGCCATTGCCGGTGGGTTAGCCACTGCCGATCCCGCCAGGCGTGGTGAAGCCTATGCGGAAGCCCAGAAACTGCTGTGGAAAGAGGCGCCAGTTGCCTTCCTCGGTACGCCGGACAACCTGGTGGGCAAGCGCAGCAACCTGACAGGCGTGTCCATGCTGGCAGATGGCAACTTCCTTTATACCCAGGCGGCCTTTAAGTAAGAACTTGTCGTGATGGGTCGTCGCAAAGGGCGACCCTACGGCTCATCAGCACATTTTACGTAGGGTGCGCATTTATACGTACCTGGTCGCCATCCAAAAGGAACTGCATGTTCGCATACATTATTCGCCGACTGCTGGAGATGATCCCGGTCTTGCTGGTGGTCTCGCTGTTGGTGTTCGGCTTTATCAAGCTGCTACCGGGCGATCCCGCACGTATTTACGCCGGGCCAGACGCACCGATTGAAGCGGTTGAAGCCGCGCGCCAGCATCTTGGACTCAACGATCCGCTGCCGCAGCAGTACGTTAACTGGATCGGCGGACTGTTGCGTGGCGATCTTGGCGTCACTTACCGCACGCAACAGCCGGTGCTGCAAGTGATCAAGCAAGGCTTTATGCCAACCCTATTGCTGGCGCTGGCGGGCTTCGCCTGGTCGGTGATCCTCGGTCTGTTTCTCGGTGTGCTGGCCGCACTGAAGCGTGGTAAATGGCAGGACTGGACATTGATGAGCGTCGCCGTCGGCGGCATCTCGATGCCCACTTTTTGGTTGGGCCTGTTGCTGATCCAGTTCGTTGCCATGCCCTTTGGCCTGTTCTCGGTGAGCGGATTCAACAAGGCCAGCGACATCATCCTGCCTGCTATCACTTTGGGTTCCTCGGTGGCCGCCGTGATGGCGCGCTTCACCCGTTCCGCCTTCCTCGAAGTGGCGCAGGAAGATTATGTGCGCACCGCCAAAGCCAAAGGGCTGCGCAATCGGCTGGTGACGTGGAAGCACGTGATGCGTAATGCCCTGATCCCAGTGATCACCATGCTCGGCTTGCAGTTCGGTTTTCTGCTCGGCGGATCGATCGTCGTGGAGAGCGTCTTCAACTGGCCCGGTTTGGGCTGGCTGTTGATCGAGTCGATCAAAGCACAAGATCAGCCGGTGATTCAGGCGCTGGTGATGCTGTTCGTGTTTGAATTTATTGTGATTAACTTGCTGGTGGACCTGCTCTACGCCGTAGTCAATCCAGCCATTCGCCTGCGACAGGAGTCGTGATGAGTACAGAATCTCTCTCTGCCGCAACGTCACAGACCATCCGCTCACCGTGGCGCGATTTCCTGCACGCCTTTGTGCGTAATCCGCTGGCGCTGGTCTCCGGTGGTTTTGTATTGCTGCTGGTTATTGTGGCGATCTTCGCGCCCTGGCTGGCGCCGTGGGATCCGATGGCACCGGACTGGATGGCCTTATCATCACCCCCTTCAGCGGCACACTGGATGGGCACCGATGACCTGGGACGCGACCTGCTGAGCCGCATCATCTACGGTGCGCGCATTTCACTCTATGTTGGCGTGCTGTCGGTAACGCTGGGCATGGTGGTGGGCGTACTCCTTGGTTTGCTGGCGGGCTATTACGGTCGCTGGATCGATATGCTCATCATGCGCGGTTCCGACGTGCTGTTTGCTTTCCCCGGCATGCTGTTGGCGATTGCGGTGGTGGCGATTCTCGGTCCGGGACTGAATAACGTGATTATCGCCGTAGCGGTGTTTAGCGTGCCGGTATTTGCCCGCATCGTGCGCGCCTCAACGTTATCGCTCAAACAGGCTGCGTATGTCGAAGCAGTGCGCTGCGCCGGGGCACCCGATCGTGTGATCCTGCTGCGCCACATTCTGCCCGGCACGCTTTCCAATGTGATTGTCTATTTCACCATGCGTATCGGCACCAGTATTCTAACGGCAGCGGGGCTCAGTTTTATCGGCTTAGGCCCGGAACCGGATGTGCCGGAGTGGGGTAATATCCTGGCAATGAGCCGTAGCATGATGATGGGCGGTTTATGGCACGTTAGCGTGTTCCCCGGCCTGGCGATTTTCATTACTGTGCTGGCGTTTAACCTGCTGGGTGATGCGCTGCGCGATACGCTTGATCCCAAACTAAAGAGTTAAACATGGATTTCCAACAATTGCAGCGCGATGGGCTGCTGCAACGCTGGCGCAGCGAGCGACAGCTGGGGCAACCGCGCAGTGCTTGCGGCGCCACCAACCGCATTAGCGATGTGCCCGGCGTGCGCGTCGGCCATCACACGCTGGCAGACGGTGAGAGACAAACCGGTGTGACGGCGATTGTGCCGCCGGGCGATAATCTGTTTCTCAAGCCGTTACCCTGCGGCGCGGCGGTCTTTAATGGCTTTGCCAAGCCGGTCGGGTTGGTGCAAGTGGAAGAGTTAGGCGCGCTGCAAACGCCGATCTTGCTCAGTAACACGCTGGCAGTCGGCACGCTGTTTACCACGCTGGTACGCGATGCCATCAGCCGCAACCCGGAGCTGGGTCGCAGTTTGCCGACCGTCAATCCGCTGGCGCTGGAATGCAACGATGGTTGGCTGAACGACATTCAGGCGTTGGCGGTGACTGAAGCGATGGCGCAGGATGCATTGGACTCGGCGCAGGCCGATTTCGCCCGTGGCAGCGTCGGTGCCGGACGTGGCATGAGCTGTTTCAGTTTGAAAGGCGGCATTGGCAGCGCATCGCGCTTAATTCCTTCACTGAATGCCACTTTGGGCGTGCTGGTGCTGGCTAACTTTGGGGCACTCAATGCGTTCACGCTGGATGGTGTGCGCATGGGTGACATGATTGGGCCGCTGCTGCCAGAACTGGCGCCGCAGCGCGATGCCGGCTCCATCATCATTATCATGGCCACCGATGCGCCGCTGGATGCCCGCCAGCTCAAGCGTATCGCCAAACGCGCCGGTGCCGGATTAGGCCGTTTAGGCAGCTATTGGGGACATGGTTCAGGCGATATTGCCGTGGCCTTCTCCACGCAAACACAGCTAATTCCGCCGGAGGATGCGGCGCTGGAACCGCTGCTCGCCGCCGCTGCCGATGCCACTGAACACGCAGTGCTGGATGCGTTGTTAAGCGCCGAAGCGGTGGGCGGTTTTCGCGGCCATCATCGTCCGTCACTGACGCAGGTGCTGGATGAATTGGCTAAATCTTAGGGTTGCGATTGGCTGTACTGCTAATGACAGGATCGCCATTCATAGCGTAATGCGTGTCACTTCAGTGCGTTTCGGTCGCCATTAATGGCGCCTTTTACAGCAGCGCTTGCGGTCAGCCTGAATGCTGCACTTGACCCACAATTACCCGTAGGGTCGCCATTTATGGCGACCCCGTCTCAACCCGCACGGAATTGAACTGACTCATGAAAATTTTCATCTCTGCTGACATTGAAGGTATCGCGGGCGTGATGCGTCCAGAACAGTGCTCGCCGGGCCAGGCGGAATACCAGCTGGCACGCGGGTTGATGGAACAGGAAGTGAACGCCGCCATCGACGGTGCATTTGCCGGCGGCGCTACCGAAGTGGTGGTGGCAGACAGCCATGCGCAAATGACCAACCTGCGCGCAGAAAACATCGACCCTCGTGCGCGCATGGTGCAAGGCAAGCCGCGCGGTTTATCGATGGTGGAAGGCATTGAGCAGCAGCCGTTTGATGGCCTGTTCTTTATCGGTTATCACAGTGCGGCGGGTGAGCCGGGCGTGCTGGCGCACACCATTAACGGCCGTGCTTTTTGGCGCATTCATATCAATGGCAAAGTGATGGGCGAAAGCGATATCTACGCTGCCGCCGCCGCCGAACAGGGTACGCCGCTCTGGCTGGTTAGCGGTGACGACCAGCTACAAGGCTGGATCGCCGAACACTATCCGTCGGTGGATTACGTCTGCGTGAAACGCGCGATTTCCCATACCTGCGCCGAGTCCATCAGTCCGCAAGCGGCACAAAACGCCATTCGTGCTGCCGCCACCGCAGCGGTACAGCGTGCGCGCCAGGTCAGCACCACACGTTTGACCGCGCCGTATGAGATGCAGTTGCAGGCCAGTAAACCGGTGCTCGCGGATTTGTTCAGTCTGATTCCCGGCGTGACGCGTATTGATACCGTAACCGTGGGCTATTGTGCCGATCAAATGGGCACCTTGATCAGCCTGCTGAGTGCGTTCTCCTATCTGGCCAGCACCCAGTCATAATGCAGCCAGCATCGAGGGCCACTGAATGTGTAGCGGCTCAATATATTGCGCATCTGCCCAGCATCGAAGGCCGCTGGATGTGTAGCGGCGCAATTTATTGCGCACCTTGCATCAACAATGCCGCTCCAGGAGAGTGCGATAAACCACGCCGCAGCGGGGTAGAGCAAGGCGTGGTGCAGGCATATTCCTGGCAGGTCGTACCGCATTTCCTGCTGGCTTTTGGTAACCTGCGCGCAATTTATATATAACAACGAGGCAGTCATGCAGCTCTGCAGTTTTTATCTTATTGACCAGGAAAGAAAAAGTTACGGAATCGTGCGGGAAGAGGGCATTATTGACGTCGGTTCGCGCCTTGGCGTGGAGTGCCCGGACCTGAAATCTTTGTTACATCGCGGCGCGGTCAGCGACCTGGAAGCCTTTCGCTCACTGCCTGCGGATCACCCATACAGCGCAATTCGCTTTCTTCCGGTAGTGGAAAATCCTGGCAAAGTGTTCTGTGTCGGCATGAACTACGCGGACAAGCGTAAAGAGTTTGCCGAGACTATAGAAGCGCCAACGCTGTTTGTGCGTTTTGCCGATTCACTGGCAGGTCACGAGCAGCCGCTGTTAAAACCGGCCACCACGCAGGAGTTCGATTACGAAGGCGAACTGGCAGTGATCATCGGCAAAGATGCCTATCAGGTTAAAGCGGCCGATGCGCTGCAACATGTGGCGGGTTACAGCTGCTTTATGGATGCCACGGTGCGTGACATGCAGTTCACCTGGTTTACCGCCGGTAAAAACTGGCAGCAGACCGGTGGCTTTGGCCCGTGGATGACCACCTCAGATGAAATCCCCGATCCGCAGCAGCTGGCGATCAAAACCTGGCTGAATCAGCGTGAAGTGCAGAACGACACCACCGCCAGCATGGTGCATCCGGTGGCAAAAATTATCGAATACATTTCAGCGTTCAGCCCGCTGTCAGCAGGTGATGTGATCATCACCGGTTCACCGGGCGGCGTCGGTAAGAAACGCACGCCACCGCTGTTTATGTTCCCCGGCGATGTGATTGAAGTAGAGATCGAAAAAATCGGCCGTTTGCGCCACCACGTTGTTTGATCATTGGCGCTTAAATGAACCCATTGCCATTTAGGTGAAATAATAGTTCATTCTGTGGCAGGTGATAACGCCGTCTGGTGCCGCTCAGGGGCTGGCGGGCGGTCCGGCAGCAGCAGAGGTGCGCTGGACCGCACTCCAGCATGTCCACCCAAAGGAAAAAAGCGGGCATTATTAAAATGGCCGCTTTTGCGAATGTGATTTTCATTGACCAACGCCATGTAGCAATGGCGTCCGCTTAGCGCGTAAATCTCACCACGCGGCTGCGATTGAGCAGCAGCCGCAGCGAGTCACCTTCGCGCGCTATCACAAAGCGTTTTTCCCAAGGCCCATCCTGTGCAGTGGCGAGCACGCGATCGCCGCCCAGCGATTGCAACGTGGCATGAATGGCCGCTGGGCCAATGCCCATGATCAGCCGGTCACCCTCAATCACCATTTCACTGCGCCAGGCATGCGCGAACCAACGGCCCTGAAGCTGTTCAAGGCTGGCACTGTCTGCTTGTACCGGCACAAAACGGCGCGACGCATGACCGATTTCACCGACAATGGCTGCACCTTCATGACGCAGTGTGATCGGGAAGGTGCTGGAGAGCGACACGGCATCACCATGCGGGGCGGCGCGCCACAATGTTTCGCCAGCACCCAGCCAGGTCGCCGTGACACCTTTGATCTCCAGCCAGTCGGCGGCGTTTTCCGCCACGTATAAGCCCGGCGTCAGATCATGACCTTTCTCCGGCAGCGTGCGATTCAGCAGTGCCGCCATGACACGCAGTGCACTTTCTGACGTCGTCACATCTTCGCGGTTGGCGACAATCGCCACGCCCAGCTTCAACTCCGGATGCAACAGGAAGTAGCTCTTGTAACCCGCATGTGAACCGCCATGACCAAACAGCGTTTGGCTGCCCAGTGTGGAGCTGGTGATGCCTAGCCCGTAGCCGCTGATGCGGCCATCATTGAGGCTGCGCGGTGCGGTCAAACGTTGCAATACCCCTGCGCCGGGACCACTGTCCGCTAACAGGCTTTGCAGCCAGCGCGTCAGATGATTGACGCTGCCGGTGACACTGCCCGAGGCGGAAAGGTGTAATCCGGCGCTGGAGAGCTGCCACTGTTGGCCATTTTGCCAGTAACCCGGCACCAGTCCCGGCACGATGTCGAACCAGGTTTCCGGCGCGATCAAACTGATATCCAGCGGCTCGCAGATATATTGCTGCAGCAGATCGTTGAACAGTACACCTTTGGCTTTCAGCGCCTCTTCCACCAGGCGGTAACCGGTGTTGGTGTAAGAGATCTCGCTGCCCGGTGGATAGCTGAGGTCGCCTTCCTGTGCGACAAAATCCAGCAGATCGGCAGCGCTGGTGGCGTTGTACACCGACAATCCCAGCAGCGACAGGGTCTCGCGCACATCAGGTAGGCCACTGCTCATATCCAGCGCCTGGCCGACGGTGATCTGGCCGTTGGCGCCCGTAAGCTGCGGTAGATGCTGCACCAGCTTATCGTCGAGTTGCAGATAGCGGCGGCCCGGCCCGGTGACCAGCGCGGCAAACAGATGCTTGGTTATCGAGGCAAAACGCACCACGCTGTCGGCGCTGAAGGGGGTTTGCTGCGCCAGATCGGCCAGACCGGCGCAGTGTGTCGAGTGAATCTGATGAGCATCAAACAGGACTATCGCACCACCCGGTGCGCCGGGCTGCTGCCAGCCTTGTGTTATCTGCTGTGCCACCTCGGCGGCCTGTTGCCAGTTCGCGGTCATGCTGGTTCCTCCAGCGTCATGCTGAGATCAAACAGTTGAGCGGTATGCGGATGCTGGATGCGCCGCGCGCGCAAATCCTCCGCGCTCAGCTGCTCCACCATCTCACCGTGCTGCATCACCCCAATGTGCTGGCACAGATGGGTCACCACCGCGAGGTTATGCGTCACCATAATGTAGGTGAGTTTGCGTTCGCTGCGTAGATCGCTGAGTAAATTCAGGATTTCGGCCTGCACCGAAACATCCAGCGCCGACGTGGGCTCATCCAGCAGCAGCACTTCCGGTTCGGCAATCAATGCGCGGGCAATCGCCACGCGCTGACGCTGACCACCCGAAAGCTGGTGCGGATAACGAAAACGTACCGCTGCGGGTAAGCCAACTTCACTCAGCGCCTGGCTGATACGCTGTTCGGCGCGATCAAGCTGATGCACCAGCAACGGCTCATGCAAAATGCGGTCGATAGTTTGACGCGGGTGCAGCGAGCCAAAGGGGTCTTGAAACACCATCTGTACCTGGCGATAAAAAGCACGGCTGCGTTTGGCGCCCAGCTCCATGCCACCAAATTTCATGCTGCCTTGCCAGTCGGCATTGAGCCCGGCGAGAGCGCGCAGAATAGTGGATTTGCCCGAACCACTCTCGCCGACCATGCCAAAGCTTTCGCCGTTGGCGACGGCGAAGCTCACACCTTTCACTACCTGATGCGCACCAAAGGCGATGCGCAGGTTATCGATTTCAATCATGAAGCTGCCTGTAAATTCTGTGCGTTCGTTGAACGGTACGCATCCCTACGCATCCTGCGGGCGTAAAGCGGGCATGGGGGTAAAACCGCGTTGATGGGCAAGGCGTTATTCCCGCCACGCCGCATCGCGCTGCAATACCGGTAAACGCTCGCGCGGATGTTTTAATGAGGGTAAACAGGCCAGCAATCCACGGGTGTACGGATGTTGCGCCTGCTGCAGTTGTCCTGCCTCCAGCAGTTCAACGATGCGTCCGGCGTACATCACCGCCACGCGATCGCAAAAGTGCGAAACCAGCGGCAGATCGTGGCTGATCAGGATCAACCCCATGCCGCGTGCTGAAACCAGATCGTCAATCAGCTTGAGGATCTCTGCTTGTACCGTGGCATCCAGCGCGCTGGTGGGCTCATCGGCGATCAGCAGTTCTGGATCCGGTGCCAGCATCATGGCAATCATCACGCGCTGGCCCATCCCACCGGAAACTTCATGCGGATAGCGCTTCGCCACCGCGGCGGCATCACGAATTTTCACCTGCTCCAGCAGATCAATCGCCGCCAGCATCGCTGCTTTGCGGCTGCCGCCTTTGTGCTCGCGCCAGGCTTCCGCAATCTGCTGCCCAATGGTCATCACCGGATTGAGCGAATATTTCGGGTCCTGCAGGATAAATCCCACCCGTTTACCGCGAATCTGGCGCAGCACTTTTTCGCTGGCACCGCGCAGATCGATACCGTCAAAACGCAACACGTCGGCAGTGACTCCCGCATTACCCGGCAGCAACTGCATCAGGCAGCGTGCGGTCAGGGATTTACCGGAACCGCTCTCACCCACGATAGCGAACTTCTCGCGGCCCACGCTAAAACTGACGCCGCGCACCGCTTCAAAGGTTTCTGTGCGACTGCGAAAGGCAATGCGCAGGTTTTCAATTTCCACCAACATTTAGCGCTCCTTGGGGTCCAGCACGTCACGCAGACCGTCGCCGAGAAAGTTAAACGCCAGTGAGGTCAGGAAGATGGCGATGCATGGCATCAATGGCACCCACCATTCGCTAAACAGGAAGCGGCGCGCGGTGGCAATCATGGTGCCCCATTCAGGCGACGGCGGTTGCGCGCCCATCCCCAGAAAACCGAGGCTGGCGGCGGTGATGATGATGGAACTCATATCGAGCGTGACACGCACAATCAGGCTCGGCACGCACAGCGGCATGATGTGGCGCAGGATAATGCGCAACGGCGAGGCACCGGTGAGTCGGCTGGCGGCGATAAAATCGCTGTGGCGGAACTGCATGGTTTCGGCACGTGCCAGACGCGCATACGGCGGCCAGGCGGTTAAGGCAATCGCCAGAATCGCGCTCTCAACGCCGGGTTTTAGCGCGGCCACAAACGCCAGCGCCAGAATCAAACGCGGAAAAGCGAGAAAGATGTCGGTAATACGCATCAGCGTCTTATCCACAATGCCACCCGCGTAGCCTGCGATACAGCCGATCAGCAGGCCGAGCGGGGCGGTGAGCAGCACCACGGCGATCACCATGCCGAGCGTGGTACGTCCGCCATAAATAATGCGCGTCCAGACATCGCGGCCGAGTTCATCCGTGCCGAGCCAGTGCGACACGGAAGGCAGCGCCAGGCGGTTTTCCAGATGTTGTGTGCCAGGGTCAAAGGGCGTCAGCCACGGGGCGAACAGTGCCAGCAATAGCATAACGGCAATGACCGCCAATCCGGCCATCGCCAGCGGGTTGCTGCGCAGGCTGAGCCACAAGCGATAGCGTCGGCCCCACACCGCCTGACGGCGATTGGCTGGCGTATCGTCCAGCAGCCAGTCACGAGAGAAGAAGATCATTTTACGCGTGGGTCCCAAAGTCGATAGAGAAGGTCAGCCAGCAGATTCAGCAACACATACACGGTGCCGACCAGCAGCGTGGCACCGACCACCGGATTCATGTCGGCGTTCATCAGCGAGGTGGTGAGATACTGTCCGAGGCCGGGCCAGGAGAAGACGTTTTCGGTGACGACCGCGCCCTCCAGCAAGCCGGCGTAGGTCAGCGCCAGCACGGTGACCAGCTGCACCGCCACGGTAGGGAAGGCATGCCGCCAGATCACCCGGCGCGATGACAGCCCTTTAGCACGCGCGGTGATCACGAACTCGCCGCTCAAGGCATTGAGCATAAAGGTGCGCGTCATACGCGTGATGTAGGCCATGCTGAAGTAGGCGAGGATTAATACCGGCTGCGCCATATGTGCCAGCGCATCCCAGAAGGCATCGGTTTCACCCGCGAGCAGCGAGTCGATGGTGAGAAAGCCAGTGACCTGCGGCACCATATCCTGCCAGATGATGTCCTGTCGGCCCGGTCCCGGCGCAATGCCGAGTACCGCGTAGAACACCAGCAGGCTCAGCAGCGCCAGCACAAACACCGGCAGTGAATGCCCCGCCAGGCACACCACGCGGATGGTCTGATCGACCCAGGTGCTTTGCCGCACTGCCGCCCAGACACCCAGCGGAATACCGACCAGCGCAGCGATAATAATCGCCGCTGTCGCCAGTTCCATGGTGGCGGGGAAGAAGCGCGCAATATCGGTGGTCACCGGATTTGAGGTGAGAATCGATTTACCCAGATCGCCATGGAGTAATTGGTTGAGATAGTGGCCGAACTGAATGTAGAGGGGCTGATCCAGCCCCATTTCAATGCGCACGCGATCCACCACGGACTGCGGTGCGTTATCACCCACCGCCGCCAGCACTGGATCGGTGGGCATCACTCGACCAATAAAGAAGGTCAGCACCGACAGACCAAACAGCGTCAGCACCAGGCTTCCCAGGGTGCTGACGATTTTCTTCAGTAAAGGCATCAGGCTTTTTTCACCTGATCGTATGGCCATTGCTCCAGCACCGTCATGTGCACATCCGAGATGTTTTTGCCGCAGGCGACATTCTTGGTCTTCTGCATCATGTAGATGAACGGACTTTTCTCGCGGCCCAACTGCTGAATCTGCTGATAGAGCGCAATACGCTTCGCCGGATCGGGCTCGTGCAGTGCCTGCTCGGTGAGTTTATTGAACTCTTCATCTGACCAGCTGCAGCGCCATGCCAGCGTGCGGCTGCGGGCATTTTCGCTGTTGTCGGTATTCACACAGAAGGCTTCGGTGTTGGAGTTAGGATCGAAATAGTCCGCGCCCCACACGGTCAGCGCCAGTTGATGCTGGCGCGCACGCATCTTGGTCAACACCTGGCGGTTCTCGGCAGCAATCAACGACACCTTGATGCCAATGGCACCCAGTTGGGTCTGGATCGCCTGAGCGATATCGGGATACGGCTGCATTGAGTAGTGGTCGAGGGTGATCTCGAATCCATTGGGATAACCCGCTTCCGCCAGCAGCGACTTAGCTTTTGCCACGTCTTTATGGAACGGCGTGTCGTCCAGCGCGGCCGGGAAGCCGCTTGGCAGGAAGCTTTGATGGGTAATAAAGCTCATCGACAGAATGTTCTTCTGGATGCTGTCGTAGTCCAGCGCCCACTTCAGGGCTTGCCACACCTGCGGCTTTTTCAGGTATTCATTATTGGTGTTGCATGACATCAGCATGATGGCTGACAGCGACTGATTGACCAGCGAGACGTTGCTGTCGTTCTTCACCTGCAACAGCTGCTCGGTGGTGAGATCGTAGGCCGCATCCACATCCCCTTTCTTCACCATCAACGCCTGAGCTGCCGGGTCAGTGATGTGCTTCAGGATCACGCGCTTAATCTTGCTCTGCGCAGCATATTGCGGGCTCAGTTCCAGAATCACCGTTTCGCTGGCTTTCCAGGTGCGCAGGGTGAAGGCGCCCGAGCCGGCGCTGTGCTGTTTCAGCCACGCATTACCGAAGTCGTTGTTCTGCTGGTTGGCTTCACAGGCTTTCTTCGACACGATGCTGCCGACGGTGGCGGAGAGGCAATACAGCAGGAAGGTTTCGGCTGCTGGCGCACCCAGCTTCATCTCCACGGTATGCGCATCTTTCGCGGTGACCAACTGCGTCACATTGTCTTTGGTGAAGCCAAACTGGTTGATGATAAAGGCCGGGCTTTTATCCAGTTTGACGATACGTTCAATCGAATAGGCGACATCTTCCGCGGTGAGCGCTGTGCCATCGGCGAATTTCGCGGCCGGGTCGAGGTAGAAGGTATAGGTGCTGTTATCACTGCTGACATCCCAGCTTTTTGCCAGCTGGCCGATCACCTTGTCGGCTTTTTGTGGATCGGGCGTGACCAGGCGCTGGTACATGTTGCCGCAGATCTGGCCGCCGGTCGCTTCAAAGCTTTCGTGCGGGTCGAGGCTGGTGATGTTGTCCAACTGCATCGCCATCACGAACATACTCGGTGGCGTATCAGCGAAGGCGGTATTGAGACTCAGATAGGAAAAAGCAGGGACGGCGGCGCATCCTGCGAGAAAACGTCTTCTGGTTACCATGACAACTCCAAGTTATTGATTATCAAAATTAAATTTAATTTTTTTGCTGTTTTTTGTCTTGACTTTCCCGCAGTGCGGGAGGATTAATAATGGGATTAAGCCATTTGTTTCATGCGTAAAGACTTGCCTCTTTTTGGTGCAAATTGCCCCGCCAGCTGGCAGCGCTTGCGCTTTCTCCCGAATATGGAACTGATAAAACATGTCTGACATCTTCAACATTCCGGTCTTTGACGGTCACAACGATGTGCTCAATAAACTCTGGCAGCACCATCAGCCTGACGCAGTGCGGGCCTTCATGCAGGGCACCGGACGCGGTCAGATGGATCTTCCCCGTATCCGCAAGGGAAATATGGTAGGTGGGATATTTGCCACCTGGGTGCCATCTCACCCTCTGATTGCAAGAAGTGCGCCAGACCTCTCAGATTTTCCTCAGGAAATTATTGGCGCTGCGCGCGATGCCACTTTTTCGATGCTGGCGCTGCTGCTGCGAATTGAGCAGGCCTCTGAAGGACAAGTGAAGATTTGCCGCAGCGTGCGCGATATTCGCGAATGCATGGCAAAGGGCGTGCTGGCGGTGGTGATGCACGTGGAAGGAGCGGAAGCGCTGGATACCGATGGCGAGCTGCTTGATATTCTTTATGCCAGCGGCCTGCGTACCCTGGGTCCGTTGTGGAGCCGTCCCAATCAGTTTGGCGAGGGCGTGCCGTTCCTCTATCCGTCTTCACCCGATGTCGGTAACGGTTTAACCGCAGCGGGTAAGCAGCTGGTGCGTGACTGTAATCAGCGCCGCATCATGGTTGACCTGTCGCATATGGATGAGAAGGGCTTCTGGCACACGGCGGAGATCAGCGATGCACCGCTGGTGGCGAGTCACTCCAACGCCCATGTGATCAGCGCCCAGTCGCGCAATCTTACCGATCGCCAACTGGCGGCGATCAAAGAAACCCACGGCTTTGTTGGCGTGAACTTCGCCGTGCCTTTCCTGCGTGAAGATGGCGATCGTCATGCACCCACCACCGTGGATGCCATCGTGCAGCATGTGGAGTATCTGCTGGAAAAAGTGGGTGAAGATGGCGTGGGCTTTGGTTCCGATCTGGATGGCGCCACCATGCCGGGCGACATGAAAGATGTGGCCGGTTTTCCGCTGGTGGTGAACGCGCTGGCGGCACGCGGTTATTCACGTGAACTGCTGGAAAAAATTTGCCACGGCAACTGGCTGCGCGTGCTCGAAGCGACCTGGGGCGAGTAATTATGCGATTACGACACATTGAAGTCTTTCAGGCGATTGTGCAGACCGGCAGCATCAGTGCGGCGGCGCGCTTGCTCAATGTGTCACAGCCAAATGTCAGCCGCGTCTTGACGCATGCCGAGCAGCAGCTGGGTTTTGCCCTGTTTGAGCGTCGTGCGCAGGGCATGGTGGTCACCGCAGAAGGTCGGCGTTTACTGCCCGAAGTGGAAGATCTCTACCAGCGTTTACACTCCATCACCCAACTTACCGAGCAGTTGCGGCGCGGCGAGGGGCAAACAGTGCGTGTGGGTGCCGCACACGCTTTTGGTCAGATGGTATTAGCACCCGCACTGGTCAACTGGCGACAGCAGGCTGCATCGGTGAGTGTGGAGTTAGTGACCGAACACTTTAGCACGCTGTGTCAGATGATCATGGATAACCAGCTCGATTTCGCGCTGGTGTTTGGTCAGCAGGTGGATGCCGATCTGCTGGCGGAACCGCTGTTTCAATCCTCAATGGTGGCACTGTTGCCGCAGCATCACACCCATAACGAACCTGCCACACTGGAGTGGTTGTGTGCCAATAACCTGTTGATGATGCAGAACCAGGATCCACTTGGGCGCGTGCTGCACCGTGCGTTGCGTGACAAAGGGCTGGACCCGGCGGTGTCGTTGTCGATCAAAACCTACTCGGTGATTGCCGATATGGTGCTGGCAGGCGGTGGCGTGGGCGTGGTGGATCTGTTTACCGCCTGCCGCTATGCCGACCAGCTAAAACTGCTGCCGGTGGCACAACCGCTGCCGTTTGAAGTGATGTTGATCAGCCGCCGCGATCAGCCGCAATCGCAGTCAACGTTGCAGCTGAAACAGGTGATTCGCAATAAGCTGTGGGAGATTGCGCGACAGTGTGAAACGCGGTTTTTTACCCGGTCGCCATGAATACCCTAATGCTTGCCACTTAAGCGCGTTTGGGTCGCCATTAATGGCGACCCTACAATGGCTTGGTGCGGTTTTCGTAGGGTGCGCATTAATGCGCACCGGGAATCAAACCCCATCCGTAATCGGTTTACGCACCAGCACCAAATACGCCAGTGCACCCACCACGGCCACGCCTGCACAAATCATCAGCGCCAGGCTAAATGACTTGGTGGTGTCCAGCACCCAACCGGTGATCACCGGCGCGAACGAAGCAAACACAAAGCTGGCGAAGTTCTGGATGCTGCCCACGGAAGCCGTCATACGCGCGGTGACGTTCGCGTGAATCAAGCCCCAGCAAGATGTCCCGGCAAAGTGAATGCAGAACAGCGCCATGCCAATCAGCGTCACTGCACTGGTGGTGTCTGTTGCACGGGTGACGAAGGTGGTGAAGGCCGCAGACAGCAGCATGCCGCTGACAATCGATACCTTACGCACTTTCACCGCATCCATTCCACGACGCACCAACGCATCCACCACATAGCCGTTCAGCAACATGCCCGCTGCGCCAAACAGGAATGGAATCGCCGCCAGCAAGCCGGTGCTTTTCAGATCCAGATGATAGGTCGATTGCAGATAACCCGGCAGCCAGGCGATGTAGAGCCACGCGGTGTAGTTGATGCCGCTGAAGCCAATCATCATGCCCCACATGGTGCGCTGCTTGAACAAACCGCGCCACTCGGCAAAGCTCAGCGGCTCTTTGCGTGATGCCACGCTGCCGGCTTGCAGATAGTGAATCTCTTCACCGCTCAGCTTGCTGTTATCGCGGTTGCGATACATCAAATACCAGCCAATGGCGAGGAACATCCCGAGCACGCCGATGGTGACGAACATGCCGCGCCAGCCCATTACCAGCATCATCGCCGCCAGAATCGGTGGCGCAATCGACAAACCAATCATCGATGCCGCGTTAAACATGCCCATCGGCATGCCGCGATCTTTGATGTTGAACCAGTCGTTGATCACCTTAACGCCGCACGGGTTCATCGGCGCTTCACCGATGCCCAATCCGATGCGCACCAGCACAAACTGGGTGAAGTTATGCACCAGACCGGCAGCGGCCTGGAACAGTGACCAGACAAACATCCCCAGCGCCAGCATGATGCGCGGCCCTTTACGGTCCAGCAGCGCGCCGCAGGGCAACTGTGCCAGGCCGTAGGCCAGCGAGAATGCCGACAGCAGCACACCAATTTCGGTGGCGGATAAGCCCAGTTCTCCACGAATGGTCATGTTTGCCACTGACAGCGAGCTACGATCGAGATAGTTGATGATGGCAGCAAACAGCAGCAGCAACATGGCGGTCAGCTGAATCTTCTTAATGCGCGGTGAGCGCACCACATCGCCGCGTGCCGGGACAAAGTCTTGTCCATCGGCGACGGATGTTGGCGCAGCGTCACGGCCACTTGCAGATGTATTTTCCATTGCAACCTCCCAGGTCTGGGGTCTTATCGTTATCGAGGGTTGGGGTCCTGCGGCAGCGAAACGGTGCTGCCACAACGGATTGCTTTGGAGACTAGAAGTAAACCGGTTGGGATGTTGCGAGGATGTTTCAGATTCGTGCGGGCGCTTCAGAATTGTGGTTTTTAATCGGTTTTTAATTGTACTGACGAATGCAGCGGATCATCGATGACTTCGCCGTACCAAGATGGTTATGTAACGCGCACAAAGCTTCGACATCCCGGCGGCTGATTAGCGCGGTCAGAATAGCCATATGTTCCTCCAGTGCCACGATGTTACGCTGTTTTAAATCTGTTTCATCCCATTGATAATGCGAATGAAAAATCACGGAGATGATCTCCAGTGACTGATTGAAGAACGGATTATTAGCCGCTGACAGAATCAGCGTATGCATCTCTTTATCCAACGCGGCAAAGTGGCGGTAGTTACTGGCGATGGTGTCACGCATGGCACGGTGGCGATCTAACAGGTCGCGCGCCTGAATCCAGCGCTCATCACTGGAGGGTAGGTTGAGAAAGCGGGTAAGTGCATGTGTTTCCAGCATTTCACGCAGTTCGAACAGGTTCTCAGCGTATAGTTGATCAAACTTTTTCATGCGCCAATGGCCGCGCTTTACCGGTTCCAGCAGATCGTAACGCATAAACCGCAGCAGAAACTCGCGCACCACCACAGGACTGGTTTTCACCTGTTGCGCCAACTGCAACTCGCTAAAGCTATCGCCGGGCATGAGTTGGCGTTGATTGATCAGATTAAAAAACGTCTGTTCAAACTGTCGCGCTTGCTGGTCAATCGGAGGCGTTAATGCACTAAAGCCATCCTCTTCGCTGGGATCGCGCACGATAACGTAGGTTTCCTCAACCTTATCCAGCACGCCGCGCTCATGCAGATGCTGCAAGGTATGGCGCACGGTGGTACGGCTGATATTGAACATTTCAGCCAGCGCAGCCTGCGGTGGCAGCGGAGAACGGATGTGCCGTTTAGCGATGCCTTCCAGCATTTGATTGATCACGTTCTGGCGTAAATTCAGGCTTCGGCTCATGCGATTCTCCGGTTTTTTATTTATTAAAAACCACACAAAGCCCAAAAAAATTGGCCTGCCTCACAGTTCGGGATGTGCAAAAAGCGGATATCAGCGATTTTCGCCATAACTGCGACATCAGCACAGGAGAATCCCATGACAACAATGAAAACTCTGGTGGTTGCCGAACCACGCAAAATGGTGTGGCAGCAGCGAGAGAAACCGACAGCGGCCGCCCAGGAGGTTGTGATTAAACCGATCGCCGCCGGGATTTGCGGCACCGATATTCATGCCTGGGCGGGTAACCAGCCGTTCTTTAGCTATCCACGCGTGCTGGGCCATGAGCTGTGTGGCGAAGTGGTGGAACTGGGCAGTCGGGTAACGGGTTTCCAGGTTGGCCAGCGCGTGGCGCTCATTCCTTATGTTTCATGCCAGCAGTGCGATGCGTGCCTGAGTGGGAAGACCAACTGCTGCGAAAATATATCGGTGATTGGCGTACATCAGGATGGAGGCTTTTGCGAGTTCCTCAGCGTACCCGCCAGCAACCTGTTAGCTGTTGATGATGTAGAGCCGGAAGCGGCGGCACTGATCGAGCCTTTTGCCATTAGCGCGCATGCGGTGCGTCGGGCGGCGGTGGCAGCGGATGAGCAGGTGCTGGTGGTGGGTGCCGGGCCAATTGGTCTCGGCGTCGCGGCAATAGCGGCTGCGGCGGGTGCCCAGGTGGTGGTGGCCGATACCAGCGAACCGCGACGCGCGCATGTCACAGACAAACTGGGGCTCGCGACCCTCAACCCGATGGCCGAGGATTTCGAAGCCACGCTGCGTGCGGAGTTTGGCGGACGTCTGGCAGCGAAAGTGATTGATGCCACCGGCAGCCCAGCGGCGATGAACGGTGCGGTGAAGCTGATTCGTCATGGCGGCACCATTGTGTTTGTCGGCTTGCATAAAGGCGATTTGGTGATCCCGGATATCGAGTTCCATAAACGCGAAACCACCTTGATGGGCAGTCGCAATGCCACACACGAAGACTTCACGAAAGTCGGCGAACTAATGGCTTCGGGTCAGCTACGCGCCGATATCATGCTGAATCGGCATTATGACTTTTCTACTTTGGCGGAGACCTTTGAGCCAGAGGTGATTAATAATCGTGAGCTGATTAAAGGTGTGATTCATTTTGCGAGGTAGTCGGTGCGCTTAACTGCGCGCTGGGCCAGGCTCTGAGAATCCGTAGTATTGCCATTTATGATGCAATGCTTTTTTGTTAAAGCCTCATTCAACTAAGCTGCCAGTTTAGAAATGGCAGCTTTATTTGCGTTTGCGCGCAAGTGCAATCTGGGGCTTTTAAGGGGCAGGTGATCCGCAGCAATGAACCGAATCTATTAAACCACTACAGGGTATTAAAGCGCCAAGTCAACGAAGTCCCACATAGAATTTACGTTTACCGTACGTTCTATGAAGGTTGGCCTTCAACTCTCGATGTCATATTAACAGACGGAATTACGTGAAGTAGCGGTCTAAATTGATAAGGTCGATTGATAGTAAAAATTCTGCTATATCTGCCTGCAATCTGATTCAAAAAATTTAGGGATGAAGGCTATGTTAGTCAGCGAAGAGGGGCTGTTACGTTCTGGGTTCAGTTCTTCGGAATTGCAGATAGTTAAAAATAATGTCCAAAGCTATGGCGGGACGCTTGATGAGGCAATCCTTGACCTTGCAAGGCGATTCCGTACGCTCACCTGGATCATCGCCGCGTGCACAATCGTTTTTTTATTGCTGGTGTTGTTTAGTACCGGAATAAAAATTATTGCTGGTGGAGTGGCTTTCCTGTTTGGCATTGCGATTATGATGATTGGCCAGCCCCCAGTGCTTTGCTACAAGTCATGGCGCTACTGGCGGGCAAATCGGCCTTAATGTGACGAATGGTCTAAAGTCAGTAGGTCAAACACGACTTTTGCTTTTAGGCCATAGCCCACGATGTTCATTGTGAGCTTTGGCCTGCTCATACTGTCAACTTTTCGGAAAAAATCGGTAGGCATCGATCTGAAAAGACGCCACGCCCCGGCTTTTCTAGCTACTCCGAAAACACTGTATACACTGGCTGTAAGTGTGACTGCATTGTAAAAAGCGAGTCCAGTCTCAGGCTTAAAACCTAAGAACTCAGCCCCTTCCATAGCGGCGTCACCAAAAATACCTTCTGAATGAGCACTACCTGCAGGCGATAAATGATTGATAACTTCCTGTGATACACCATTAAATCCATCAGTAACGAGCACAGCCCCGGCCAGCATCCCAATCGGCGTCATCGTTGATATCATCATGAAGCCGGTAAAGAGAGCAATACCCGATATGGCAATATGGACAGCAGATAGGGTGTAACCAACAATTTTGTTGTTCTGCCTGACAAATTCGACCTTAGCGTACAGTTGCGCAGTCTTCATTCTTAATAACCTGTCTTGCTCAATAAGGTTATCTGTTTCTTCGCGAAGATTCTTTATGCAGGCAATGCATTCCTCATCGGTCTTTGCCCGCCTGGCAATCTTGAACTGAGCTTCAATAACATCCCTTATTTCCTGCACGAACTGGAGTCGGGTCAGTCCATCTTTAATGTGGAAGCCGCCTAGACGGTTGGCTGTTTCAATCAGTTTCCGGGCTTCAAGATTTACCATCGTTTCTGCCCAAGCCTTATTACGCCCATTCGAGCGCATCATAGCGAGTAATGCTTCATCCATTTCACAAATCCTTTGTTTGGTAGATGACTTGATAATACTTATTCAGACCCTTCTGTAAAATGAGAAATTAACGTGGGTGTTGGGTTTACACATATCCAGAATAACTTAGCGTGATTTTTCTTTTTATTGAGCGTCAGATACCCTAATACCTGTCGCTTAATCTACAGGTATTAGGCTATTGATCGCGAACAAGAATATTATGCCTGCAATGCGGCAAAAAAGTGTTCCCGTACCGCTTCGGCATCCACGCCGAGGCACAAGCGCTGCGGGCGGAGTCCGGCAAACGGATCTTCACGTGAGGCGAGGGCGCTGAGACGCCGTACTGTTTGGCCACGACTGATGCCTTCCGTTATCACGCGCACTGGTGCTTCGGTCACGGTGAACGCCTGCGGCAATGCCAGCCATGACAGCGTCAAGGTGTCGTGCAGCGCCATGCCATCAAATCCCTCTTTTTGCAGGCTGTAGGCCAGATAAGGACGGCAGATGGCGTTCAATACCGGCTGATTTAACTGCCGCACTTCATCGCCGGTAATCAGCACCTTGTGCGTCACATCCAGCGGGAGTATCACCACCGGCAGCGCCGAGGCCAGCACCTGATCGGCAGCATGCGGATCTTTCCAGATATTGAACTCGGCAAACGGTGAGACGTTACCGGAATGGCCGTCAGTGCCAAAGGCACCGCCCATGATCACTAACTCTTTCACCAGTGGAATGATATCCGGCGCTTGATTGATGGCGCTGGCGATATTGGTCAGCGGACCAATCGCCACGAGAGTGATGGCATGAGGCTGCGCGCGCACGCTATCAATAATAAACTGCACCGCGCTGGGTGCTTCTTCACTGTGTGAGTTCTCGAACGCATCACCCAATCCATCCAGACCGTGCAGCGTGGCAGGCGCAGAAGGGGCCAACGCCAGCGGACGCGAGCAGCCGCAATACACCGATGCTTCAATCCCCATCATTTCGCAGAACAGTCGGGCATTTTTCACTGCCTGGCCCACCGCCACATTGCCGAATACCGTGGTAATGCCCAGCAGCTGCTGAGTTTTAGCCGCATAGGCCAGCGCAAAAGCGTCATCCACGCCAATATCAGTGTCAAAAATCAGGGTACGCATCGGGATCTCCTTTTGTTCTTAAAATGGGTGATAAACAACCATTGCCACCAGGACATAAAAAGTCTAAATTTAGTCTATTCAGGAGGTGTTTATGAAAATCGAAACGATTAGCTATATCAAAAAAAATGCAGCCGCTCTCGATCTTTCCGAGCCAATTCTTGTGACGCAAAACGGCACACCAGCGTATGTTATTGAGTCTTGGGAAGAGCGCCAACAACGGGATGAAACGCTAGCTCTACTTAAATTGCTGGCCCTCTCGGAAGAGGATAAAGCTGCTGGGAAAGGTATGACTCGCGAACAGTTACTCGAAGGCCTGTGAGGATGATATGGAGCACAAGGATGAGCAGTTCACTATTATTTATCTCCCCACTGTTCGATTAAGTCTGGAAAAGATTTCTGCTTTTCATCGCCGTTTAGGTAACGATTACAACGCTATCATTGCGCGAGTGATTGACGAGTTTGAATCGCGAGTACGCAATTTTCCTTCAAGTTGCCCCGTGAGTTCCCAATTGGCTGATTTGGGTGTCACGCGTTACCGCGAATTCAACAGCAGTGAAAACTACCGCATATTATTTTCAATTGAAGAAAACACGGTGTTCGTTCATGTGCTTGTGTCATACCGGCAAAGCATCCAACAATTATTATTGCGACGCATACTTGTGCATTAATGACGCACTGATCTCTGGTGTATTGTCACCCCCGCTGCGCCAGCGTATTATCGTCCCCCTAAGGTGATGGCGTGCCACCTTCCCCAACCGCCGTTCTGGAAACAGACGGCTGATGACGCCTGACAACACTCGTATCCCTGCGCGGGAGACGGCGGTGTGTCAGGCGTTTTTCTGTCCTGCCGCGGCCCTGCGCGTAACTCATTTCAGGAGCTCCAAAAGTATGTTGAAGTCGTTACTGGCTGTTGTGCTTGGCGGTGCCGTGGGCTGCTCGCTACGCTGGCTCATTTCCCTGCGGTTCAACGCGTTGTTTCCTAATCTGCCGCCGGGCACCTTAATGGTGAATCTGATTGGCGGGTTTATCATCGGTGCAGCGTTGGCGTTTTTTGTCCGCAATCCGCATATTGACCCTTTCTGGAAATTGCTGATCGTCACTGGCTTGTGCGGCGGTTTAACCACCTTCTCTACCTTTTCAGCGGAAATTGTCGGCTTGCTGCAAACCGGTAAATACCTCTGGGCGATGTCGAGCGTGATGGTGCATGTGATGGGTTCACTGCTGATGACCTTCGCCGGCTTTGCGGTGGTGAATCTGCTGGGATAAAGGCCCTGCGCATCACGGGCTTGAAATAACGCCTAAGAGGTAGATACTGGTCGCTGTTCTGTTTGCGTGACAAGCAGAACCTGTCACCGATTTATCCGGACGATTAGGGAGCCCGTTGATGCGAAGTAACCCCAAATTCCTTAACCTGGTGTTGTTAAACGGTGAACCTGAGCAGAAACTGCGCGCGGCCCGTGCCGCCGGTTTCGATCAGGTCGAAATCTGGCGAGATGATGTGGAGGCCAGTACGCCGCAGCTGGCCCAAGAGTTAAACCTGGGATTTACCAATGTTCAGGTACTGCGCGACTTTACCGGCAGCCCTGACCGCGAACGTTTACAGAAGCGTGAAGAGCTGCGGCAGTTTATCCAGATTGCGCAGTCTATCGGTTGCAACACCATTCAGGCACCGGCCACCACGCGTGAAGATTGCGTGGCGGAGCGCATCGATGAAGATCTGCGTTGGATGGCCTCGGAAGCCGCGCGCTATAACATGCGCATCATGTACGAACCCATGGCGTGGTGCAGCGTGGATAATACGCTGCCGCTGGCGTGGGAACGATTGCAGCGTCTGGACCAGCCGAATATTGGACTGGTGGTCGATCTGTTCCACATCTGTGCTTTAGGCGGTGATGCCTCGCAGCTGGATGGCATTCCTGCCGATCGTATCTATGAAGTGCAGCTGTGTGATATGGCAGAGATACCGCCGCAAGAGAGGGGCGCGTTGAGCGATTTTGCGCGTCACCAGCGCTTATTGCCCGGTGACGGCATTATTGAAGTGGATCGCTTTGTCGATAAGCTAAAAAGTGCCAGCTATCGTGGCCCGGTCGGCATTGAAGTGTTCAACGATGGGCTGAAAGCGCAACCGCCGGAAGTGGCCGCGCAACAAGCCTGGCGCGCATTAAATCGCTACTGGCCTTAGTCCTGCAAACACTGGGCAATGAATGCGGCTGCCTGCATCGCACCCTGTGACGAAATGGTGTGGCCGGTAGCAGCTTCATAGCGCGCTTCCACCGTGACGCCTGCCGCCTGCAGACGCGCTACCGCAGACTCACTCTCGCTAAACGGAATCACATCATCCACTTTGCCGTGAATCAGCAGGGCCGGGGTCTGCGGGTTGGGTGTTAATGCACCCTCAAAAGACAACCGGCCGGAAAACGCCACCACGCCCGCCAGCGGATAACGGCCAGATGCCAGTGCATCCAGCGCCATGATCGAGCCCTGAGAAAAGCCCACCAGAATCACTTTATCCCAGGCATCCGCCATACCGTGCTGCGCCATCAGTTGATGCAGTGTTTCATCAAACGCCTCGCGGGCTTGACGCACGCGAGCAGGACGATTTTCTGGGGTAATGCCCGTCAGGCTAAACCACTGATAACCCATCGCATGTTCAAATGGATAGGGCGCGTTCGGCGAGGCAAAGGCCACATCCGGCAGCAGGCTGGCCCAATGCTGGCCGAGTACCGCCAGATCGTCGCCATTACTGCCCACCCCATGTAAAAAAATCACTAATGCTTTTGCCATCTTCCTGCTCCTTATAAACCATAATCCGCCATATCCGGGCCCGCCGGCACAATCCCATTCGGGTTCAGCGCCTTAATCGAGTAGTAGCCCTGTTTGATATGGTCGATGTTCACTGTCTGACGCACACCTGAAACTGCCAGCATACTCTTCAGATAGCGATCGAGCAGCGGATAGTCGCGCAGGCGGCGCAGGTTACATTTGAACAGGCCATGATAGGCAACGTCAAAACGCACCAGCGTCACGAACAACCGAATATCGGCTTCAGTCAGGCGCTCGCCGAGCAGGAAGGTACGGCCATCTTTCATACGCTGTTCAAGTTCGTCTAACTGGCTGAACACATCATTAAACGCCTGCTGATAGCTCACCTGCGTAGTGGCAAAACCAGTGCGATACACGCCGTTGTTGAGACGTGGATAGATCGATGCGTTGATCGCGTCGATCTCAGCACGCAGATCCTCTGGATAAAGATCGAGGCTGTTGTCTGCCAGATCGCCAAAACCGCTGTTGAGCATACGCAGGATGTCAGCTGACTCATTATTCACAATGGTCTGCGTTTTCTTATCCCACAGCACCGGCACGGTCGCGCGGCCGGTGAAGTCAGCATCAGCGCGGGTATAAATCTCGTGGATGTACTCGGCTTTGTTGAGCCAGTCACGGTCGGAGCCCGGATAATCACCGAAGTGCCAGCCCTGAGCACCCAGTTGCGGCTCTACCACTGATACGCTGATCACTTTCTCCAGTCCTTTCAGACTGCGTGCGACCAGCGTGCGTGAAGCCCAGGGGCAGATCAGCGCCACATACAGATGATAGCGATCCGGCTCGGCGGCAAATTCGCTGGAGCCGTCTGCGGTAATCCAGTGGCGAAAACTGGACGTCTGACGGACAAATCCGCCCTGTTTATCGGTGGCTTGAATCGGGTGCCACTCTGCGCTCCACTTACCGTTAACCAACATATGCTCGACTCCTCTCTGGTGATGGAGTGAGCATACCGCGCTGCCGGTTAGGTGATAATCCGGGCAAAATGGCTTTCATTGCTTCCAAATTGGAAGGAATCAGCCGGGCGGATGCTGCTGGAAATGATCGGCGAGGAAATCGATTAGCAAGCGGGTCTTCTGCGCCAGATGGCGGGCGGGGGGATAGAGGGCAAACAAGCCCATCGGCGGCGTGGCGAAGTTATCCAGCAGCGAGACGATTTCGCCTCGTTGTAGCGCTGGTGCGGCAATAAAACCGGGCAGACGGGCGATACCCAATCCGGCAATCGCTGCCTGCAAACAAGCTTCGGTATTGGAGAAACACAAGCGGCCACGAATCGGCATGCTGACACTGTCGCCGCAGGGCGTCACAAATGGCCAGTGCCAGGGATCGCGGAAGTTGGTGTCGCTAATACATTGATGCGTCGCGAGGTCACGCCAGTGCTGCGGTGTGCTGTGCTGCAGTAGATAGCCCGGCGAGGCCGCCACGCGAATCGGTACATCGCCCAGACGACGTGCAATCAGGCTGCTGTCATCCAGCTTGCCAATGCGAATCGCCATATCGAAGCCCTCATCGACGATATTCACTGCACGATCGGAGAAGTTAACATCCAGTTCAATGAGCGGATAGTGACGTGCAAACGCCACGAGTACGCTGGCGAGCACCGCTGTACCAAAGGTGCCGGGCGCGCTTATTTTTAAGCGCCCCGTCGGCGTGGTGGCGTTTTCTCGCACCGTGGCATCCAGCGTGTCGAACGCCTCCAGCAGCGTTTTCACGCGTTCGTAATAGGCGCGACCCACTTCCGTGGGTGACAGTGCACGCGTGCTGCGTTTAAACAACTGCACGCCCAGTTCTTGTTCCAGCCGGGAAACCAGCTTGGACGCCTGCCCGCTGCTGGTGCCAAGGCGCTCCGCGGCACCAGCAAAACTGCCTACTTCCAGCACAGCGACAAACATGCGGTCACAATCGAGGCGATCCATGGCGGTTCCTGAGGTGAAAAGGGTGAGTATACACACTCGTTAATGATCAACGATAAATCGCGTTGCTATCATAAATTGCTAAATGCGACAAAATGTCGCACAATCTCATCTGCTGTACGTCAGGCAATGACGTATTGATAGTACACCCTCACCACACCGTCGCGGGTGGCGACAACAAGAGGTTTATATATGGCAACCAGCATTCGCTTAGACGATGATTTCGTTGAAGATGTGAGAACACATGCCGAAGCAATGAGTCGCAGCGTGCCAAAACAGATTGAGCACTGGGCCAGGATTGGTCGCATAGCAGAGGATAATCCCGATCTGACGTTCTCATTCATCAATGAGATCTTACTGGCTAAAGCAGAAATGGATAACGGCAAGGTCAAAAAATATGTGCGCAGAAAAGACCGGACAGGAAGTTGAAGTATATCAAACAGGTCGTTTTGAGAAGGCTTTTAACCGCCTGACGGAACAGGACAAGGAGGGTGTTGATGAAGAGATTGATCGCATCATTGCGAACCCAGAGATAGGCGAACGCAAGAAAGGTGATCTGAGCTATCTCTGGGTGCACAAGTTTTACTTGGGTAAGCAGCAATATCTGTTGGGTTACAGTTGGGTAGATCAGAGATTGGAAATCTATTTGCTGAGTCTCGGCACGCATGAGAATTACTATGATGAGCAGAAACGCCACCGCAAAGGTGACCTGAAACTTATCGGCTAAACGATCCTGCACTACAGCTTCCTCAAGTGGTGGAAGCTTTTTTTCATCCTCAAGCCCCTTCCAGTCGATTCACATTCAGTGCGCCCCCTCTTTTCCCTTGCAACAAAACCTGTTGAACTAGTTGTTCGCCTTTAGCTGGCCGGGAGCCATGCATGTCTTTGCTTCATCTGTCATCGCTGGCGGAGATTTCCGCCCTCGAATGGGATGCGCTGTTACCTGACGATCAACCGTTTTTACGCCATGCCTTTCTGCTCACGCTGGAAGAGAGCGGCAGCGTGCGGCCGGAAAACGGCTGGCAACCGGATCACTTGCTGTGGCGGGAAAAGGGCGTGCTCAGCGCCGCGCTGCCGGGCTATCGCAAACGCAATTCGCAAGGTGAATACGTATTCGATCATGCGTGGGCCGATGCCTGCCACCGCGCCGGCATTCAATACTATCCAAAATGGCTGGGTGCGATCCCGTTTAGCCCGGTCACCGGTGCGCGTTTATTGGGTGAAGGAGCCGCTATCAGCCAACTGCTCGCGGCGTTGCCTGATGAACTGGTACAGCATGGCCTGAGCGGTGCACATATCAATTTCACCACGCCGTTCGCCAACGATGTGATGGAACAGCAGCCCGACTGGCTCGCGCGTCTCGGCATCCAGTATCACTGGCATAATAAAGGCTACCGCGATTTTCAGGATTTCCTCGACACACTGATGTCACGCAAACGTAAACAGCTGCGCAAAGAGCGTGAGCAGGTGCAAAGCAGCGGCTTTGAGTTCAACTGGTATCGTGGTGACGAACTCAGCGAAGATCAGTGGGATTTCGTCTACATCTGCTACGCCAACACCTATGCGGTACGTGGTCAACGTCCTTACCTCACCCGGCAATTCTTTAGCCTGCTGGCCGAACGCATGCCGCGCTCGATTCGCGTGGTCATGGCCACGCTGCAGGGCCATCCGGCCGCCATGGCGTTCTATCTGGTGGATGGCAATTCGCTGTACGGGCGTTACTGGGGCTGTCTGGCAGAGTTTGACCGTCTGCACTTTGAAACCTGCTTTTATCAGGGCATGGATTTCGCCATTGCCGAAGGATTACAGCGTTTTGATGCCGGTGCGCAGGGCGAGCACAAACTGGTGCGTGGCTTCGAGCCGCAGATTACCCATTCCTGGCACTACCTGTGCCATCCGGGATTGCGTGAAGCCGTAGAAGAGTATTTAGTGCAGGAACGGGCAGGGATTCGCGCCTATGCCATTGAGGCGCGCGAAGCCCTGCCGTATCGACGCGGCGATTAATCTTCGCCGACAAAACCACCGGTCTGATGCTGCCACAGACGCGCGTAGAGTCCATTATGCGCCAGCAGTTCGCGGTGATTGCCCATCTCAACAATCTCACCTTTATCCAGCACCACCAGTCGATCCATTTTGGCGATAGTAGAAAGGCGGTGCGCGATGGCAATCACCGTTTTGCCTTGCATCAGCGTTTCCAAACTCTCCTGGATCGCCGCTTCGACTTCGGAATCGAGGGCGGAAGTCGCCTCATCCATGATCAGAATGGGTGCATCTTTCAACAGCACGCGGGCGATGGCGATACGCTGACGCTGACCGCCCGACAGTTTCACCCCGCGCTCACCCACATGTGCATCTAACCCGGTGCGGCCCTGTGGATCGGACAGCAGCGGAATGAACTCGTCGGCACGGGCGCGAATAATCGCCGCCTGCAGTTCATCTTCCGTGGCGTTCGGTCGCCCGTACAACAGGTTTTCTCGAATCGAACGATGCAGCAGTGAGGTGTCCTGAGTAATCATGCCAATCTGGCCGCGCAGACTCTCTTGCGTCACTTCGGCGATGTTGTGATCGTCAATCAGGATGCGCCCGCCGTTGATGTCGTACAGTCGCAGCAGCAGGTTCACCAGCGTGGATTTACCCGCGCCGGATGGCCCAATCAAACCGATTTTTTCACCCGGTTTGATATTCAGGTTGAGGCGATTGATCACCTGGCGGCTGCCGCCGTAATCAAAGCGTACATCTTCAAATCGAATCTGCCCGCTCGTCACCTGCAGGTTTTTCGCCTGCGGTTCATCCTGCACGCTCAGTGGCTGCGCGATGGTGTTCAATCCATCTTGCACCATGCCGATGTTTTCAAAGATGCCGTTCACCACCCACATAATCCAGCCGGACATGTTCACCAGGCGAATCACCAGGCCGGTGGCTAATGCAATCGCACCGACGCTGATCAGCGACTGGCTCCACAGCCACAGTGCCAGCCCGGAAGTGCTGACAATCAACAGGCCATTCAGCGTCGACAGCGTGATATCCATGGTGGTGACCATGCGGCTGGCGTGCTGGGTTTTGTCGGTCTGCTCCTGAATGGCTTCGCGCGCGTAGCGCTTTTCCAAATCGTTGTGCGCGAACAGTTTGATGGTGGCGATGTTGGTGTAGCCATCGACGATGGTGCCCATCAATTTAGAACGCGCTTCTGATGAAACCACCGAACGCTGCTTTACGCGCGGCACAAAGAAGCTCAGCGACACGCTATAGGCAACGATCCAGATAATCAGCGGAATCATCAAACGCCAGTCGGCTTCGGCGAACAGCACCAGTGACGTCACGGCGTAAATCACCACATGCCAGATGGCATCCACCAGCTGCACCGCGGAATCACGCAGGGAGTTACCGGTCTGCATGATGCGCTGAGCAATGCGCCCGGCGAAATCGTTCTGGAAGAAGTTCAGGCTCTGGCGCAGCACGTAGTTATGATGCTGCCAGCGGATCATGCTGGTCATGCTCGGGTTAATGCTTTGATGCACCAGCATATCGTGCAGCGCGATAATCACTGGCCGCAGAATCAGCGCGACAAAACCCATCCATAGCAGCACCTGCCAGTTGTCGGTGAACAGCGTGGCGGGCGTTGAGTGATTCACTAAATCGATGATGCGGCTAAGGTAGCTAAACAGCGCCACTTCAATCAGCGCCTGCGCTAATCCCACAATCAGCAGGGCGACAAAGCTCGGCCACACCTGACGCAGATAATAGAGGTAAAACGGCCAGACGCTGGAAGGGGGAGAATCGGTTGGTGCATCCTGGAAAATATTGATAAAACGTTCAAAACGACGATACAACATACAGTCACTCTTTCCGTTTGGTAAGAGTTAACAGCTTAGTGCAATTGAAAGGGATTACCGACATGGATCTGATCATTCGCGGTCGCGAACCAACCGATGCGGCTGCATACCAACGCCTTTACAGCCACCCTGAGGTCTATCGCTGGACCACGCAGTTGCCGTTTCCCAGTGTGCAAACCTGGCAGAAAAAATTCGAGAACATGGACGCGGCAGGCTATATCGGCTTTGTGGCCGAAATTGATGGCCAGATGGTGGGCGAGCTAACGCTGTTTGTTGAGCAGCGGCCGCGCACGCGCCACAGCATCAGTTTTGGTATCAGCGTCGATCCGGCGTTTGGCGGGCGGGGAATCGGTGAAAAACTGATTCGTAACGCCATGGATTATGCCTTTAACTGGCTCGGCATAGTACGTATTGAGCTGGAAGCGTTTCACGATAACGCACGAGCGCTGCGCCTCTATCAGCGTCTGGGTTTTGAGCAGGAAGGGGTGAAACGCAAAGCCTGTCTGCGTGAGGGTGAATATCACGACATCGTGGTGATGGCGAAACTGCGCGATTAAGTGACGTGCGGGTTTTGATCAGGCGCGCATAAAGGCGTCATTAAGGCTTTTGCGATATTTGACCAGGTGCGCATAAATGCGCACCCTACGGAGGGGATGAGGGGTTCGTAGGGTCGCCATTTATGGCGACCGTGCAAACGTTACTGACTCTTCTCCACGTACTTCTGCATGTTCTCTTTGGTCACCAGCTCGAACGGGATCCAGACGTGTGAATCCACTTTCTCGCCTTTAATCAGCTTCTGCGCCACATCCACCGAGGCTTTACCCTGACCAATCGCATCCTGGAACACGGTGACCTGCATTTTATCCTGCGCCATGGCTTTCAGACCATCCGGCGTGGCATCGATCCCGCCGACCAGAATCTTCTTGTTGCTCTTCGCCAGCGCCATCGCAGCACCAATCGCCATTTCATCGTTGTTAGCGGCGACGATATCAATCGCCTCGCCGTTACCGATCCAGTTGAGCATCAGATCCATGCCTTCATTACGTGCATAGTTGGCCGGCTGCTTCTGCACCACTTTCATGCCCGGATGTTTCGCCACCACCTGCTCCACATCTTTGGTGCGTTGCAGCGCGCCCGCATCAGTCAGATTGCCGATCATGATCGCCACATTGCCTTTGTAGTTGGCCATTTTCGCCAGGGCTTCCATTTGCAACGTGCCGGACTCGCGCTCATCCGAACCGACAAACACTACGCCCGTGGGCAGCGTTTTGTCGCCTGGCGTGCGATTCACATACACCAGCGGGATTTTCGCCTGCTGCGCCAGCCTGGTCAGCTGCGGCGTGCTGGCGGAATCCACCGGGTCGACGATGATGGCGTCAACGCCCGCCCCGATAAAGCTCTGCACCTGATCGGTCTGACGGCCAACGTCGCCGCGTGCATCTTCAAATTGCACATCGAGTCCGCGCGCCTTGGCCTCTTTATCAATCGACTGGCGAATAATGGTTAAAAAGTTCTGATCGAAATACGCCATTGATACGCCGATTTTCTCTGCCAAAGCGGAGGCAGAACTGGACAGCAGGCCAAGCAACAGTATCGCCTTGAGGGTTTTCATCGCGGACTCCAGGATAAGCTTGTTATTAGAATGAATGTTTCAATGAGATTTAAAATGGCTCAATGAAATCATTTTCAGACTACGAGGCGGTAAGGACCCTGACAATCAACATGTATGGATTTTGCAGCTAAGCGCACATTTTGCTCGCGGGTGCATCATGCTGGCGGCCTCATGTGACGAGCCGGTGGATGATGATTTGCAGGCTCATAGTGATGTTGCGAAGGTTTTCTCAGAGCTGGCGCACATTCCGGTGCAAAAGCATCGGCTTATTTAAGGTTCTGTGCAGCGCCGCACCCTGCTTTGTGGCAGATGCCAAAACGGACGCAAAATTACCGCAAGGATTCCTCCATTCGCACAATGACCACCTCACATCTGGCTCTCTATAGTTGCTGAACAGTGAAATTTAAGCGGTATTCCTGAACATCATCGCTTCGGAGCAGGACGCTCCTTCATCAAGGGGTTCAGCCATGTTACTAAGTAAAAACCGCAATGAGAACAGCCATGTGCGTATCTGGATCCTCTGTCTGATCCTGTTTCTGTCCGTGGTGGCGTATGCCGATCGTTCGATCTTGTCGATCTCCGGATCGGCGATCAAAGAGGAGTTTGGTCTGTCGGCGATCCAGCTTGGCCTGATCCTCTCGGCGTTCAGCTGGGCGTATGTGATCGGTCAGATCCCCGGTGGGATATTCCTTGACCGCTTCGGCACTAAAAAAGTCTACGGCGTGACGCTGGCGCTGTGGTCGGTTTCTACCATTTTGATGGGCTTTATTGGCGAATTTTCCAACGGCATGACCATGGCGCTGGTGTTGATGTTTGCGCTGCGCTTCGCGCTCGGCCTGATTGAAGCGCCGAGTTTTCCGGCCAATGCCCGTGCGGTGATCATGTGGTTCCCCGGCGCCGAACGTGGCCGAGCCTCATCGCTGTTTGCCTCAGCGCAGTATTTTGCCGTTGCCATCTTCTCGCCGCTCTCCGGCTGGCTGGTGTCTCGCTTCGGTTGGGAGTGGCCGTTCTTTGTGCTGGGAGGCATTGGCGTGCTGGCGGTGTTTGTGTGGGGTTGGTATATGCGCAGCCCAAAACAGCATCCGCATGTGTCAGCCGCAGAGTTGAAATATATTGAGGAAGGCGGTGCGCTGGTGGATATCGATTCAGCGCAAACGCTGAAAGCCCGCCCACCGCTGAGCAAAGCGATGTTCAAGACCTTGCTCAGCAATCGCATGCTGTGGTGCGCCTATATCGGGCAGTACTGCATCATTGCGCTCAGCTACTTCTTTATCACCTGGTTCCCGATTTACCTGGTGCAGGCACGCGGCATGAACATCATGGAAGCGGGCTTTGCCACCATTGCACCGGCGCTGTTTGGCTTCCTTGGTGGCATCAGCGGCGGTTACATCTCTGACAAATTGCTGGCTAACGGCTGGAGCCTGTCGTGGGCGCGCAAAACGCCCTATATCGTCGGCATGCTGATGGCCGCCTCGCTGATTCTGGCAGCCGTGATCCCGACCAATGCCGGCATTATCGCCATTATGTCGTTTGCCTTCTTTGGCAAAGGCGTAGCGGCGGGCGCGGGAACCTGGACGATTGTTAGCGATACCGCACCGAAAGAAGCTGTGGGTCTGGCGGGCGCGATCTTTAATGGTATCGGGAATATGGCCGGATTTATCACGCCACTGCTGTTTGGCATCATCGTTGGTGTGACCGGTAGCTACAGTATTGGATTGGTGTTCGTTGGCGCGCATTGCATTGTCGCGGCGCTGCTGTTCCTGCTGGTCATGGGCCCGATTGAACGTGTCGGCGACGAGCAGGATTCGTCTGCAACATCCTACGAAACTCAGGGGAAACAAGATGGGATCAAAGCCGTTTAACGTGCTGCTGAAAGGGCCGCTGTTGCCGCAGCGGCTGCAGGATAATCTCGACGCGCATTTCACTACCTCGCGCCTGTGGCAGCAGGAAGACCAGGCGGCCTGGCTGGCAGAACACGGTGCCAGCATCGATGCACTGGTGACCAGCGGTAATGCGCTAATGGGTGCCAATGCAGAATTGCTGGCGCGTTTGCCCAATCTGAAAGTGATTTGCAGTAATGGTGTCGGCTACGACGCCATTGATATCGCGGCTGCCGAAGCGCGTGGCATTGTGGTGACTAACACGCCAGGCGTGCTCAACAGTTGCGTGGCCGATACCGGCATGGCGCTGCTGCTGGATGTGGCGCGCCGCATCAGCGCATCGGATCGTTATGTGCGCGCCGGTAACTGGCAAACGAAAGGACGTTATCCGCTGACAACGAAAGTCGGCGGGAAAGTGTGCGGAATTGTGGGGCTAGGCGGTATTGGTAAACAGTTGGCGAAGCGCGCGCAGGCGTTTGATATGGAAGTGCATTTTTACAACCCGCGCTCGCGCCCGGATGTGCCTTACACGCGACATGACTCGCTGCTATCACTGGCAAAGCAGGCGGATTTCCTGGTATTGACGCTGCCGGGTGGCGCATCGACGCATCACCTGGTCAATGCTGAGGTGCTGCGTGCGCTGGGGCCACAAGGTTTTTTGATTAACATTGCGCGCGGCAGCGTGGTGGATGAGCAGGCGTTGATTGCGGCGCTTGAAGTCGGTGAGATTGCGGGTGCCGGTTTGGATGTGTTCGAGCACGAACCGGCGGTGCCTGCCGCACTGCTAAAGCGTGATGATGTGGTGATCACTCCGCATCTCGCCAGCAGCACCCATGAAACCATGGCCGCGATGGCGGATCTGGTGTTTGAAAACCTGCTGGCGTTCTCGCAGGGTGAAGCGGTATTGACGCGGGTGGTATAGCTTCTGCTGCATGATAAATAGCGCCGTTACCGATGCATACAGGCAAACGTAGCGGCTGCACAATGCTAAGTTGCTCACAGTTCATATGAAGTTTTCTTGAATCTCAAAATAATTTTGTAATCTCGCTAGAATACTTCATAATATGTTAAATATTGCACTTTGATATTGTGCATTTCGGCGTTAACTTGCCTGCCTGATTTAATTTTCAGGCAGGGAAGCATATGAAGGGTGCAATTAGACATTTTCGGGATGATTGGCTTGAGCAATTTTTTATTTATGCCTTACCACACAGGTGCCTCCCCAAAACAATTGAATCCGCGCTCGCGCGTAAGCTCGATATCATCAATGCCGCTAAAACGCATCGTGACCTGCGCTCGCCGCCCGGAAATCGTTTTGAAGCCCTAAAGCCTCCTTTGCTGGGGTATTACTCCATCCGCGTTAATGAGCAATATCGACTCATATTTAGCTGGATGAATGGCGAAGCCAGCGATCTTTATCTCGATCCGCATTCTTATAAAAACCACCGATAACCACTGCTTGTGGTCGAAAATTACCAGCAAAGAGACACAAAAATGAATCAGGCAAAACGTAAGCCCACCAGTGTTGGTGATGTGCTGCAGTATGAGTTCCTCGAACCCCTTCATCTCAAAGTGAATGATTTAGCTGAGATGCTGAATGTACACAGGAACACCGCCAGTGCGATGGTCAATAACAATCGCAAACTGACTACAGAAATGGCATACCGTTTAGCGGCCGTTTTTGATACTTCCGTTGATTTCTGGCTCAACCTCCAGCGTTATCAGGACCAATGGGAAGTTGAAAATGATGCCCGCACGCAGGAAGAGTTAAGCCGTGTCATCCCGCTAAGCACTTTTATGGCACAGCGCGGTATGCAGGTTGCCTGACGATTTATAACCCTAAACCCATACAGAAAAGCGTAGCGGCGCAATTTATTGCGTATCTGTCAGCAGCTCTGCGGCTGTAAACATGCACGATGAATAGTGCCGCCACCGCTCGCTGAGTTTTTCGGCCATCCATCTCCTGAACGGTCGCTCGAGATATGAGCGATAAATCACACCGCGAAAGATCGCACAAATCACTCCTGAAGATTATTTGCTCAGCTGCCGATACCTCTCCTTACCATCCACTGATATTAAGGAGCGATATCGTGATAAAGCTGATTAACGTTGACGAACTGCGGCAGGGAATGTTCATCCACAAACTGGAGGTTTGGTGGCTCAAGGACAAACGCATTCGCAACCAAATGCTGATCACCGATAAACGCCAGATCGCGATGATCCGCAATGAAGGGATCCAGCAAATCTGGATCGATCTCGATAAGTCGGTGCAGGCACCTGCAAAGCCTGCGCCGAAGAAAGCCATTCCGCAAACCCCCTTTTTTAAAGAGCTGGACCAGGCGCAAACCATCTTTAATCAGGGCAAGCCGCAGGTACTGGCGATGTTTAACGAAGCCCGTATGGGGCAGGGGCTGGATCTCGACTATACGATGGATCTGGTGGACGATATTGCCGGGTCGATTACCCGTGAACCGACGGCACTGCTTAGCGTGGCGCGGCTGAAAAATCACGACGATTACACCTATTTGCACTCCATGGCAGTGTGCGGTTTGATGATCTCGTTGGGTAAAAAAATGGGGCTTGATGAGCACCAGCAGCGGCGTGTAGGCATGGGCGGATTGCTCCATGATGTGGGGAAATCGGCGGTGCCGCTTGAAATCCTCAACAAACCCGGCAAGCTCACTGAAGAAGAGTTTACCGTTATGCGTCAGCACCCGATTGTTGGTGCGCAGATGCTCATGGAGGCCGATGCGGGCGAAGACCTGCTGGATATCGCGCTGCATCATCATGAGAAATTTGACGGTAGTGGTTATCCGCATGGCCAGAAAGGGGAAGAGATCTCGCTGTTTTCCCGCATGGCCGCGGTGTGCGATGTCTATGATGCTGTCACCTCTAATCGTCCTTACCGCAAAGGCTGGACGCCCGCCGAGGCGATGCACAACATGCTGAGCTGGCGCGGCCATTTCGATAACACGCTATTGCACGCCTTTGTGCGCACCATTGGCATTTATCCAGTGGGATCGCTGGTGCGACTGGCATCCGGGCGCGTGGCGCTGGTGGTGCAGGCTGGCGAAAAATCATTGCTGAAACCCAAAGTGCATGTGTTCTGGTCTTTACACGCGCAACGTGAAGTGAAACCTGAAGAGCTGGATCTCGGGGATTCGTTCTGCACCGACAGTATCACGGGGGCCGAAGACAATAGCCTGTGGCAGAACATCGACCTCAATCGTATCTGGGCACTGGAAACCGCCTAATTCGACTGCATTTTTATACTTTCTTTACGCCGGATTCCCGCCTTTTTACCCCTTCTTTATGCCGCGCCGCGCATGCTTGCAGCACTACCAAATCCTCTGGAGGTTGCTGTGAGCGTGGGCGTGATTACCGGCATCGTGCTGGTGTTTATCTTGTTGGGCTACCTGATTTATGCCCTGCTTAATGCGGAGGCATTCTGATGGCTGCGAATGCGTTTTTACTGATTGCGGTGTTCCTGCTGGTGCTGATGGTGCTGGCACAACCGCTGGGGCGTTTTCTTGCGGTGCTGGTGGCCGACAAACCGCTGCTGCCGCGAACCGAGCGGGCGCTGTGGCGGCTGGCGGGCGTAGAAAACGGCGCGATGCGCTGGCCGCACTATCTGCTGGCGATTCTGCTGTTCAATGCGTTGGGTTTCTTGTTGCTACTGGCTATTTTGATGCTGCAAGGATCGTTGCCACTGAACCCGCAACACCTGCCTAATCTGAGCTGGGATCTGGCGCTGAACACCGCCATCAGTTTTGTCACTAACACCAACTGGCAAGCCTACGCCGGCGAAAGCACGGTGAGCTACTTTAGCCAGATGGCGGGCCTCACGGTGCAAAACTTCCTGTCGGCGGCGACCGGTATCGCGGTGGCCTTTGCGCTGATTCGTGGGTTTGCCAATCGCTCACTGGCTACGCTGGGTAACGCCTGGCGCGACCTGACGCGCATCACCGTCTATGTATTATTGCCGATCAGCCTGTTGATGGCGCTGTTCTTCGTTTATCAGGGCAGCATCCAGACGTTTGAGCCATACCACGCACTCACCACGCTGGAAGGGGCACAGCAAACGCTGCCGCTCGGTCCGGTGGCCTCGCAGGAAGCGATTAAAATGCTGGGCACTAACGGCGGGGGCTTCTTCAACGTTAACTCGGCTCATCCGTTTGAGAACCCGACCGCGCTGACCAACTTTGTGCAGATGCTGAGTATCTTCCTGATCCCCGCTGCGCTGTGCTTCACCTTTGGTCAGCATCTGGGCGACCGTCGTCAGGGCCATATGCTGCTGTGGGCGATGACCATCATGTTTGTGCTGGCAGTGGTGACCGTGATGTGGGCGGAGCTGCGCGGTAACCCGCACTTCCTGACGTTAGGGGCGGACAGCGCCATCAATATGGAGGGCAAAGAGACGCGCTTTGGCATCCTCAACTCCAGCCTGTTTGCGGTAATCACCACCGCTGCATCGTGTGGCGCGGTGAACGCCATGCATGATTCCTTCACCGCCCTCGGCGGAATGGTGCCGATGTGGCTGATGCAGCTGGGTGAAGTGGTGTTCGGCGGCGTGGGTGCCGGGTTGTACGGCATGCTGCTGTTTGTGCTGCTCGGCGTATTTATTGCCGGTCTGATGATTGGTCGCACACCTGAGTACATGGGTAAAAAGATCGACGTGTGGGAGATGAAAATGACCGCACTGGCGATTCTGGTGACGCCGACCCTGGTACTGCTGGGGACCGCACTGGCCATGATGACCGATGCCGGCCGCGCCGGCATGGCTAACCCCGGCATTCATGGCTTCAGTGAAGTGCTCTATGCCGTTTCGTCTGCATCTAACAACAACGGCAGTGCCTTTGCTGGCTTAAGCGCTAACACGCCATTCTGGAACCTGTTGCTGGCCTTCTGCATGTTGATCGGGCGCTTCGGCATCATCATCCCGGTGATGGCGATAGCCGGTTCGCTGGCGGTGAAGAAAATCCAGCCGGTGGGTAACGGTACGCTGCCGACCCACGGCCCACTGTTTATCGCGCTGCTGATTGGCACCGTGTTGCTGGTGGGGGCGTTGACCTTTATCCCCGCGCTGGCACTCGGCCCAGTGGCGGAACATCTGCAATTAATTCAGGGATAACGGAATCATGAGTCATCAACAACTGGCGCTGTTTGATGCGGCGTTAACGCGCACCGCCATGATCGATGCGGTGAAAAAACTCGACCCGCGCGTACAGTTTCGCAATCCGGTGATGTTCCTGGTGTGGCTGGGCAGCGTGCTGACCTCGCTGCTGGCTATCGGGATGCTCACCGGCCATCTGAGCGGCAATGCCGGATTTACCGCAGGGGTTGCCATCTGGCTGTGGTTCACCGTGCTGTTTGCCAACTTCGCCGAAGCGCTGGCGGAAGGGCGCAGTAAGGCGCAGGCCAACAGTCTGAAAGGCATCAGCAAAACCAGCGATGCGAAAAAACTGGCTGAGCCGCGCCACGGTGCCCAGTGGCACAACGTGGCGGCCGACACACTGCGAAAAGGCGATGTGGTACTGGTGGAAGCCGGTGACATCATCCCGTGCGACGGTGAAGTGCTGGAGGGGGGTGCTTCAGTGGATGAGAGTGCGATTACCGGTGAATCGGCTCCGGTGATCCGCGAATCCGGCGGCGATTTTTCGTCGGTCACCGGCGGTACGCGCATTCTTTCTGACTGGCTGGTGATTCAGTGCAGCGTCAATCCAGGCGAAACCTTCCTTGATCGCATGATCGCCATGGTGGAGGGCGCCAAACGCCGTAAAACACCCAACGAAATTGCGCTAACCATTTTGCTGGTGTCGCTGACCATCGTGTTCCTGCTGGCAACCGCAACCTTGTGGCCGTTCTCCGCTTATGGCGGTACGCCAGTGAGCGTGACGGTGCTGGTGGCGCTGCTGGTGTGCCTGATTCCAACCACCATCGGCGGCTTGCTGTCGGCGATCGGCGTGGCGGGGATGAGCCGCATGCTGGGCGCTAACGTTATCGCCACCAGCGGTCGTGCAGTGGAAGCGGCGGGTGACGTGGATGTGTTGATGCTGGATAAGACCGGCACCATCACGCTGGGTAACCGCCAGGCGACGCAGTTTATGCCTGCACCTGGCATCACCGAGCAGCAGTTAGCGGACGCCGCGCAGCTGGCCTCGCTGGCGGATGAAACCCCGGAAGGGCGCAGTATCGTGGTGCTGGCGAAGCAAAAATTTAACCTGCGCGAACGCGATCTCAGCAGCATGGGGGCCAGCTTTATTCCGTTCTCAGCACAAACGCGCATGAGCGGCGTCAATGTGCAAGACCGCCTGATCCGTAAAGGCGCCGTTGATGCCGTTCGTCGCCATATCGAAGCCAATCACGGTCGTTTCCCGGCTGAAGTTAACGCCAGCGTGGAAGAAGTGGCGCGTGCCGGGGGCACACCGCTGGTGGTGGCTGAAGGGGCGCAGGTGCTGGGCGTGGTGGCGCTGAAAGATATTGTGAAAGGCGGTATCAAAGAGCGCTTCGCTGAACTGCGCAAGATGGGCATCAAAACCGTGATGATCACCGGGGATAACCCCCTGACGGCGGCGGCGATTGCGGCAGAAGCAGGCGTGGATGATTTTCTTTCGGAAGCGACACCGGAAGCCAAGCTGGCGTTGATTCGCCAGTATCAGGCAGAAGGGCGCCTGGTGGCGATGACGGGTGACGGCACCAACGATGCCCCTGCACTGGCACAGGCCGATGTAGCGGTGGCCATGAACTCGGGTACGCAGGCGGCGAAAGAGGCTGGCAACATGGTCGATCTCGACTCCAACCCGACCAAACTGCTAGAAGTGGTGCACATCGGTAAACAGATGCTGATGACGCGCGGTTCGCTGACCACCTTCAGTATTGCCAACGACGTGGCGAAGTATTTCGCCATCATTCCGGCCGCCTTTGCCGCGACCTATCCGCAGCTCAATATGCTGAACGTGATGGCGCTGCACTCGCCGAACTCGGCGATTCTGTCGGCGGTGATCTTTAACGCGCTGGTGATTGTGTTCCTGATCCCGCTGGCACTGAAGGGCGTGAGTTATCGCCCAATGAGTGCTGCTGCTCTGTTGCGCCGCAACCTGTGGATTTACGGTGTGGGCGGACTTGTGGTGCCGTTTATTGGTATTAAAGCCATCGATCTGCTGCTGACGCTGTTTGGCCTGGTTTAAGGAGAAGAGAAATGAGTCAGTTACGTCCGGCTATTGTATTGTTAATACTGCTGACGCTGTTAACCGGCGCGGTTTATCCGTTGCTGACCACGGGTTTGGCGCAGTGGTGGTTCCCGTCTCAGGCCAACGGCTCGTTGATTGAGCAAGATGGCGCGGTGCGCGGCTCCGATCAAATCGGGCAAGCCTTTAGCCAGCCGGGACACTTTTGGGGCCGCCCGTCGGCCACCGGCGATACGCCTTACAACGCGTTGGCTTCCAGCGGTAGCAATCTGGCGGCGAGTAATCCGGCGCTGGATAAAGCCGTGGCGGAACGCGTGGCTGCGCTGCGCACCGCCAATCCACAGGCTCCTGCTGCGGTACCGGTTGAGCTGGTGACGGCATCGGCGAGTGGACTTGATCCGGATATTTCGCCGGAAGCCGCACTTTGGCAGGCACCCCGTATCGCTGCAGCACGCAATATGGCGCTGAAGGATGTGGAAGCGTTGATTGCCCGCAACACCGAACGCCCGCTGCTGCCATTTATCGGTGAAGAGAGGGTGAACGTGCTGCGACTGAATATGGCGCTGGATGCACTGCAGGGATAAGACCCGGTACGCATCAAGGCGTCATTAATACGGTGCGGTATATAACGAGGTGCGCCTCAAGGCGTCATTGAATATGTTGCTGTTTATGACGAGGTGCGCATCAATGCGTCATTGAATACGTTGCTGTTTATGACGAGGTGCGCATCATTGCGTTATTGAATACGATGCGTTTTTTGACCAGGTGCGCATCAGTGCGCACCCTATAGTTTTTAGGGCCGTCATTGATGGCGACCGTTTTGATGAGCGCGCCGATGACGACAACGCGATTTGTCGCACGTTGGTATGACGGATAACGAATGAACGATGAAATCACCCGCCCGGACCCCGATGCGCTGTTGCTCAATCACAGTGACAGCCATCGCGGTAAGCTGAAAATCTACTTCGGTGCCTGTGCGGGCGTGGGGAAAACCTTCGCCATGCTGCAGGAGGCGCAGCGCTTACGTGCGCAAGGCCTTGATGTGCTGGCGGGGGTAGTGGAAACCCATGGACGTGAAGAAACCGCTGCGCTGCTCAACGGCCTGGCGGTTTTGCCACGTCGTGCCACTGGGCGTTCACGGCACGCTGAATTCGACCTCGATGCGGCACTGGCACGCCACCCGGCAGTAATTCTGATGGACGAGTTGGCGCACACCAACGTACAGGGTTCGCGTCATCCCAAACGTTGGCAGGACATCGAAGAGTTGCTGGAAGCGGGCATCGACGTGATCACCACCGTCAACGTGCAGCATCTGGAAAGCCTCAACGATGTGGTCGGCGGCGTGACGGGCATTCAGGTGCGCGAAACCGTACCCGATCCGTTTTTCGATAGCGCCGATGAGGTGGTACTGGTGGATCTGCCACCGGACGATCTGCGTCAACGGCTGAAAGAGGGCAAAGTCTACGTCGGCGATCGCGCTGAACGCGCGATTGAAAACTTCTTCCGCAAAGGCAACTTGTTTGCCCTACGCGAACTGGCGCTGCGCCGTACCGCTGACCGTGTTGACGATCAGATGCGTGCCTGGCGCGATCAGCAAGGCCGCGACAAAGTGTGGCACACGCGCGACGCTATTTTGCTGTGCATCGGTGACGACACCGGCAGCGAAAAGCTGGTGCGCACCGCTGCGCGTTTAGCCGCCCGTCTCGGCAGCGAATGGCATGCGGTATATGTAGAAACCCCGCGCCTCAATCGCCTGCCGGAAGCGCGTCGTCGCGCTATTCTGCGCACCCTGCAACTGGCACAAGAACTGGGTGCGGAAACGGCCACGCTCTCTGATCCCGATGAAGCCCGTGCCGTGCTGCGTTACGCACGTGAGCACAACCTCGGCAAAATTGTCACCGGACGCCAGCCACAGCGACGCTGGCGGCGCGATAGCTTTGCTCAGCGTTTGGGGCAGCTCGGCCCAGACCTCGATTTACTGGTGGTGGCACTGGACGAGCCGGTGCGCGACGCGCCGCATCCGCTGGGCGGTAAACAGGCCAACAGTGATAAGTGGCGGTTGCATCTGCGCGGCTGCCTGATGGCGATTGCGCTGTGCATTCTGGTGACGACCGTGGGTCGCTGGCTGTTGGTGGAGTTCGATCCGGCCAACGGCGTGATGATTTATCTGTTGGCCGTGGTGTTAGTCGCGCTGCGCTTTGGCCGCTGGCCTTCGGTGTTTGCCACGGTGATCAACATCCTGGCCTTTGACCTGTTCTTTGTCGCCCCCACCGGCACCGTGGCGGTATCGGATTTGCAGTATCTGGTGACCTTCGCGGTGATGCTGGCTGTAGGGGTGATCGTCGGGAACCTGACAGCAGGCGTGCGCTATCAGGCTAAAGTGGCGCGCTATCGTGAACAGCGTGCGCGCCATCTGTATGAGATGGCGAAATCGCTCGGCAGCGCGCTCACGCCGCAGGATATCGCCGCCACCAGCCAGCGCGTGATGGATGTCACTTTGCAGGCACGCAGCCAACTGCTGCTGCCGGATGAGAAGGGTGAGTTACAGGCGGTGGGTGAGAGCAGTATTGGTACGCCGCCCGATCTCGGTATCGCCAAATGGAGCTTTAGCAAAGCGCAACCCGCGGGTGCGGGCACCGATACCTTGCCTGCGGTGCCGTATCAAATTCTGCCGTTGAAAAGCGGGAATCACTGCCGGGGTTTATTGGTGGTTGAGCCAGAGAATCTGCGCCAGCTAATGATTCCCGAACAGCAGCGTCTGGTGGAAACCTTCACGGTGTTGATCGCCAACGCACTGGAGCGCATGGCGCTGTCACAGAGTGAGGCGGCCTCACGGCTAGCGGCAGAGCGTGAGCAACTGCGTAATGCCCTGCTATCAGCACTTTCACATGACCTGCGAACCCCGCTGACAGTGCTGTTCGGTCAGGCGGAAATGCTGATGCTGGATTTGGCCGGAGAGGACTCAAAATATGTCGGGCAGGCCAATCAGATTCGTGAGCAGACGTTAAGCACCATTCGGCTGGTGAGCAATATGCTGGATATGGCGCGTATTCAGTCCGGCGGTCTTAACCTGCGCGAAGAGTGGGTGGCGCTGGATGAAGTGATTGGCGGGGCGCTGAGCAGTATGGGGCCGTCGCTAAAAGGGCATGATTTCGCGCTGGATCTGCCGCCAGAGCTGGTACTGATCAAAGGCGACAGCGCGATGTTAGAGCGCGTGTTCACCAACCTGATTGAGAACAGCCTCAAATATGCGGGTAACGCCGCGCAGCACGGTATTCGCGCCTGGCGTGATAAAGAGCGGCTGGAGATTGCGGTGTGGGACAACGGTCCGGGCATCGCCGTTGAGAACATGACGCGTATTTTCGACAAGTTTGCGCGCGGTGATAAGGAGTCGGCTGTGCCCGGTGTCGGGCTGGGTTTGGCGATCAGCAAAACCATAATTGAATCCCATCGCGGACGGATCTGGGCGGAAAATCGACCGCAAGGGGGCGCAGAGTTTCGCTTGTCACTACCGCTGCCAGCGGCCCCTGAAATTTCTGAAGAACCGCTGAAATAACTTCACACAAGTTCGGTTATAATCGACCACTTGTCTGTTGATTAATGGGAAATTATGGAACGTTTTATCGAGAACCTGATGTATTCATCGCGCTGGTTGCTGGCACCGGTTTACATTGGACTTTCGCTGGGGCTGCTGGCGCTGACCGTTAAATTTTTCCAGGAAATTTTTCACCTGTTGCCCAACATTTTCAGCATCGCCGAGAACGATCTGATTCTGCTGCTGCTGTCGCTGGTGGACATGACGCTGGTCGGCGGCTTGCTGGTGATGGTGATGCTCTCTGGCTACGAGAACTTTGTGTCTAAGCTGGATATTGATGAGAACAAAGAGAAGCTGAGCTGGCTGGGTAAAATGGATTCCGGCTCGCTGAAGAACAAAGTCGCGGCCTCAATTGTGGCGATTTCATCGATCCACCTGCTGCGCATCTTTATGGACGCGCGCAACGTCGAGAACAGCAAGCTGATGTGGTACGTGATTATCCACCTGACCTTTGTGCTGTCGGCCTTTGTGATGGGCTGGCTGGATAATATGTCGAAGGTTGAGAAGAAGTAATGTCGTGTGCCGGGTGCGCATCAATGCGCACCCTACGAAAAACCCGCACAATTCTTGAAAATCTTCACACTATGAAAAATTCGCATAATTCCCGAAAATCTGCCCCCTATTAGAAATCAGCATCATCCCCGAAAATCTGCACCCCTGGTAAAATCCGCATCATTCCGCGTAGGGGCGGCATTTATGGCGCGCTGGTCAGACACCGTAATAATATCGCGCCCTGGTTAATCACCGCGTTGCTATTTCACCCTGTTCAAACACCGCGTTGATGTTGCGACCTGGTCAATCACCGCACCGGCTGTGCCCCGGCCAGTTTCGGCATCACTTCCCTGATCATCGCGAAAAAATGCCGCATCCTGGCAGGATAATAACTGGCCCACGGATAGGTGAGCCATACCGGCAGCGGCGGTGCTTGCCACTCGGGCACCAACTGAATCAACTCTCCTTTCGCCAAATCCTCCTGCACCACCCACGAAGAGATAATCGCGGCGCCCATGCCCGCCAGGGCGGCTTTGCGGACGGCATATAAACTGTCACTGGCGAGACGGGGCGCAATCGCCAGGTTCATCGGCTGAGCATCACTCAGCCGCTGTAGCGCCAGCTCGTTGCGATAAAAGCTGGTTAATGCCAGCCAGGGCAAGTCGGGGAGTTGAGTCACGTCCTCCACGGGCGGATATTGCGCCAGCAGTGAGGGCGCCGCCACGACAAAGCGTGGGACCTCAGCCAGCAGAATCGCCACCAGCGAGGGATCGTTCACCACGCCAACCTGAATCGCGCAGTCGACATTTTCGCTGATGAAATCTGGCGTGCGGTCATTGAGCATCCACTCCACTGTCAGGCGCGGATAGCGCTGCAGATATGCCACCAGCGGATCAATCAGCTGGTCCTGGCCAAAAGCGTGCGGCGCACGCACGCGCAGCGTACCGATTGGATCGTCGTTGGAACCGGTTAGCTCATCTTCCAGCGCATGCCAGGTTGCCAGCAACTGTCGCGCCTGGGCATAGCAGCGCTCACCATCATCGGTGAGTTTCAGTGCGTGGGTGGTACGCAGAATCAGCTTGAGACCCAGCCGCTGTTCTAGCGCCTGCAAACGGCGACTAATGGTGGGCTGCGTGGTGCCCAACTGTGCCGCCGCCGCTGACAGCGACCCACTTTCAACAATGCGGATAAAGGTCTGCATCAATTCAATGCGGTCAATACTGGTTGGATTGTTCATACGCACCACGCATAACAGTTCTGTTATTGATGAGTCTACCGCGTATGGCCGTGACGCGCTTTAATAAGCGCACTTTCACGGGGGAATCCACTATGTCAGCCATTTCGCAATCTACTGCATTGCCAGCTGAAAAACTGCCAGCGCCGCTGGTGTTCACGCTTGCTGCAGGTGCCGGGCTTAGCGTGGCATCGATTTACTACAGCCAGCCGATGCTGGATATCATCAGCAAACAATTTAACGTCGGTATCGGCAGCGTGGGTATGGTGCCAATGCTGACTCAGGCGGGATATGCGCTCGGTATTCTGCTGCTGGCACCGCTCGGTGACCGCCATGACCGCCGCACCATTATTCTGATTAAGGGCCTGATGCTGGTCGCTGCGCTGTTGCTGTGTGGCTTCTCTGGCGGCATCAACGCGTTACTCATCGCCAGCTTTGTCACCGGTTTAACTGCTACCGTGGCGCAGGATATCGTGCCTGCTTCGGCGGCTCTCGCGCCAGAGCGCAGCCGCGGTAAAACCGTTGGCACGGTGATGACCGGCTTACTGGTCGGTATTCTGCTGTCACGCGTGGTGAGCGGCGTGGTGGCGGAATATCTGGGCTGGCGCACCATGTACATGGTGGCGGCGGTTGCCGTGCTGTTGATTAGCCTCGCGCTGTGGCGTGTGTTGCCGCGCTTCAAACCGGGCACTTCTGTCAGCTATCCGCGTCTGCTGCTGTCGCTGGCGCACCTGTGGCAGCATCACCAGACGCTGCGCCGTGCGGCGATAGCACAGGGTTTGCTGTCAGTGGCATTCAGCGCTTTCTGGTCAACGCTGGCGCTGATGCTGAGTGAACGCTTCCATTTTGATAGTGCAATAGCGGGGGCATTTGGTCTGGCGGGTGCGGCTGGGGCGCTGGCGGCGCCGTTGGCGGGAAGCGTGGCGGATCGCATCGGCCCTGCACGTGTCACCCAGTATGGCGCCACGCTGGTGATGGTGTCCTTTGCCCTGATGTTCCTGCTGCCACTGTTGCCGGTTCCGGCACAGATTGGCCTGATCATCATCAGCACCATCGGTTTCGATTTAGGCGTGCAGGCCACGCTGGTGGCGCATCAGACATTGGTCTACAGCCTGGCACCAGAAGCGCGTAGCCGACTGAATGCGCTGATGTTTACCGTGGTATTTATCGGCATGGCGACCGGTGCGGCACTCGGAAGCCTGGCGTTAGCGCACTTTGGCTGGACCGGCGTGGTGGCGCTCTCCACACTTGCCGCTGCGCTTGCGTTGCTGATTCGTCTGGCGAGTCGTCAATTGAAAAACTGATCGTCAATCCTGTGCCAGGATTAAGGGAGAATGTTATTTAAAAACGGAGCGTTATGAACTTCCTGGCCTGGACCGCCGCCACCGGTGGTCTGTTACTTCTGATGTCACTGGCTTCCGGTTGGATACACCGTGGGCCAGTGACCTCGTTTGGGCTCTACCTGCTTGCAGGCATCTTGTGTGGTCCGTGGGTCTTCAATCTGCTGCAAATCGACATCATCGGGCACGCCAATCTTGCCGCCCACCTCACCGAAATAGCCATGGCAGCCTCGCTGTTTATCACCGGGCTCAAGTTACGTCTCCCGCTTAACGCACATGCCTGGCGGGTCGGCGTGCGATTGGCCTTTCCCGCGATGCTGCTCACCGTAGGCGGCATGACGCTGCTGGTGCATTGGATCACCGGATTTGACTGGGCGCTGTCTCTGGCATTTGGTGCCATCGTGGCACCCACCGACCCGGTACTGGCGAGTCTGATTTCCGTCAACGATGCGCGTGATGATGACGCGTTGCGTGTGGCGCTCTCCAGCGAAGCGGGAATGAACGATGGTTCGGCGCTGCCGTTGCTAATGTTGGCGCTGCTGTTGCTGGCGCCTGAAAGCATGGATATCAGTCATTGGGGCACCTGGGCGTTGAAAGACGTGTTGTGGGCTATCGCGGGCGGGCTGGGTATCGGTTATTTGCTAGGACGTTTGATCGGACAATTAGCGACCCAGTTGCGCAGCGCCCACGAGGATATTGCCCCCAACGATTTTCTCGCACTGGCCCTGATTGCGCTGAGTTATGCAGCGGCGCAAGCCGTGGATGCTTCTGGCTTCCTCGCCACCTTTGCGGCGGGCGTGGGGCTGCGACGTGCGGAACTGCGGGTGGTGAAGCACTATCCGCAAGCGGAGTTGTCAGAAGAAGAGCAATATCTGCCCGCCGAGGCACGCGTCAATCCTAATCAGCGACTATCGCATGGCGGTAGTGGCATGGTGAAATCGGTCGGTTTGGTGATCGGCGATGCGCTGTCATTTGGTGATACCATCGAGCGCTTGTTGGCCGCAGGCATGATGGTGGTGCTGGGTATCACACTGGCGCAGCACTGGAATCTCACCGGTATTGGTTTAGCGCTGCTGTTGTTCGTGGTCGTGCGTCCGCTGGCGGTGTGGATCACCACCTGGCGCTGCGAAATTCCCCTGATGCGCCGCCTGCTGATTGGCTGGTTAGGGATTCGCGGCATCGGCAGTATCAATTATATTGCTTACGCTTGGGTGCATGGCCTGCACGGTCCACAAGCTGAACAAATGGTGGATATGGCGTTGACGTTAGTAGTGTGCAGCATCGTGCTGCACGGCATCACGGTGACGCCGTTATTAAACTGGCGTGCCGCCCGTCAGGCGGCACGTGCGCAACATAATCAAAAGTGATTTTCTGGAAATTACTGGAGCCTGTTATGAAAGCTATATTGATCGCCCTCGTTGGGCTCTCGCTCTCTGCCAGTGTCTTCGCCGCCGACGGTGATAACACCAGCGAAGAGAATGTGTATGCCAGCCAGCTGTGCCATCTGGTGAGCACGGAAAAAAAGACCAGCGATCTGGATACCTATACCGCGAAGATGAAGTCTCAGCTGGCCGCCAGCCAGTCTTCTTCCGCCATGGATAAGCCTGAATTTAATGAAGAAACGGCGCAGGAAGTGATCAGCGCCTGGATGGAACTGGGCGAGGATGAGCGTGCGCAGCTGCGCCATAATCAGCAGCAGTGTGAGCAAACTGTGATGACCCAATTCCAGCAGCAAGATTAAATCCCCGTCATACTTCAAACTGTAGCGGCGTTGGCTGCGTTTGTTCGCCCCGGTCACTTACTACAGTAAGCTCCCGGGGACTCACGCACTTGCCGCCTTGCCACAGCTCGAATTATTTAGGGGATTAAATCCCCGTCATACTTCGCACTGTAGCGGCGTTGGCTGCGTCTGCTCACTCCGGTCACTTACTGGAGTAAGCTCCCGGGGTTAGAGGGATTGCATCCACGCCATACCTTGAGCGTTAGCGGCAAATGTTATGCAAATTAACGATAAAATAAGCGCCTTTTTAGGCGCTTTTTTAATGGATCTTTTGTACAAAATGCGTACATAATCGCCAGCGTTGAAATCAGACACGCATCACATAACGAGACGCAGCCCACAAGGCTGACATGTTTTTTTCAATACTGGCTACTGGGCATGAAACTTACACGGCGTCACTTTTTGTTGGCAACTGGGGCAACCGCTCTCTCGATGACCACAGGCAAACTGTTTGCCCGTGATGACATCATCCCATTGTGGCCTGACGATCCGCCGGGCGGCGGCGGGCCGTCTGGACTATTGAAAGTCAGCATGAACGGCTCCTGGACAAATATCGTTTCTCCAGCCATTCAACGCTTCCGGCCTGAAAATCCTAATGGCGAAGCGGTGATTGTGGCGGCTGGCGGCGGCTACCGCTTTATCGGCATGGGGCGCGAAGCCTGGCCCGTCGCGCGTTGGTTGAATGCCAATGGCTATACCGTTTATGTGCTGAGTTACCGCTTGCCAGGAGAAAAGTGGCAGGCGGGCAACCTCGCGCCGCTGCAGGATGCGCAGCGCGCTATTCGTCTGGTGCGTTCGATGGAACGTAAAGTGCACTTGCTCGGCTTCTCTGCCGGCGGACATCTGCTGGGTATGGCGGCGGCGCGCCCCGATTTCACCACCTATCCTGCGCAAGACCCGCTTGACCAGATCCGTCCAACGGCCGATAGCGTTGGGCTGATCTACCCGGTCATCACCCTTGAAGCGCCGTATCAGAACACCAAGACGCATCTGATGATGGTAGGCGATCACGCGACACCCACCCAGGAAGCGAACTGGTCAGTGCAGAATTATGTCACCCGACAATATCCACCGACGTTCCTCGCCCAGGCGGAAGATGATCACACCTCCAATCCTCATAACACTGAAATGATGCGCGATGCCTGCCGTCGTATGCAGGTGCCGGTCGAGTTGATTGAACTCAGCAGTGGCGGGCACGGGTTTGGTCTGGGTAAAGCGGGTTCGCCTGCCGCGCTGTGGGATCAGGCGTATGTGCGCTGGCTGGATCTGCACAGCTAACCGGACAGAAAAACAGATTATCCAAAGAGACTGACCACAAAAGTGTTATCTATGGGGTCGGTCTGATCTGCTAGTCCTGTGCCGGTTGTGCGCGTCTGACACATGGACGCATCACGTCAAATTAAAATAGCGATCCGGCTGATGCGGTTCTGGCAGCGGGAAATCGTTGTTCATCGCCTTCAAATTACGCTCGATATTGACGCACAGCGCATCCAGCGGCAAATGATTAGGCGCAGTGCCGAATGGATCTTCCAACTCCTCCGCCAGTGACTCCAGCGAGAGGAAGGTGTAGGAAATAAACACCGACACCAGCGGCGTCATCAGATGCAAATCCGCCACCAGCGCAAACGGCAGCAGGGTACAGAACAGATACACAGTGCGGTGCAGAATCAAACTGTAGGCAAACGGAATCGGCGTGCTGGCCAGACGATCGCAGCCTCCCAGATATGCCGACAGCAGATTGAGATTCTCATCAATACTCTGCCAGACAATATCCGATACCAACCCTTCATCGCGCCGCTGCGCCAGCCACTCGCCCATACATAACAGCGTCTGCGAGGTCGGCATAGGATGGCCCAGCACCGCGCGTTGCCATTTTTCCGGTAGCAGCCTTGCTAAGTCAGCCTGCGCATCGGTTTTGCGCAATCGGTGTTTCAACGCCCAACTGAATGCCAGCAGCAATCCAATAAACTCCTGCACCTGTTCTTCACTGACGCCACGAATCGTTTTTATCTGACGCAGCAGCGAGCGCTGGGCGATGTGCATATTGCCCCACAGCGTGCGTGCCTCAATAAAGCGTGCATAGCTGGCGTTGTTGCGAAAGCCGAGAAATACCGCAATCGACACACCAATCAAGCTGAACGGTGCCGTGGTGAGGTGAATGCCGAACGTGGAATACCAGGGATAACCGATGATGGCGATCACCGACATCAGCAGGTTGAGTGACAGGCGAAATACAATGCTTACCAGTACCGAGCCATGCCAGTCGAACAGCCGGAGGAACCAGTGTTGATGAGGACGTACGATCATTTTTGCGATGGTGTTTTTTATGATTTAGTCAGCACAGGTTACGCCCGTCATTGCCGTATAAGCAATGTGAAAGTCAGGTATTTTCACCACAAATACAGACGCTGTAAGCTGGTTTTATCTTTATAAATCAATCTTCTAAAAACAGTTTGAACAAGTTGTAAAATTCTTTGCGTTATCTCTTCGCGGCCCCTTTCTCTAAAGTTCATTCCAGCAGCACAACACCCAAATTTAAAAAACACTTTAGAGGAATACATCATGTCTAAACTTGACCTGCTCGACCCACAGAACTCTACTCTGATCTTCATCGACCACCAGCCGCAGATGGCCTTCGGCGTCGCCAATATTGATCGCCAGCAGCTCAAAAATAACACCGTCGCTTTGGCAAAAGCGGGCAAAGTTTTCGACGTGCCGGTGATTTATACCTCTGTAGAGACCGAAAGCTTCAGCGGCTACATCTGGCCAGAACTGCTGGCAGTGCATCCGGAATCCAGGCCGATTGAGCGTACTTCCATGAACTCATGGGAAGATGCCAAATTCGTCGAAGCCGTAAAGAAAACCGGTCGCAAGAAGCTGATTATCTCCGCACTGTGGACGGAAGTGTGCCTGACTTTCCCGGCCCTGATGGCGCTGAAAGAGGGCTTTGAAGTGTACGTGGTGACCGATACTTCAGGCGGCACCAGCGTCGATGCCCACGAGCGTTCGATTCAGCGCATGGTGCAGGCCGGTGCGGTGCCGGTGACCTGGCAGCAAGTATTGTTGGAGTACCAGCGCGACTGGTCACGCAAAGAAACTTACGATGCGGTGATGGATCTGGTGCGTGAGCACAGCGGCGCATACGGCATGGGCGTAGATTACGCTTACACCATGGTGCACAAAGCACCACAGCGTCAGGCTTGAACTACGACTGGCGCGGCAGGCTGATTTTCAGCGCATCGATAAACAGCCGCAGCGCCATCGACTGATGCTGGTTGGGCGGGAACCACAATGCCATCCCCGCCGACTGCACCCGCCAGTCGGCGAGCAGTTCCACTAACTGACCCGATTGCAGCGCCGCTTCGGCGTAAAGCGACGGTACATAAGCAATGCCCATTCCGCTGATGGCCGCGCTGGTCATCAGCGCGTTATTTTGTAAATTCATCATACCCGGCACATCCAGTTCACACTATTTTCCTGCTTTTTTGAAAACCCAGAATTAGTATTTGCTTCTTGTTAATCAGTAGCATAGCTAGGGTTTTATTCATATGTTCAATAGCTTAGCTCATATAATAATGTGAATTATTTCATGTTATTAAAATCGATCTGATAATGTCAGTTGACCATAATCGCTGATCTAGTATTCTGATAATGCTAAAGATAATTTTACCAATCGATACCTGTCGTTCTTAGTAATATCTGGCCCTATTATTAGCATCATTTCTCACTAAAATTTTAATATAAACAACCTGATTTTATTAAATGATGTCTTGTTATTTAAATTTAATTAGACTTATTGTTGATGATGGGTGAGGGAAATTTTATTAAGGGGGTGTTAAAAGCACTTTATTAAAGCCATCAGTGTCATTCTATTATTATGCTATTAAGAGTATCACAAAAAGTATGGATGAATTTAAAATAGAGGTGTGAAATGGAAATTAGTGAGAAATTAGCTGCACTTTCTGGAAAAATTAAGAATCAGGCACATATGATACAAACTGAAGAGGCTACGAAAGCAGCATTCGTTATGCCTTTCATCAGCAGTGTTCTTGGTTATGATGTGTTCGATCCTGAAGAGGTTACTCCAGAATACATCTGTGACATAGGGACTAAGAAAGGAGAGAAAATCGATTACGCGATAAAGAAAGATGGGAATATACAGATACTGATTGAGTGTAAAAAAATAGGTGAGTCCTTATCCATAAATCATGCTATGCAGCTCTTTAGATATTTCCATGTTACTAGTGCAAGAGTCGCGATACTTACTAACGGTCAGTACTATAAGTTTTTCACCGATCTTGATACACCTAATAAGATGGATGAAAAACCCTTCCTTGAACTGGATATGTTGGATATTGATGAGTACGCAATTCCAGAGATAATAAAGCTTAATAAACAGACGTTTGATGTCGAATCCATAGTTAATGCGGCAGGCGAGTTGAAGTATGTTAGCCAAATAAAAAAGGTGATTGGTCTCATACTGAATGAAGGTGATGATGACTTCACAAAGTATATGGCATCAAAGGTTTATGAAGGAGTAGTAACACAAAAAGTGAGAGATTTATTCTCCATTTTAATTAAGAAAGGTTCAGCGCAATATCTTAACGATCAGTTGAATATTAGACTGAAAAATGCAATGTTCAACACGAGCGGCGTTGCCGATGACACGATGCCCGTCAAAGAGGCTGTCAGTGATATTCTTGATGGTGGGGAGATTGAAACAACCGAAGATGAAATTAATGGCTATTTAATTGTTAAAGCTATAGCCAGTAAAGTTGTTTCTCCTTCCAAAGTTTTTCTCAGGGATTCAAAGTCATATTGCGCAATACTTTTCGATGATAATAATAGAAAGCCAATTTGTCGGTTTAGATTCAACACAGCTCAAAAATATTTAAGTCTGTTTGATTCAGAGAAAAAAGAGATTAAACATGCAATTAATGATTTGGATGACATTTACAAGCATGCCGATGCTATTGTCGCAATGATTGAAGGGTACGTGAACGCTTGATTACCTTGATGGAAGCCTGCTTGTTACTATAAGCAGGCCTACACCATGGTGCACAAAGCGCCACAGCGTCAGGCTTGAATTACGACTGGCGCGGTAGGCTGATTTTCAGCGCATCGATAAACAGCCGCAGCGCCATCGACTGATGCTGGTTGGGCGGGAACCACAAGGCCATCCCCGCCGACTGCACCCGCCAGTCGGCGAGCAGTTCCACTAACTGACCCGATTGCAGCGCCGCTTCGGCGTAAAGCGAGGGTACATAAGCAATGCCCAATCCGCTGATGGCCGCGCTGGTCATCAGCGCGTTATTGTCCAGCGTAATCAAGCCCGGTACATCGATCTCACAACTCTCTCCCGCCTTTGCATACTCCCAGCGATATCGCTTGCCGCTTGGCAGCCGGTGGCGAATGCACTGCTGCTGCAGCAAATCCTGTGGCTGCTGCACCGGCGGGTGCGCGGCCAGATATTCAGGGGAAGCGACGGTGATAAAGTGCAATGAACCACCCAGCGTAATCGCCACCATATCCTGCGGCACATCTTCCATTAACCGAATGCCGGCATCGAATCCGGCTGCGGTGATATCCACCAGTTCACCTTGCGCGGCTAGATCGAGCTGAATATTGGGGTACTCGGCGCAAAATCCCGGCACTACCTTTTCCAGCAGGATACTAATTGCCGCATCGCTGGCGCTGATGCGCAAGGTGCCTGCGTGCTGCTGGCGGCGAGCGCTGACATCGTGCAGCACTTCATCCATTTCATTCAGCAGCGGTGCCAGCCGGTCGATGAGCTGTTGCCCGGCATCGGTGAGCGATACGCTGCGGGTTGTGCGCTGAAAAAGCTGTACCCCCAGATTCTGTTCCAGCGTTTTCACCAGATGGCTGAGTGAAGAGCGTTTCAGGCCGAGCATCTCAGCGGCGCGACGGAAGCTGCGTTGCTCACCCAAGGTTTTGATGGCCTGCAATTCATGCCAGGAAGGTCTTCTCATTGGTGGATTTTCCTCACCAGGTCATGCGCGATTAGGGAGACGATAGCCACCAGTAAAGCGTTCTATCATCGGGTTTTCAACCGGAGGACGACAAAATGAAAACCTGGTTAATTACCGGTGCCAGCAGTGGACTGGGCCGTTTAATGAGTGAAGATTTACTGGCGCGTGGCGATCGCGTGCTGGCCTGCGTGCGCCGCACTGAGGCAATGGCAGATCTGCAAGCGCGATACGGTGAGCAGTTACAGGTCATGATGCTGGATTTGGCGAACACTGCCAGCATTGCGCCAGCCATCGCGCAGGCATTTGCCAACGTTGAGCGCGTCGATGTGGTGGTGAGCAATGCCGCCTATGGTCTGTTTGGTGCTGCGGAAGAGCTGAGCGATGCGCAGATTAATCGCCAGATCGCCACCAATCTCACCGGCTCCATTCAGCTGATTCGTGCCGTGATTCCATTGTTGCGCCAGCAGGGCGGCGGTCGCATCGCGCAGGTTTCCTCGGAAGGTGGGCAGGTGGCTTATCCCAACTTCAGCCTGTATCACGCCAGCAAGTGGGGCATTGAAGGATTTGTTGAAGCAGTACGGCAGGAAGTGGCCAGCTTTGGCATCGATTTCCTGCTGGTGGAGCCGGGGCCAACCGCCACTAACTTTGGTGCCGGATTGGATATTGCCGAGCCGCTGGATGCTTATCATGATTCGGCTTCAGGCCAACTGCGCCGCGCGATCTTGTCGGGTGATTTCGTGATTAAGGGAGATGCCGCAAAATCTGTCACCGCCATGATCGCCACACTGGATCAGCCTGCCATGCCGCTGCGCTTAGCGCTGGGCAGCACAGCGTATGACAATATTGAGGCCGCACTGGAACGGCGCCTGGCTGAGTTACGTGCGCAAAAAGCCGCCGCGTACGGGGCGGATGTTTAATCCAGCAGTTGCTGCAATACGGTAATGTGGCTCTGCTGATCGAGTTTGGTGGCGGTCAGCAGCGTCACTTTTTGCTTTTCCATCCGCTGTTTCAGCTCGGCGAGTGCTGCGTTTTGTTGCAACTCGGCACGATACTGCTTTTCGAAATGGGCGAAATCAATGGTTTTACCGTGTAGCTCTTTGCGTAATACGGCAGAAGGCGCGATGTCCTTCAACCACGCATCGCAGTGCAGATCGGCTTTTTTAATGCCACGCGGCCACAGCCGATCCACCAAAATCCTGTAGCCGTCCTGCTCGCTGATCTCGTCATAGACCCTTTTCACATCAACCATCATTGCGCTCCTTTACCGCACATTGTAGCAGGCAGGGATTGAGCATAACTGCCACACTTAGCGTCAGTTTTTACCAGGTGCGCATAAATGCGCACCCTACGATTGAACATGAAACCCTAGATTGCCATTTATCTGGTCGTATACACGGCATCCAACAGGGTGGGGTTGCCATATATCTGGTCGTATACACGGTATCCAACATAGTGGGGTCGCCATATATCTGAGCGAACACACTGCATCCAACATTGCAGGGTTGCCATTTATGGCGACCGTCACCAAGGAGAACAGCAATCATGCAAGCGATGATCCTGAAACAGCCCGGTGGTTTAGCGCATCTGCAACTGGCGGATCTGCCCGATCCGGGTAAACCCGCCGCCGGAGAGATCCGCGTGGCGATCCACGCGACGTCACTCAACTTCCACGATCTGCTGGTGGCTGATGGATCGATTCCTACCGAGCAGGATCGCATCATGATGGCGGACGGCGCGGGCGTGGTCGAAGAGGTCGGGGCGGGCGTCACGGACTTTAAGCCCGGTGACCACGTGGTGTCCTGCTTCTTCCCGCAGTGGCAGGACGGTTTACCCTTTGCCCAGGTCGGCAATTTCACCCAGACACCCGGCGATGGCGCGGACGGTTTTGCCGCTGAAGTGGTGGTGCGTCCGGCCCATCACTTTACGCTCGCCCCGCGTAGCTGGCGCCATGCTGAAGCGGCAACCATTACCACGTCCGGCCTGACGGCGTGGCGCGCATTGGTAGGGGATGCACAAATCAAAGCGGGCGATACCATCGTCACGCTGGGTACCGGCGGCGTGTCGATCACCGCATTGCAAATTGCCAAAGTGATGGGTGCACGGGTGATTGTCACCTCCTCGTCAGATGAGAAGCTGGCAAGGGCGCAAGCGCTGGGTGCCGATGCGGGCATCAACTATCGCAGCACGCCGGAGTGGGGCAAAGCCGTTCAACAGCTGACGGATGGCAAGGGGGCCGATGTGGTGATTGAACTCGGTGGGCCGGGCACCATGGCACAGTCGATTGAGGCAGTGCGCGTCGGCGGTCATATTGCGCTGATTGGCGTACTGACCGGGCGCGAAGGGGTGATCCCCACCTCGCTGTTAATGGCAAAACAGGCACGTATTCAGGGCCTGATTGTCGGGCATCGCCGTCAGCAGCAGGACTTTGTGCGGGCGTTAGAGCAAACCGGTATTCGCCCCGTGATCAGCGACAGCTACGGTACCTTGAGCGACCTGCCAGCGGCGTTTAAACATCAGCAGTCAGCAGGGCATTTCGGCAAGATTACGGTGGAGTGGTAATAAGGTGAGCCTGTTTCCTCTATGAGGAAACAGGCGTCAGCACATCAGTAGTAATCACCGTGGCGGTAATCCCATGATGGGAAGATATCTGACAGCAGCGCCATGATTTTATCGACATCCAGACCTTTACGAATCAGCACCGGGCACGGCGTGATTTTACGTTCGCCGTTTTGCTGCGGGATCAGACGACCTTCGCTATCTACCATCGACACCATCACACCCTGTTCATAGCGCACTTTATTTTCGTCGTTGGGCTGGATGGATTTCACGTAGTCATTGGCTTCAATAATTAAATCAGCACGTGCTTCAATACGTTCGCCAATACCCTCAACCAGACCACGGTTTCCCTGACCCGATGGGTTGGCGGAACTGGCGAAGGAGAATTTCCCGTGCTCTTCCCACAGCGCTTTCGCAATATTTTCACCGGGACGGCCAAATTTAATCACGAAGCAGCTGGTCTGGCGTCCATCCATCATCAGCTCTTTAGAGCCGTCTGCCGGAATACGCGCCAGCGCCTCTTCGCGCCACGGTAAAATACAGCCCAGCAGGATATCTTGATCCCAATGTTGCTGATAAAGCTGGTCAATTTCCGGCGTCAGTTGAGCCAGTGAACGCAGTTGTTCCAGCGAGCCACACAGCACTACGCCAGGCTTGTTGCGCTTGCGCTGCTTGGCTTCGAACTTACGTTCTAACCCGGCTTTATCGGAGGTCATGATGATGTAACCGACTTTCGTTGGGCTCACAATCATGCCGCCGTCTTGTGACAAAATGTCGATGGCTTCAGGTTGTAACCCGCCATTCCACGTTATTTGTTTACCGCTCATGGATCTACCCTATCTGCGTATCAATAGATGACGTGCAGGAATATTACCTGCAATGAAATTAAGGAATTAATTAACCGGATATTAAGTCGGGATTAATTATTTTTGCAAAACCATGCTGGCGATAATAGTACGATATTTAAAGGCTTTGCAACTGATGAAAATAACGATGGAATGTATAGGGTTAATTTAAAATAACACGCGGGAATTGTAGTGTTATTTAAACAGGGCGCTGAATAAACCTTTCAGCGCCAGGGTTAATTAAAATATCAGGGCGTGTGCCACGCCGCGTAGCGCGATGCCAAGAATAATGCCCGGCACGGCGAAACGGAACAGACGCGGGAAACGGCTCGACAGACCCAGGAAGATACCAATACCCGGCAGGTCAAAGGTCTGAATCAACCAGCCCGCCGAGGCATTAATGTTATGCGCGCTGTAGAGTCCCTTCTCCACCAATCCCGCCACCACGCCATAGTACGCAGTACCGCCTGCCAGGCATTTGGTCAGGGCAGGCAGAATGTAGACTTCGGAGATGTTGAGCCTATCCAGCAGCGGAGAAACCAGCCGTGTGAGCATCTCAATGCCACCGGATTCCTTCAAAATGCCGACCACTGATAGCGACAGAATCAGCATCGGCAGTGAGCCCAGCGCCAGGCGAATCGCATCCGCACCCGCACTGTTGATGATGGCAATCAGCCCCATCTTGCTTTCACTATTCGCAACGGCTTCATCTTCATTGAGCAGCGCCGCATCAGAAAGTTTGCGGCCAAAGAAGTGATAAGTGGCTGCTGCGGCCAGCACGCCGCCGCAGATGGAGATCAGCAGTGCCGCAGTCCAGTTCAGTCCTGCGGGAATCAACGGATAAAACGCGTTGGCTTGCCCCATAGCAAACAGCATCGCCAGCGTGGCCGCCATATGACGATCGGAGGTGCCGCGCTTTTCCATAATCGCTAATGCCGCTAACGGCGCAGCGAAACTGACAAAGTTCAGCTGGATCAGGGCAAATAACGCCAGTCCGGTAATACCCAAAGGTTTTAATAACGGAGTGGAATGACGAACCACAAAATCCAGCACGCCTTTCACTTCCAGATATTTCATGATGAATAACATCACCACCATGATAGGAATTAGCGTGTACAACGCGACATCCACCGAGGCTTTGCCCGCAGACATAATAATGCTGATGATATTCATGCGGTTGCCTGAACCTCGAACCACGGCTTAATACCGATAAACATGCTGCTCCCCTTGCCTTAAAAAACGCATAAAAATGCCAGCGCGAAGGGCGCTAGCTAAGGGATAAATAGTATCCCGGTGGCGTAAGCTTGAGTAGTGAAGAAATTAAATTTTATCTTGCAGGAAATGGCAGGGTGAAATAACCGGGCGCCGACGTTTGTGCGGCGCACGGAAATATTATTCGACGTTTATTCGCTTATCTGACGAATATTACGCGCGGTACTCTGCAATAATTTAAATGCATCATAACGGTGCTGATGCAGTGGCGAAACCGACGGCTCCGGATGCCAGCGCTTTTCATCGGTGGTCATGTTGGCCATCGCCGAGGTGACGTCGGAATACACGCCACTGGCGGCAGCGGCAAGAATCGCTGAGCCCAGTAATACCGGCTCAGGGCAGTGGGTGGATTGCACTGGAAGCTGGCAGCTGTCCGCCAACAGTTGGCGCACCAACGAGTGTTGCCCCGCACCGCCGCTGATGACAATCGACCGCGTGACAATGCCTTTGCTGGTTTGCGCCTCAATGATTTGGCGCAGGCCGTAGCCAAGGCTGCACAAGCCGGCGATATACAGTGCGATCAGGCTGGCTTCGTCATTGTCCATGCCCAGACCGCAAATCACCGCTCGCGCGTAAGGGTCGCCAAAGGGGGCGCGATTACCCGCAAATTCCGGCACGATATGCAGACCTTCGACTAAATCCACCGTTGCTGATTCACCGCGAGCGTGCTGCAAAGCCTGTTCCGCAAGGTACACCGGCAGTGAAAGGCCAGCGGCATCGGCGGCCTGCTGTGCCCTTGCAGCCGCTGGATGCATCTCCAGCAGGCGATCGATGGCGGCGCCTGCCGCGCTTTGTCCGCCTTCACTCAACCATAAACCCGGCACCATCGCCGAGTAATACGGGCCCCACACACCTGGCACAAATGCGGCCTCACGCGTGGGTGTCATGGTGCAGGATGAGGTGCCGAATACGTAGGCGAGTTTGTCTTCCGGGCTGCCATCTGCGCCCAGCGTACCGACGCCGCCTGCATGGGCATCGATTAACCCGGCGGCCACTGGCGTGCCTGCGGGTAAACCGAAGTCGGCGGCGGCCTGTGCGGTTAAACCGCTTCCACATGGCGTGCCAGGTTCGACGATGCGTTGCCCAATGCGCGCAAACTTTTCCTGGGCGAATTCCGGTAAACCAATGGCGTGGAAGTAGTCGCTATCCCAGCGCTGTTCATGCGCCAGATAGTTCCATTTACAGGTGACGGTGCAGGACGAACGGGCACTATCGCCCGACGCGCGCCAGCTCAGGTAATCGGTCAGGTCAAAGAAGTGAGCGGCGGCCTGGAACGTCTGCGGGTTGTATGTTTTCAGCCACAATAGTTTTGGCATCTCCATCTCCGGTGAGATGCGTCCGCCCACATAGTCGAGCACCGGATGTTTCGTCGCGTTGATGGCATCGGCCTGCTGCGTCGCGCGATGATCCATCCATACAATGATATTACGTTCTGCTTCTCCGTTTGGGCTGACGGGCAACGGTTGTCCCTGATCATCGATCACCACCAGCGAGCAGGTGGCATCGAAGCCAATGCCCGCCACCGCAGCGGGATCGATAGCGGCAGTGGCCACCGCCTCGCGCACGCAGCGGCTGACCGCCTGCCAAATCTCATTGGCGGATTGCTCCACCACATGACCGTGGGCGCGGAAGGTGGTGATGGACTGCTTTGCATGACCGAGCAGATTTCCCGCGCGGTCAAACACGCCCGCACGAGCGCTGGCCGAACCCACATCGACACCAATCAAATATTTTTCGTTACTCATGCTGCTGCACCTCGGCTGGTTACAGGTCAACGCTGTTGGGGAGGATAACGATATCGCGCACCGTGACACCCGGCGAACGCGTCACCATAAACAGTACCGACTCCGCCACTTCAATGGGCTGCATCAGGCTGCCATTGGCCAGCGCGTCGTCCAGCTTCTCCTGCGGCCAGTCATCGAGCAGGGCAGTGACCACCGGACCCGGCAGCACTGCACCGACGCGCACACCATGCTGCGCCACCTGACGACGGGTTGAATGCACAAAAGCCTGCACCGCAAATTTGGATGCGGTGTAGATCGGTTCCCAGACCACTGGCACCACGCCCGCAATCGAACTGGTGAAAATGATGTCACCCGATTTCTGCGCGATCAGATGCGGCAGCACCGAACGCACACAGCGAAAGGCCGCGCTGGTGTTGAGTTTCAGTACGCGATCCCAGATATCGGGATCGCCTTCCGCCACCGGCCCGCCAATGTAGGCACCGGCGTTAGCGTGGAAAATATCGAGGCGGCCCGCCAGCTTGAGAATGTCATCGAGAATCCCATCAACCTGTTTGCCGTCCATCAGGTCAATCTGCAGCGGCAGCGCTTGTGGACCCAGTTCCGCCACCAGCTGCTGCAACTTGTCGCCGTCGCGATCGATCAGGACGACTTTCGCCCCGGCCTGCAGCAGCACTTTGCTGCATTCCAGACCGATCCCGGAGGCAGCGCCCGTAATGGCGGCGACTTTTCCGTTGAGTGGGTTATGCATGGAGAAGAGGTTCGAGTTCATCTTATAATCCTTTATCAATGGCGTTTTGGGTGGTGCTCAATCGATGAAGCACAAGTATCACCCCGACTTTTAACCAGCAACAAAAAGCGCAATAAAGGGATGGGTTCTGTGACGGGGATCGGCAAAAACAAGAAAACCACCATTTATGACCTCGCGGAACTCACGGGGGTTTCGGCAAGCGCGGTGAGCGCGATTTTAAGCGGCAACTGGAAGAAGCGGCGCATCAGTGCCAGCACTGCCGAGAAAGTGAGCCGGATTGCGCAAGAGCAGGGCTATGCGCTAAATCGACAGGCCAGCATGCTGCGTACTACGCGCTCGAAAACCATCGGGATGATCGTGCCCAAATACGACAACCGCTATTTTGGCTCAATCGTGGAAAATTTTGAGCAGATGGCGCGCGATCGCGGCCTGTTCCCGGTGATTACCTGCACGCAGCGCGATCCTGATTTGGAACTGGAAGCGGCGCGCACCATGCTCTCCTGGCAGGTGGATTACATGGTAGTGACGGGGGCAACCGATCCGGATCGTATTACTGCACTCTGTCAGGCCGCAGGCGTCCCCTCGCTGAATCTTGATCTGCCCGGTTCGCTGGCCCCTTCAGTGATTTCGGATAACTTCAATGGCGCATTGAGCCTGACGCGCAGCCTGCTGGAGAAGTGCCCGCAGCCGCTGATTTTTATCGGTGGGCGTGCCAGCGATCACAACAGTAAAGAGCGCCTGCGCGGCTTTTTGGCGGCACATCAGGAACGAGGCATTTCCGTGCCGGAGGAGAATTTGCTGTTGTGTGGCTACGAGCCGGAAAAAGCGCAAACGGCGTTGAAAAATCACTTTCAGCAGCATGTAACGGGGCAATTTGGCCTGTTTGTGAACTCGACCATTTCGCTGGAAGGGGTGGTGCAGTTTCTGCGTGCTGAGGATCTGTTATCTGATGATAAACATCCAGCGATTGGCTGTTTCGACTGGGATCCGTTCGTCGCGCTGCTGTGTAAAGACATCAGCATGGTGAAACAGGATGTGGCAGGCATGATGGAAACGGTGTTCCGCCTGATGGAGAGAGGCGAGCAGGAAGTGACAGTTATAGAAGTGCCGGTGCTGCAGATGCAGTAAAAAGGGCGGCAAATGCCGTAATACTTGTCAGTTAAGCATGTGGTGATAACGCAGTCTGGTGCCGCTCAGGGGCTGGCTGTCCTCGCGCCGCTAACGCGGTACCTTCACTTCCCTCGTCAGCCTGACGGACCGGTGCAGACGGGACTTTCCCTGTCCCGGCTGCACCTTTCGCCAGCATCCATGCTGGCTCTTCTGGCTTCCTCATTCCGTTC
>NZ_JZRH01000089.1:0-5755 GCF_000963985.1 Pantoea sp. BL1 | reverse complement strand
GCCCAAAGCCCAAAGCCCAAGGCTAAAGCTCAAGGCCAAAGCTCAAAGCCCATTAGACCAATAGCCCAATAGTCCAATAGCCGATACCGAAGCCTCGCCGCTACCACGCTTGATATTCAAGGCGGTAGCGACACGCTGGTCATGGCAAGGTAACGCGTACCTGCAGGCCGGAAATCTGCCCCTGGGCGTTATGGCAGTTAGAAAGCGCGACTTGCATCTGATGCTTCTGCGCCACGCTGCGCACAATCGACAGACCTAAACCGCTGCCCTGCGCCTGCACATCTGGCGAACGGGTGAAGCGATCAAAAGCGCGTTCGATGAAGGATTCCGGCATGCCTGGCCCGTTATCAACGATATCCACCACCGTGTGATGACCCACGCGATGCAGCAGCACATCCACCAGGCTGCCTTCCGGGGTGTGCAACATCGCGTTGCCGATCAGGTTATCAAACAGGCTACGCAAATCGGAACGGCTGGCGTGCAGGCGATAGTGCGTGGTGCCATTAAAACCGATATCAATACCGCGTTTATCGGCGACGACCATCAACTGCTCAATGCTCTCTTTCAACAGATCATCGAGCTGGATGGTTTCCACCGTGGCCACCACCGACTGATCTTCCTGGCGCGAGATATTCAGCAACTGCGTCACCAGATGGCGCGTTCGCGTGACGCCCGCTTCCAGCTGATCAAACTGACGGCTGGCTTCACCCGGCTGGATGTGCTGGCGCAGATTTTCCAGCTGTAAGGTGACCGCGGTGACCGGTGTGCGCAGTTCATGGGCGGCATCTTCAAGGAACTGGCGCTGTGATGACCATGCCGCACGCAGTTTATCCAGCAATGAGTTGTAGGCCGCCACCAGCGGCAGCACTTCATCCGGTAAGCCATCCGGTGACACCGAATGCGGATGCAGTGTCTCTTGTGCGGCAATTTGCCGCGAGGCGACGCGTAAATCCCGCGTGATGGCGCGCACCACCAGCCAGATCACCAGCAGTGACAGCGGCATCATCAGTATCAATGGAATGATGGCGGACAACACGCGTTTCACCATCAGACTTTTCATGTAACCGATGTTGTGCAGTACCTGAATGTTCCCGATTTCACTGCCCAGTTCGCCGGGACGGGTATACACGCGCCAGTCACAGTCATCGCCACAGTCGCCGACTTTTAAGTCGGACCAGCCTTTTTTCGCCTGCAGCGGGGCCTGTAAGGCAGGCCATGAGCTGGCACGCAGATGGTTGTTGGTGTCCCACAGCTGAACGATATAAGTGCTTTTGAGCTTCTCTTGCTGCATCACCATGGGCATTAACGCGGGCATACGCTGACTGGAAGACCAGGCATCGGCGATCTTGGCGAGCTGATCGTCCTTCATGGTGCCCATCATATCGCCATAACAGTGGTAGAAATACCAGGTGACGCCGCCGATCATCGCCAGATGCAGCAGCACCAGCGTGGCGAGCAGTTTGTTACGCAGGGATCGCATAAAGGTGAAAGGTTTCATATTGCCGGTACTCGCCAGCCTAAACCGCGCACGTTGCGAATCACTTCGTTATCGAGCTTGCGGCGCATACCGTGGATCAGCACATCAACAGCGTTACTGGTGACTTCTTCACCCCAGCCATAAATGCGGTTCTCTAATTGTTCGCGTGACAGAATCGCGCCCGGTCGCTCCAGCAGGGCGTAAAGCAGGGCATATTCGCGGGCAGTTAACTGTTCGCGTTGGCCTTTGTACAGCACTTCGCGCGTCATCATATCCAGCTGCACATCGCCACTGCCTAACAGGGAATCCGCCGCTCCGTGACGACGTCGGGTGATTGCACGCATGCGCGCCAGTACCTCTTGCAGATCAAAGGGTTTAAGCAAATAGTCATCGGCGCCACTGTCGAGACCCTGAATACGTTGTTGCACCGTGTCACGCGCAGTCAGCACCAGCACGGGCGTCATGTCGCCTCGCGAGCGTGCGCGCTTCAGCACGTGAATACCGTCTTCACGCGGTAAGCCGAGATCGAGCAGCACGCAGGTGTAGCCGCCGTCGGCCCAGGCATTGGAGGCATAGACGCCATCACGCACCCAGTCCACCGACCAACCTGCCGCTTCTAACGCCTGCTGCAAGTTGGCGCCAATCATTTCATCATCTTCTACCAGCAGCACACGCATAGTGTTCTCCCTAACTGATGGACGCAGTGTAACGCCAGATAATTAGGCCAGAATTACCCTCCGTCATACTTCCCGCTACAGATGTGTGAGCAGTGAGCGCTTATCCCGAGACTGACTTAGGCAAGCTCCCGAGGATTCCTACTCTTACTGCCTTTCTGCTGCTGGAATGATTTAGACGGAGTACGCGTTTTCCCCCTTGCTAATTCTGCGCTAATTTTCTGCTAATTAAGGGATAAATTTAACGCGCTACAGTGACTGCACTGGACATTTTGTCGAAGCAGGAGGTTCCCATGAATCAGCGCGAATTTATCCGTAGTTTGCTGGACTGGATTGAAGACAACTTAGGTCACGATTTGCATCTGGATGAAGTAGCACGCCGCTCGGGATACTCCCGCTGGCATCTGCAGCGTCTATTCCGTCAGCACACCGGTTTTTCTCTGGCAGAGTACATCCGTCAGCGTCGGTTAACTGAGTCAGCGCTCACGCTGATCAACAGCGACGAAGCGATTTTGCAGGTGGCGATGAGCTACGGATTTGATACGCAGCAGGCGTATACCCGCACCTTTAAGAACTATTTCAGCGTCACGCCGGGTCAATTGCGTCGTCAGCGCCGCGTTGAACAGGAACGTCTGTTGTTCCCGCTGGCGGTGGCCAGTTGATCGATGACGCTGAGATTGATCTGCACAGAAGACGTAGCGGCGCAATTTATTGCGCAGTAAATCGCGAAGGGATTGCGCGATAAATTACGCCGTTCCACCACGTTCGCTGATTAAATTCGGTGCTTATTGCGGCTTTTACTTTTAAGCTGCTGTTCTCCGTTTGTTACCCACCAGAGAACATGGACAACAGCGATAATCTCACCGCCATGATGCTGTTTGCGCGCGTCGTTGAGCGGCAAAGCTTTAGCGAAGCCGCGCGCACCTTAGGCGTCTCTAAATCGCATGTCAGTCGCGAAATCGCGCGGCTGGAAGTGCGGCTCGGCATCAAACTGTTGCAGCGCACCACGCGGAAAGTCGCATTGACCGAGTTGGGTCAGGCTTATTATCCGTTTTGTACCCGCATGCTGGAAGAGATGCACCGCGCCGATGCGTTTGTGCAGCAGGTTCATCAACTGCCCGCGGGTAATGTGCGCTTGCAGGCACCGATTACCTTTGGCTGTCAGTGCGTCGTTCCCACTCTGAATGACTTTATCCGCCGCCACATTCATATCAACGTCGATCTCGAATTGACCACCAGCGACGACCCGCAGCCCAGCGCAGATGTGGCGATAGTGATCCGCGCGCGTGCGCCGGAAGTGGCCAATTATCGCGAGCTGAGCACCATCGAGTGGGGACTCTATGCCACACCGGATTATCTGGCGGCGCATCCTGCTATCGACCATCCTGAACGCCTGACGCGGCATGATTTGTTGCTGTTTCACGGCCCCGCGCACACGGCCGCACTGCCGTTTCGTCGTGAAAAACAGCGGCTGGCGCTGGATGTGCACAGCCGTTTTCGTGCCAACAACAGCATGGCGCTGCTGAATGCGGCGCTGGCGGGCACCGGCATTGCTTATCTGCCTGCGTATATGACGCAGGACGCCCTGGGGCGGGGTGAAATCCAACAGGTACTGCCCGAATGGCAAATGGACCGCTTACACAGTTATTTGTTGCTTAAAGAGCAGCCGCAACCCTCATCCCCCGTGACGCTACTGTGTGATGCATTGATCACGGCACTCAGCGGCAACTGATTGTTGTTTGCTGGCAACAATACTGCGCTGGTTGGCAAATATCCCTCCCTCCCTGTTTTAAGTCGTGCTCCCCTGTTAGCCTGCTAAAAAAAGCAATAACAGGGAATCACTATGTCGCAATCATCAACCGTGTTAGCGCCTGAGCAGCAACACTGGAAGCGTAATTTGTTTGTCTGCGTGCTGGGTTCGTTCAGCACCATTGTGGCGATGACGTTGCTGCTGCCATTTCTGCCACTTTATGTGCAGCAACTTGGCGTGCAGGAACCTGCCGCGATTGCGCGCTGGTCGGGTGCTGCGTATGGTGCCACTTTCCTCAGCGCCGCGTTAACCGCGCCGTTGTGGGGCAAACTGGCGGATCGCTATGGCCGAAAACTGATGTTGATCCGTGCCAGCCTCGGGATGGCGATTGCCATGTCGCTGATTGGTATGGCGACGGCGCCGTGGCAACTGGTTGCTTTGCGTTTGCTGGCGGGATTGTTGGGGGGCTACGCATCGGGTTCAACCATCATGGTCGCGGCGCAAACGCCAAAAGAGCAGACGGGTTGGGCGCTGGGCGTGTTGTCCTCCGGCATTATGGCGGGCAACGTGGTGGGGCCACTGCTGGGCGGGGTATTGCCGCCGTTGATAGGGATTCGCCACACTTTCTGGCTGACTGGGGCCGTGATTTTCCTCGCCTTCCTTGCTACGACTTTTTTATTAAAAGAAGCACCGCGTCAGCCGGGTAAAAAAGTGGCGCAAACCCACAATGAGAGCGAAACACCGGTCAATCTGCCGCTGGTACGACTGATGTGGCTGTCCGGTATGTTGCTTATTTTCGCCAATATGTCGATTGAACCGATCATCACGCTGTATATCGGTCAATTCGTGCAGGGCGATCATGCGATCACGGTGACGGCTGGCGTGGTGATGGCGGCGGCTGCGCTGGGCAGTATTCTCTCGGCTCCGCGTTTAGGACGCCTGGCGGATCGGGTAGGTCATGGGCGTGTGCTGGTTTACGGCCTGGTTGTTTGTGCCCTGTTGTTGATCCCACAGGCATTTATCACCCAAGCCTGGCAACTGGTGCTACTGCGTTTTCTGATGGGCATGGCGCTGGGCGGTTTGATGCCGTGCGTGACGGCGCTGATTCGCCACAATGTGCCGCAGGGGCAGGTGGGGAAAATGCTGGGTTATTCGACCTCGGCACAATACGTCGGCCAGGTCTCAGGTCCCTTATTTGGCGGGTTTGTCGGCGGTGCTTTCGGTATGCGCCCGGTATTTCTGGCGACCTGTGTGATCATGGCGCTGTGCGCGCTGTTTAATGCACGGGTGTTAAAAAAGCGGTAGCGGCGCCATGTACTTTTTATCTGGACGCTTTAACTTCTTCTTCCGAAGAGAAATTAAAGCGGATCTGGGCATGCTCGCCACCCGGCAGCTTCTAGGTATCACTATTCAATTGAAAGCAACTTGTCGTAATCCGGGTAGATATGAGGTATTGGTTCAACGCTTCCATCAGGATAAGTCGCCGTCAACCTGCCTGGATGATCAGGTGGGTTTAATACAACTACTTTCATAAAATGAATAACAGGTTCAATAGCTATATATCGCGTATTACTTAGATTAAAACGCCTACGCCACCTTTCTGTTTGAGTGTCCCCTCCGAAAAACTTTAAACTGACTGTGTTATCGATGTGATTAGAGACCACAGGGAAAAAATCGGTCTTCAATTCCAACCATTCCCCACTGAATGCTTTGGCCTGTCCGGTACCATAGCCGTCACTGAGTCCGTAGTCCCCAAAATCAAAGATATAACTGGTATTGATAACCTCTTTTCCCTTCACCAGGGCAACATCATCCGCGATCCTGAATCTCACCATCAGCGAGTTCAGCTGCCAC
>NZ_JZRH01000088.1:0-334 GCF_000963985.1 Pantoea sp. BL1 | reverse complement strand
GCTGCTGCCGGGCCGTCCTCGCGCCGCTTCGCGGTGCCCTCGGCTGCAACGTCGTGCCGGCCGGAACGTTCGGGTACGGCCGTCCTGGCCTACCCGAACTGCCTGTCGCATCCCTGCGCCTGGCTCCTGGCACAACGTCTCCGCCTCAGCGCTGCGAATAGCCCTTGCAGCATCAGAGGCGCTGTGGCCTCAGACAATGTGCCCTTTGCGGCAGTAAAAGCGCTATAGCCTGAGCCATCGTGCCCTTTCCAACAGCGTAAACAGATGTTAGCAAGCAGGCTGGGGCCGCTCAGGGGCGGGCATTTCGCAGCGCTGAACGGAATGAGGAAGCCAG
>NZ_JZRH01000087.1:0-907 GCF_000963985.1 Pantoea sp. BL1 | reverse complement strand
TCAGCGAGTTCAGCTGCCACTGGCACGATCCACCACCATTTATGGCAACCCGCAGACGCCGGATATTAGCACCATCAGGCGCGTCAAATGGCCTCTCAATATCGTTATAACCCGGAATTTCATGCGGTTCATTGCTTGAGTTGTAGCGCACAGCTTTGCACTGCGCCGAACGGTACAACAGTTCGGCAGGCTGCAGTACAATCCCCTCAGGAACCCGGAAAGTGACGTCCACCCAATTTGCATCGGTCGGGGGCGAAAGTGTTTTATCCGGACGGTTATCACAGCCTAAAAGCAGCGTCATCGCTGACATGACTGCGGCAGTTCTACTGAGAAAATTCAACTTCTTCCTCCGTTACTGCTGCAAAACGTAGCAGGGCATTTCTTCCGGTTTCTTCTGCCTGTATTCGCCTCAGCGCCATCGGCAGCATATCCTGAAGCGCCAGAAACTCGCGGTTACGTTCAACCTCATCCGGGCTGCTGTAAGCTGCGCTCTCCTCAATCTCTTTTCTGAATTTAACCCGTATATCTTTCCGGTGCATGTCCAGTGACGGAGCGGCCAGTTCCAGCACCTGATTATGAATATAGGGCAGGTAGCGGTGTGCCATCGAGTGGCTACGTGGATCGGTTCCGATGCCATTCAGTGCCGGATTGGTGTTCTGCGGAAAGGTCTTTGCCAGGCTGGCCGGATTCATACACTGGATAAACGCAGCCTGATGCTCGCCGGTGGACTTCAGGCATTCTTCATTCAGGGATGGCACCAGAAACAGCTTTACGGCCACAAAATGCTTCGTGTATGCCTGCCCGTCAATCAGGCTTTTCTGGTACGGACTGGTCGCCCCCATTGAGCACTGCTGCGCCCGGAAAAATATTACCGTATTGCCGTGATGCCAGTATGGGTCTCTTTTCT
>NZ_JZRH01000086.1:0-1950 GCF_000963985.1 Pantoea sp. BL1 | reverse complement strand
GCAGGAACAGCTTCACGTGAAGGGCTGCGTGTGCCTGGAGGACCATCCTGAGCGTCAGTTTCTGGGCTCGGCCGTGAGCTACCGGCACGCGTATCAGATTGCGTCACATCAGCTGAAGATACGGGCCTGCGTCTGCCGTCTGTGCGTGGACGACAGCATGACCGAGGCGCGGGACGCCTCGCTTTCACCGCCCGCGTAATGAGCGGTTTTTACGCTTAAGTCACAGATCGGATATTTATTCACCTTCCGGTACCGTCACGCGGTTAAACTTAACGTTACCCGATACCGGGTGACGGAGGTAAACATGGCTGACCGTAACGATAAAAATGTGAAGGATGGCAAAGACGCCGACCACAGCAAGCTGCCCGCGGGCAACAAAAAAGACACCAGGGACAGCGATACCATGAAGCAGAAGGGTGGAAAATAGCATGTCTGACCAGCCGATGCCTGACGATGCGACCCCGCTGCCGGACCACGAGCCGGCGCCCGGTCATGAAGACGAGGTGCCGGGCGGCGACAGAGACATTCCGCCCGACCGGGGCGCCGCCCCGCTGATTTAACCGCCTCCGGGCGGTTTTTTTTGGTGCTTATATCTGCGCGCCGCTTATCGCGATACACTGTGTATATCCCCAATAAGCGGAGCGCATCTGAAAACCGAAAATGAAATACAGGAACTGATGCATGAAGCCATCGGGCTGGCCATCAGGCAGGTACTGCACAGGGGCGGTACAGTCAGCCCGCACGAACTTATCGGTGCGCTCTGGCGCCTGAAGGAGACCGGCTCCGATATGGCCATGCGCGAGGCCTGCAGCCGGGCCATCCGGATTTTTGCCGCCAAACTTAACTGAAATAGCCCTGTCGCGCAGGCGTTATGAAGCCTGCCCGCCGGCGTCGTCCGGCGTGTGACTGACGATAAGCTCCAGCACGCTGCGCAGCACCGCCTGTCTCTGCGCGTCACGCTCCTGCTCAAGGTCGTGAATGACGTGGATGATGAGCGTTTTATTGGTCAGCTGTCCGCCTGAGGCCAGAATCGCCTGTATTGCCTCCTCAAGCTCCTGACTTTCAGCCGCCAGCGCGTCGCCGCTGTTCTGCAGGCGGGCGCGGATTGTGGTCACTGAGTTGGTATTTTTCATGCTGTGAAGTCCCTGCCGGAGCATCCTGAACGGATGACGGCGGTAAAAGTGGTGTTGCGGATTATTATTGTGCAGCCGGCAGCGCTGCATCTGCAGAACGTACCCGATGACAGATAAATTATAGGTTAAAAGGCGCTGGGGTGCGCTTCGTTAATGATGGCGCGCGCAGGCATTCATCTTACGAAGTCAGGTGAAGGCGGACGCTAAGCGCCCGCTCGTTGGGGTTGTGGTTATCTCATTTCATCTTCATCATCAGCCTGCAGGCGAATGGTGGCCTCGCCGCCGGCACTTTGGCTGTCAACATTAGGGAGCATCCATTCCTTATTGTCACTCCCGCGCGCACCGACGGTCCGGAAGTCGCGCAGCCAGCTGATGGCATCGCTGATGCGCCGGCTGCGGCTGCTGATTTTCTCTGCTTTAAGCATAATGTTCAGCTCCGTCAGGAGAGCATCAACGGATATTTCCTCTTCACGCACGGCAAGATTGACTGCTGCTTCACCAATAACTGCGTGACCGGTCATGTCTTCGCTGTACAACACGTTTACACCTCGCTTAAAAATGAATGAGAATAAATTTAACCACTTTATTATTATAGCAAATGGCGAAGCGGAATTTAAATGAGGTGCATAGTTATCGCCTATGTATTAATAAGGATAAATAAATTGAATCTTTCCGTTTTATTATAAGTGGCTGATATTTTTCTGATATATTTATGTTGCGTCTTCCATCCTGAGAAAATATCTCTCACTCTGACCTGTACCCGGGTCAGAGCAAGTAACTCGTACTGTCAGAAGCACGGTGCATGCGCTGCGCATCC
>NZ_JZRH01000085.1:0-5923 GCF_000963985.1 Pantoea sp. BL1 | reverse complement strand
CTTTCGGGGTTCACTTCACAGAAGACGCCCTTCTTCTATCACACTGAAAGCAGTCAAGTTGCACGTTTGAACTGAAAGAGAAGCAAATTGTGAGCAACTTCCAGATAACCACTATAGAGAGTACATGGTTACTCTCTATAGTGGCTACTGGGTCACAAATCTCTGACTCGTAGTGAATGTGGGCGGTGAACAGGGTGAATTGCAGCAGCATATAACCGCTATAGAGAGTATTTACTCTCTATAGCGGTTATCAAATGAGGACAGCATTGGGAGGCTACTTCACTTTACCTTTGCGGATTTCCTCGAGGATCTTCAACTCCGCTTTTGACAGCATCACCATTTCACCCTGCGGCTCGCTGGCTGCTGCAACATCATTGGTCTCGATAGGATCATCAAGTTCCAGCTCATCTTCGAGAATATCCGGGAGCTTGAGTGGCAGCTCTGCAGGTTTGAGTTTTGGCCGGCGATAATGGATGTGGAATACCACGGAGCTACCGCGTTTGAGCTCCGTGTAATCAAGGTAGCCAATGTCTTTAAGCTGCTCCATCGCCCTGCGCACGGTAGCATTTTGCGTGATAGGACGGGATGTCAGATTCAGACGTTGTCGCAGGCGTGCCATGGAAATGGGCGCCGGATTAGGAGGCAGACTTTCGATAAAAGTATACAGCGCCTGAGCAGATTCCTTACGAGCCAACGCGTTAATGGCGCGCAGCTGTAGCAAAACCTTTCGATCAAACTGATAGAGCTCGAAGAGTTTGGGATCAGCCTGCAGCTCGACCGTATCTTTTTTAACACTGTATTTAGCGGACTGCACAAGGTGAGTGACGTAGAGTTCATCTTTGTCTGCAGTGCCGAATTGGATGGTATTTGATGCAATGCGGATCAGCGAGGCTTCCAGTCGCTCTCTCAGCTTGGCTGAAGAACGGGATGAAGGAATACCACACAGTTTAACGAACTCGACGAAAGGTAGAACCACTTTGTCATTGGTGACGTTGTACTTCGCAAACGCGTGAATGATCCCGACCCATGTCTTGAAATCATTGTCCATATCGAGTCGCTGGCCAATGATTCGGATCCTCTCATAACCTTCTGATTTAACGAGCGACAGTAACTTAAGTTCGTTTGTGACATCCGTGACGGCTGTCGTGTCGTTTTTACGGTTATTGGTCGATTTCAACGTAGGAACGAACAGGCCTAGTCGCATTAAGGCAACGGGTTGAACAGTGTTATCTCTGTTGGGGGTAAGTACAACCAGTTCGCCAGTTCGTTTATCTGTTTCTGAAAAGGCTTCAACTATCTTGTTGTTTTTTAGCTCATTTTCCGACATTTTCGAGGATCCGGTTTATACACAGGGACATCGCGCGTTTACTCTCTATAGCGGATACTAGCACTCACTTCATCGGTTAGACTACTCTCCATAGAGGATAATTTACTCCCTATAGCGGTTAGTTTACTCTTTATAGCGGTTATCAACCCCCCTTTAGGGCTTGTGGTACAAGGCTTTAAGTGAACTGGGGATCTGTTAGGAACTTATATGATCTTAAGTTGATCTATTCTTGGATCGGGTCAGTGAATAATGGGGGTAACCTTTCCCGGATAACGCCGGTTGATATCCAGCCAGTCAGGTTACAGGGAAATAAAGTTATACACAGTGAGATCAGTTACGCACAGCTTCTGTCCTTGCCTGCTCACTACAGCGGTTATCAGTCACTCTCTTCATCGGTTGTTTCACTCTTTTCATCGGTTATTCTCCTCTCTACAGCGGTTACTTTACTCTTTATAGCGGTTATTAAGGCCCTTTCAGCCCAGTGGTATCAAGGCCTATAGCGATCCGGGATCTTCTATGATCTCATTGGGATCTCATTATGATCGAATAATTGGATCGAACCTGTGGATAAAGGGGATAAAAAGCAGTGATAAATAAGATTGTTATGCAAGTTTCACACGGAATACGGTGATTTCATTCAATTCTGGACGTCGATCTCGAGAAAGGATCAATCTGTATAACTTCCTGCCTCGCATGGGCGCGATTTTGGTTATGAACATGGTTTACTTCAGACGCACGCTATTACAGCTTGTGGCGTGTCTGTAGCGCGTTGAGGTGATTAAAGTGGTGAGATGCGATAATTGAACTTAAATCGCTTAGAACGCTGCTGAAGCGCTTTAGAGGTACATATTGCAACGGAATGCGGAAGACCGAACGATCAATACAACGATATTCAACAATAAGGACGTGTAAACCACGCCCATTTTAAGACTTGCTTAGCAGTTGGAACCCATTCAGGGCTTAGAGAGGATCGCCTTGATGGCAATATCGATCTCTTCCAGCGTATTGGCAGGCAAACGATGGAACTCATACTGCACATGACGCTTTTCTGCGTTAGTTTTACGTTTAGCGTAAGCGGTACGATCTGAAAAATGGCCAAACTTCTCAGTGGTGACGCTCTTGTTTTTGACCGGCTTCACCAGCTGCTTTTTAGCGGTGGTGAAAAACGACAGGATCCGGGTTTTCTGATCATCTGAAGCCAGCTTTTGCAGTGCCTGATCGTCATCCATTCGCTCTTTTACCTGAGCGACGACCTCTTTGACCGCGACACCCTCCGCTTTTGCTTCTTCTGCCACATCGAGCAGCAGTTTATAGTCCGGAATACTCAGGTCGGAAACGACCGGGATCAACTCGATAAACTCTGCAGGAACCCATGCGGCCTGAAAAGCACGTGTCACTTTCGCGTTAGAGATCCCTTCCGCTTTAGCAATCTCGGTCTTGTTCATGCCCTGGGCTTCCATCATCAGGAAACGCTGACCCAATTCACGCAGATTGTGTTCTTTCGCGGTCTGAATATCAGCTGCCAGCTGGCGGGCATCACTGATATCGATTTCATCCTCGGTCACCAGAACTTCGAGGCCCGTTCCGGCAAACAGACAAGCCGCGCGACGACGAGATCCATCCATAATTTCAATGCGGCCATCCACCAGGCGACCAATCGCCGGGAAGAATTGTTGCAATTCGATGGTGCGCGTGATGTCTTTCACTGATTCTTCAGTGAGTGCTGACTGATCGCGTCCATTCACCTGCGCATCCACGAAGGTTTTGCTTTCCACTTCACCGCTGGGGATAAGCTGGCGGCTGAATGTCGCCGTGTTACCGGATTTCAGGGTAAATACGCGTGACTGATTGCCGCTGTTGATAAAGCTCGACATCTGAGACTGGCCCATGGTGCGGCCAATTCTTTTGAGTGATTTGGGTTCGGTCACTTGGTACTCCTGATATATTCAATGCGGTCAAATACAGCGCGTGAAAAATTCTCGGCTTCCTGTTTCGCCTTTCTGAGTGCATCGGCGCTGCCGGGATATGAAGTTGGGTTTGCACTTATCACCGTGTCAAATGACTCACCACAGCGTTCAAAACCATCCAGACGGGGTAATACCGCATCCAGCATCGATTTTGTGAACACCTCACGTGCATAGCTGTGAGACGTAATATGGTCATGTTTGGTGGTCATCTTCGACATAAAGCCGATATTCGCTTTCAATCTCGGCTCTATCCCTTCGTTTTCAATCCGCTCAAGCATCTCGGGCAGTCGCGTCAGGTATTTCATGGTTGAATGAAAATCAACCTGCGCCGGCGGTGTTGGCGTGAGCAGTAAGTCACTGGCGGCAATGGCATTGAGCATAAATGCATCAAGATGTGGGCCGGTATCAATAAAAATGAAATCGTAATCTTCAGCCAGACGATCAATGACGTTGCGGCGCAGGACTTCCGATGGTGCGATGCCGGGTAAATTTTCCGCTACCAGCGCATCCCAGTCGCTGGCGACAAAACCATCATCTATCGAGGCGGGCATCACATCGACGCCTGGCATCACTGTGGGTTTCACAAACTGCTCACGCAGTTGCTCGGTGCTGACATCGTTCAGCATCGCCTGTGCAGCTGTTTCCAGCACGGAACCGACACTGTTGGTATGGCTGAGAAACATGGTGCTGGAAGCTTGCGGATCCAAATCAATCACCAGAATACGCAGATCATTATGCAATAAGCCTGGGTGAGCACGCAGACCATGAGCGAGGGTCACGGTCGTGACGGTTTTGGATACGCCGCCCTTGAGATTCACAACAAAAACGACGAAGGGGTCTTTATGTTTGTCGCGGTATTTAGGCACCTTGCGGTGTTTGTAAATATCGACAACGTTCTGAATGCTCATTGCATATTGAGATGTGCTGCCGGTCTGCTTTCTGCCAAACGTATAACCCCCCTCTTCCATCTCACTGATGGCTGCGGCAACCGCATGCTTACTCAGCAGAGGCAAGTTAGCAACGGCATTACGGGTAAATGTATGGTAGTAGCCTTGTTGATTAAATTCCTGACGCTGCTGCTCGATATGGCTGCTGAGTCCGTGCAGCATGCCATTCGCACGGTTGGCGATGTCAAACACGTCACCGTAATCACGCTTCATAAGCACCTCAATAATAATGATTTGTTGTATTGTACTAAAAAAGATTCCGCATGCCAGTTTTTAGGTAAAAATCAATAAAAGTGGATCTTTTTATAATTGGGTGATTTTGCAGTGTTTGTATATATTTCAATAAAATCAGACACATAGGTGTTGTTGTTTTTTTTGTCCGACAAATCCTTGAGAGTGGTGTTATAGCCAACTCCCCTACCCTAGCGTATTTAGCATGATATTTAAACAAAAGGCGTTAATTCGGGTTATCTGCAAAAATTTTGGGATAGGTTCAAGCAGAAATGAATCGGTTAGCAAGAATGCCTTGTCGCCGGGATGAAGTTGTACATCTTTAACTGCAAGAGGTTTGTTATACATAGAGGTGGTATTTATTGATCACAGTGAAAACGCTTATGCTTACCACTGTGCGAATTGCCGGATAAAATGTGTTATCCCTTCCCTTCCCTCTGATCATTTTTAATGATGACATCCGTCACCGGCCATAAATTGTTAGCTCCCTGCTGCGAACGTTATTTAACATTGGCAGATGTAAATCATGCTTTCATACTCAACAGCTCAACAGCTCAACAGCTCAACAGCTCAACAGCTCAACAGCTCAACAGCTCAATAGCTCAATAGCTCCGTAAAAGTGGAGCTATTAAATTTAAAACCTTATGGCTTGTTTATAACACTAGATATTGATCAACGAAATGAACTCAGATTCTGTTCTGGTTTAACTGATTAAAACACTGCAACTTAAAATGTAATGCAGCATGTTGTGATAACTGAAGATCTGCATAGTTCCTGAAACTGTAGTTAGCTTATCAGGATGTAACTTAATACATTGTCACTTATACGTTCACTAGAGTTCTCAGGTTCACTATACTGCATCTCACATTAGTTGGAGGATATTGATACAACGAGCAGTTGCTTGTTTGCCCTGGCCACGTCAATCTCTGTCTACAAATAAACGCATGCTTAAATCTATATAAATGCTGCAAACGCCAAACTTGAGAAACATAATTTCTTTAGATAGATCTTATCCTGAGTTATTGGGGAGACTTTAATAAGTCTTGATTCAAACATGTATTAACTGCTGTACTTCGGCGGATGAGAACTCTGTACTTAAGTTGCTTTAAGCATCTACATTGAGACCCTGTAGATTCATTCAGGAGAGTAGAAGATTTAAGTAAATCTGGGATTGTTATTCGCTATCGAAGTGCCAACCCGTAACCACCACTTGACGCTTTATAGAATTCATCTATAAGCCGGGTGAGAATCAAGGAGACACGTAGCTAACACGTTGATAGAGCATGAAAATGACAGAAGATGTGGTGATTTTCAGCCTGAAAAATTGAGATTAATTATTATTTTTCAGTGAGTTAAGTTGTTTATTTTCTGGTGAGAAAATCACGGAGTCTAAGTCATTTCACGCCACATTGAGTCAGTGATGCCATAATGTCCAGCATCCAGCATCCAGC
>NZ_JZRH01000084.1:0-23310 GCF_000963985.1 Pantoea sp. BL1 | reverse complement strand
TGCTGCTGTGCGACTGCGGCAACTTTCGCTTCTGCACCGTCAAGAGTTGAAGACTCAACGGAGATGCTCTGGGCAAAGCTGGCAGCAGACATCAGTGAAAGAGCGGCGGCAGCGGCGATGGTCAGTGTTTTAATGGTTTTCATGGTCTTATTCCTTTGGGTTGTGTGTGAAGGCTGTGTGCCTTCGATGAAACAATAATAACTCTGGTTATCATTTCCATATTAACTATAAGTGCTGTTATTATGATCGTACTAATTGTTATTCGCAAGCAAGGTGCGTACTGTCGAGATAAAATGCGGCCACTGATGGAAACGCATCACTGGCATGTGCGCATGGCGCTGCGATCGCAATGCTGCAACAAACGCATTGGCTTGCTGATCAATCTGGTCATGATTCTGTTTCATGATGCTGTCTCCATTTCTTTAGCCTCTCTACGGAAAAAGCCGCCCCGTAAGGCGGCCTCTTCCGGCACTTCCCTGTGCAACCATCCGATACTTATTTGTACAATTCTGCGGTCATGTGCACGACGTTGCCGTTGCTGGCTTCAATGATTTTGTATTGTTCGTTTTGCTGATGAGCCTGCGCTGCGATTTTCGCTTCTGCACCATCCAGAGTCAGTGAGGTTGCGGTCACAGTTTGTGCAAAGGTGGCAGCAGACATCAGTGAAAGAGCGGCAACAGCGGCGATTGACATAGCTTTAATAGTTTTCATGGTCATATTCCTTGGTTTGTTTGATGAGAAGGCTGTGTGCCTTCGATGGAAACAATAATAACCATGTAAACTATATCCATCTTAACTATTAGTGCGAAAACTATGATCGCACTAATAGTTAACTTACTTAGCTCAACCCCAGCGATCTCATCACCTGAAGGACTTCCCGTTGATGCTCACTGGATAACGCACGCAGCGGGCGCGGCAAGTTATTTTCCTCCGCCAGCCCAAGCTGTGCCGCTGCGGCCGCTATCACGCGAATACTGCCGCCATGTTGACGGAACAGCGTCCAAAGCGGCTCCAGTCGCTGGGATTGCTCAACGACAGCAGCGAAATCGCCCGCCTGAGCGGCTCGTGTCAGCGCTAATGCAGTGTTGGGAAATAAGCCGCCGCAGACGGAATACCAGACATCGCATCCCGCCATTAAACCGTTGCCGGCAGAGGCATCACCACTGACACCAAGGCTTATCTCTGCGGGGAGTTGCGCACGTAATGCGCTCACCCGCTGGGCTGCGGAATCCATGTCGGCAGGCACACCCGGTATTTTGATGGAAGCGATATTGGGAAGCGCGGCTATCCGTGCGTAAAGATCATTTGAAAACTCGGTGTGTGTCGTGCCTGGATTATCATAAACGCAGATGGGCAGTGAAACATTCCGCGCGACCTCGGCATAGAAGCCAAACACTTCGTCTTCAGTGAGCTTTTGGTAGGAAACCGCAGGTAATAACAAAGCGCTTACGCCTGCATGCTGCGCATCTTCCGCCAGTCGCAACACCTCATCGGTGCTGGTTGCGCCAATACTGACCATAACCGGAATGCCATCCGCATGCTGTACGGCCAGCGTCGCCACGCGCTTGCGCTGCTCGCGGGTGAAATAGGCGTAGCTACCGGTTGAACCCAGCACGCCCAGCGAATCGACTTTTGCCGTTGTTAGACGCGCGAGAAGCGAAAGAAAGGATTTTTCATCGATGCCAGTCGCATTGACCGGGGTCAGCGGGAAGGCACTAAGACCTGAAAACATAGCCAGCTCCTGTTAGATAACGTAAAAACGCATCTTAACAACAGCTGACTATTTGTCATAGGACAAAGCCGTTAGCGTTTGTTCTTTCTTCTAAAACCTAGCCAGAACAACCCCAGCACCACGATGAGCCCGGCAGCGACCATGCCGATGCGCGACACCAGCATCAGCGGCGAAGCATCACCACCAGCACGTAGCGATTTCACCCGCTCCTCGCTGATCTGCACCTTGCTGTGCCCGATATCTTGCATCACATAGTTAGTCAGCGCAGCGATTTGGTGGTCGTTGAGTTGATCGGCAAATCCAATCATCCCTTGCCCTTTTTCAGGCCAAACGCCTTGCAGGACTGCCATCGCCACATTGTCCGCATTGGGCTTATTTAACACCGGATGATTTTGCAGTGCCGGCAGTCCATTCAGCCCCTCGCCTGTCAGGTTATGGCAAGATGCACAGTTATTGCGATAAATCTGTGCGCCTTCGCTTAACACCGCCTGCGGCGTATCGTCACCTCTTACCGGCGTCCAGCGATTGGCCTGCGCAGGTTCAGCAGTGGCGCTATCCTGAGGTAACAAATAAGTCGCAATAGCCTGGCGGTCTTCTGGCGTCATACGCGAGAAGCTCTTATCGATCGCTTCCAGCATCGGGCCGCCCGCGGTTGCGCCGTTGCTGGCGTGGCCAGTCGCAAGATACTGCGCCAACATTTCACGTGTCCAATGCGCTTTGCCCTGCAAGGTTGCCGCCGTGATATCAGGTGCAAACCAGGTACCGAGTGACGCGCCCTGCAAGTTTTTGTCCTGCTGTTCCGCCATCAGGAAATTACGTGGTGTATGGCACGTGCTGCAGTGGGTTAACCCCTGAACCAAATAGGCACCGCGATTCCACTCTTGTGACTGCTTCTCGTCTGGCTGGAATGGCTTGCTGTCCATAAACAACAGATTCCATGCTGCCATGCTGAAACGCAGATTGAAGGGGAACGGCAATGCCGTTTTCTCTGGCTGAATATCTACCGGCTGCACACCCTGCATAAAGTAGGCATACAATGCAGCGACATCCTCATCCGTGAGCTTCGCGTAAGCGGTATACGGCATCGCCGGATAAAGCTGGCTACCATCACCGCGAACCCCTTTACGCAACGCATCGGCAAACTGCTGCTCGCTGTATTGGCCGATCCCCGCCGTTTTAGAGGGGGTGATATTGGTACTGAAGATCGTGCCCAGCGGGCTGGCAATCGCGTGGCCGCCACTGAAAGGTGCTTTACCCTCTTCGGTGTGACACGCGCCGCAGTCACCGGCAATCGCCAGATACTCTCCGCGCTTAATTAGTTGCTCATCCGCTGCATGCGCTTGTGAAACAGCCAACGCCAACGTGCCTGCTGCAAGCAGGGCTTTCCAGTGCTTAGCCATGTTGCGTCTCCTGCAGGATTTTGTCGGCGGTACGAAGAGCCAGCGCCATTGCCGTGAGCGTGACGTTACAGGTGCCCACTGTTGGCATCACACCCGTGCCACCCATAAACAGGTTCTGATGATCATGTGCGCGCCCCCATGCATCGGTCACACTGGTCGCCGGGTCGAGGCCCATAGAGAGCGTGCCGGTGATGTGCTGACGATTAGAGAACTTGCCGGTTTTGCTGTGCTTGATGTTGGTTGCGCCGAGTTTGGCCGCAATCGCGTCATAGCATTCACGCGTTTTTTCGGTGCCTTTGGTGACGTAATCGCTCACGTCCCAATACAACGAAGGTGTTGGCAAGCCCAGCTCATCTTTGTTGCTGCTTAAAGTCACACGGTTGTTCGGATCGGGTAACTGTTCCAGCGCATTCTTGATGCTGAGGCGTCGGGCAGCACGGAAGCGAATCTCTTCTTCCAACTTCTTGCCGAATAAACCTTCAGCCAGCACTTCTTTCGTAACAGCAGCGACTTGAGACGCGTTAGAAATATCGATGCGGAACGGGGCATGTTCACTGCGGAATTCGCCGTCACGGAATTGACCGATTGAGCACGGGCTAACAGGACCACGGCCTGGCCAGATCTCTTCATCGACATCAAAGGTGACGCCAATCGCCGGGTGATCGCACAGGTTACGCCCCACATTGTCATGCGCATTCGCAATGCCGTTAGGGAACTTGTCACTGACCGACATTAATAGCAGTTTCGGTGTTTCAATGGCGTTAGCGGCCAGCACAAAAGTTTCTGCCGTCACACGGTGGCTGACTTTGTTCCAGTCATAATAATTCGCCGCCACGATATTGCCTTTAGCATCGTGCTCGAGTTGATACACCACCGCTTCAGTTATCACCTTCACGCCACTGTTCTCTGCCTGCTGTGCCGCAATACCGCCATGGTATTGCGCATCAATCGGACAAAGCGGCATACAGTTGTTATTGCCGCAGCATGCCGGACGCCCGTCATAGCTGTGGCTATTACGACCGGTACTGTCATCCAGAACGGTAAAGTCTGGCGCAAGGCGGGCCTTCACACGCTGTTGCAGCCAGGAGGCTGGCACGCGTTCCATCGGATAGGGTTTACTGCGCGGTGAGCCATTGTCGGGTGAGCCGCCTACCCCCGCAATTACTTCGGCCTGATAGTAGTAATCTTCCAGGTCCTCATAACCTATCGGCCAATCTTTACCCACGCCATACTGGCTGTGCTGACGGAAATCGTTGGGCACAAAACGCCACAACTGCGCCGCCCAGTGCCAGCTGGTGCCACCAAACATACGAATATATTGCGCAGCAAAGGGATGTGGCCCCGCCTGATGCAGATAATCATTGGGCTCCGGCGTATAGCGCGGATGAGGTGCCTTTGGCGAGAAGGGATACGGTGACATAAAGTCAGATTTAAACGCCGACGCGCGGAAACGCTCAACGAGTTGATCGCGTCCGACTTTCGGACCCGATTCCAGTAACAGCACCGATTTACCGGCTTTTGCCAGACGTGTCGCCAGCAGCGAGCCATTGACGCCCGCGCCAATCACGACCACATCAGCGGAATTATTATTTTTCATAACCGACATTACTCTCTGAATCAGGGCTGTTGTGCCCAGCTACCACACTCGCCGTAAGAAAAGCCCGGCGGCACTAATTTGTCATCCACCAGCAGATTGGCGAGTGTATTCACGTAAGTGACGTAAAGTGCGTGATTGCCTTTGCCGACCACACCGTTATACCAACCCCCCAGGATCGCTTTTGCCAGCTTTTCGCTGTCTGCGTCAGCGGCAAATGTCAGATGATCCTGTTGCAACAGCTCTGGCTGATTTTGTAACAGCGTTTTCAACTGCGTGAGCGCCTGAAGAAAACCTTTTTGCGTTTGGGTAAGGGCGAGCAACAGCGCGCGCCCCACCGTGGCATTGAGGTTTTCTTGTTGCGTCAGCAACTGTGAGACCTGCATAAAATCGTCCAGCCCAGTCACATTAATCAGTGATTGCGCGGCTTTCAGGCGTGGCAACGGTAAAAGCTGGCCTGCGGCGCTGGCAATCGTCACCAGGCCGACCATCTTCAACACGCGGCGGCGTGAGTAGTGCGTCATAATGTCTTCCAGTAAAAGCGTCGCCCGCGAGTTCGTGGGCGACAGAGTCGAAATTAAAGCTATTTTTTATTTCTGCGGCGTATCAACCACCACGCCAGCAGCGCAACAAACACCACAGCACCGAGGCCAACACCAACCTGCGCCAGCATCACCAGCGGCGATGAAGGGCCGCCACGGCGGATCTCAGCCACTTGCTCAGGTGAAACTGTCACTTCCACGTTACCGTAATGGTGCAATATCCAGTTCGATAGTGTGGCAACTTGTTGGTCATCAAGGTGATTAAGCGCATTCGGCTGGGATCCGAAGGGTGGCATAAAGACATCACCTTTTGCGGTAGGACGCTGCACACCGTAGAGAATGGTGGCGATAAGGTTCGAAGGATTGCGCTCCGCTGTAGCACTATTATGGAATAGGCTTGGATAATAGGCGTCTTTTGTTCCTTCACCGCTGCTGCCATGGCATGACGCGCAGTTTCCAGAGAACAAACGTGCACCTTCATCGCTGGTGGGTGCGGTAAACGCATCTCCACGGAACGCCACTAAATTTTGTGCGGCCTTGCCCTGTTCGAAACGTGATGCACCGCTAGCAGGTGCGTTTTTATCTGTCACGCTACTCATATATTCGGCTATCGCCGCTAAATCTGCGTCGGATAAATGCTGGAAGCTATGGGTAATCGCTTCTGCCATGCTACCTGCGGCCTGGGCTTTATCCGCAAGACGCCCCGTTTTTAAGTAGGTCATCAGATCCTGTTGCGACCACTGACCAATACCGCTCACTGCGTTAGCGGTAATGTTTGGAGCAAACCAGGGTCCTACCTGCGCACCGGTAAAGGCCTCTCCCTCTTTCTCTTGCATCAGGAAACCACGCGGCGTGTGGCAGGTACTGCAGTGTGCTGCACCATCAACCAGATAACGACCGCGATTCCAGCTCGCCGATTGAGAGGCATCCGGTGTGTAGCCCGGCGCCTTTAAGAACAGCGCGTTCCAAAACATCATTGAGAAGCGCAGATTAAGCGGGAATGGCAGATGCGTCTCTTCGGTGGTCTTATCCACCGGCTGAACACCAGACATGAAGTAAGCGTAGAGCGCGTGGATATCATCATCCGTCAAGGTGGCGTAGGCGGTATAAGGCATCGCCGGGTAGAGATTGGCACCATCAGCACGCACACCTTTGCGTACTGCATCAGCAAATTGCTGCTCGCTGTACTGGCCAATGCCCGCGATTTTAGACGGCGTGATGTTGGTGGCAATGATTTCACCGACCGGTGATTCGATCACTTTCCCACCCGCAAAAGGCTGTCCATGTTCTGCGGTATGGCAGGCGGTACAATCCGAGGCTACCGCCAAATATTCACCTTTTTTGACCAAGGCATCATCAGCGGCATGAGCGGCACCACTTGCCAGGGTGAGGACCAGCGCGATCTGTTTTAGCTTTAACATGATTACGCCTCCTGTGCCTGTTTAACGATGGCATCAGCGGCTTTAAAGGCGAGCGCCACCATCGTCAAGGTGCTGTTCCCGCACGCAGTACTGGCCATCGCCCCGCCGCCCGGCAGGAACAGATTGCGGTGATCGTGAGCACGACACTCGTTATCCACTACCGAATTAGCCGGGTCGTTACCCATGATGGTGCCACCCATGATGTGCTTGCTCTGGTTATATTGTTTCGAGAACTTCTTATCGATCGCGCCCATCGCTTCGGCAATCTTGTCAGCGATCGGTTTGGAGTAGTTCTGGTACGAACGACGAACATAGTCGCCCACATCGTAGTGAATGGCCGGTTTCGGCAGACCGAGCCAATCCTTTTTATCACTCAGCGTCAGGCGGTTATTGGCATCAGGCAGGATCTCATGCGCCAGCACGAAATCGGCGGTACAGGCGGTCATGCGGCGGATCTCTTCATCCAAAGCTTTACCCACCAGCCCTTTCTCCAGTGCGCCAAAGGTGACGAAACGGTTGCGCGCAAAGTTGTTGAAGCGGAAGTAAGCACCAGCATGTTCAGAACGGAAATCGCCTTGCGAAGTTTCCATAATGCCGCTGTTCACCACCGGTCCTACGCCCGCCCAATAAGGTTCATCCAGCGTCACGGTCATGGTGATTTGTGGATGGTCCATCATATTGCGGCCGACTTGATCGGAGCTATTCGCAATACCGTTCGGGTTGCGTGAATCAGCAGACATCAATAGCAGCTTTGGTGTTTCCAGCCCGTTACACGCAATGATGAACAGCTTGCCGCTGACACGATGGGTTTGCTTGTGCTGATCGTAGTAATGCACCGCTTCGATTTTGTTGCCAGCATTGGTTTCAATACGCCACACCACGGCGTTATCAAGGATGGTGGCACCTTTTGCTTCGAGGCGGGAAAGTGCAGTCGCACCATCATACTTCGCACCAACCGGACAAACTGGCACACAGTTATTATTGGCGCAGCATGCTGGGCGATCGTCATAGGACATGCCGCTGTTACGGGCCTGCGCGGTAGGGATGTTGTGCAACCCCAGCTTCTCGCGCACCACTTCGGTAAAGCGTGCTTCACCCGGTCCAAACGGCAGCGCGGGCATCGGATAAGGTTTCGAACGCAGCGGAGGCCATTGCAGTGCCGGATCGTCCGGTCCACAAATGCCCAGCTTATATTCAGCACGGGCGTAATAAGGTTCCAGCGTCTCATAATCAAACGCCCAGTCACGGCCAACGCCGTAGCGAGAATGCAATTGCATATCCGCAGGCGTTAAGCGCCAACATGTGCCCGCCCAGTGCCAGGTCGATCCACCCGCATAGCGCACATAGCTTTGCGCATAAGAGTCTTCGCCGCTTAATTGCAGATACCCTTTGCCCGCCCCTGCCGGTTCCGGATGCGGTGCCCAATCGCGTGACGGGTAGCACTCAATCGGATTGCCTTTGGCCGCCAGGGGTAGATTGCGATAATTTTCAACGATTTCAGCACGCGAAACGCGCGGGCCGGCTTCCAGCATCAATACCGGAATGCCGGCATCAAGCAGTTGCTCAGCGATCACCACACCGACCACGCCGGTGCCAACGATCACCACGGGTGACTGAGAAGGAGCTGCCATATTTTATCTTCTTTTATTGGTCAGAATTGCGGTACGGGAAGAACCGGAGTGTTGGTGCGCTGCCAGTTATTGGGCCCACTGATGCCGTAGGACGGAATCGTGATGGTGTCCATCGTTGTGTGCCAGGTCAGCGCCTGTTCATAAGCGAACGCTTTTGCCGAACGTTTCGGTTCGAGGCAGCCGGTGTACCAGCCAAAAATGAGCTTGTGCGCCAGTTGCTGCAATGCACCTTCCGGAATCGCCGGGAAGAAGTCTTCAACGATCTGCGCCTTATTGGCTTTGGCAATCGCCAGCAGATGATTGAGATTTGTCATTAGATCCGGCTGTTCGAGTTCCAACAGCGCCAACATGCGCTGCCCGACCGCATCATCCAGTTTGTGATTAACCAGAAGACGAGATATCTGCATGAAAGGAATGAAATTTTTCGACGAGTCTGCAAACGCCAAACGCGGAAGCGCCGAGGTGATCAGGCCGCCTGCCACGATCACAGCGCCGGACAGTAACACTCTCCGACGTGACAACTGGACCTCGCCAGGCGGCAGGTCTTGCAACTTACTCATGGTGTATCCCTGGTTAGTGACACGGCTCAAAACCCATCGCAAAGCGAAGGTAAAAAATCTAATTATTTGAATAACGTAACAGCACCGCGAGTTAACAATCACATAACGCAATGTTAATCAGATGCCTTATAACGACACGGACTTTTAATATAATAAATGGTTCTTAAACAAAAGCCATACGTAATGATGTTTTAAAATCAAAAATGAGTGAGTTTGGGCATTAAAAGCTAACGTATAATCACTTTGAGTGATGTATGTCCCAATAGAGATGAAGGTTGGGAGATGGGAGATGGGAGATGGGAGATGGGAGATGTGAGATGTGAGATGTGAGATGCGAGATGCGAGATGTGAGATGTGAGATGCGGGGATTATCATAACCATAAAAAAAGCCGCCATCCCAAAGAGATAGCGGCTCGCAAAACAGCAGAAACTTACTTACTCAACGTTGCATTCAGCGCATCAATGGAAGTCTGCAAGCCCGCTTCTACGCTCATGGTCAGATCTTCCATCTCCAGCGACACGTCGCCGTTGTAACCGGTCATGCGCAATACAGAGAAGAACTCTTTCCACCACTTCAGATCCTGACCGCAACCGACAGCAACGTAGTTCCAGGTACGGGTTTTCGTGTTAGTCACCGGTTGATACTCCATCAAGCCGTCAACATCGGCCAAACCACGCTCAATGCGCGCGTCCTTGCCGTGGACGTGGAATACCGCCCCTTCCAGCTTACGTGCAGCAGCAATCGGGTCCGCGCCCATCGCAATCAGGTGCGAAGGATCGAGGTTCATGCCGATCATGTCATCCACCTCGTGACGCAGGCGCAACAATGTCGAGGGGTTGTACACCAATTGGCAGGGGAACTCTTCAATCGCGATTTGTTCAACGCCATGCTGTTTGGCGTGCTGGACAAATTTCTTCCACCATGGAATCGCCACCTCATTCCACTGATAATCGATCACACCCGGCATATAATCTGGCCATGAGATGGTAGAAGTAATCCAGTTTGGCACGCGATCTTCTGGCCCCCCACCTGGCAGGCCACTCATCATCACGATCTTTTTCACGCCCAACTTGCCTGCCAACTCAACCGCGCGATAGCTGCTTTTCGTGTGTGTCTCACCCAATTCACCCGGTGCCAACGGGTTCCCCGAGCAGTTTAGCGCCACAATGCGCATTTCACGTTCAGCCAGCTCTTGCTTGAACTTCTCCAGTTTCTCTGGCGATGCCAGCAGTTCCTCTGTTTTCACGTGCGGGCAGGGTGACCATCCACCCGCCGTCATTTCTACGCCCTCAATACCGTAGCTTTTAACTTTATCCAGCATCGCCCCGAAAGGTAAATCCGCCAAAACGTCAGTACATAATGCAAGCTTCATTGTTTAATCCTTCATCTGGTGCGTAAATCACGCTTTCTCAAATTGAACGATAAATTCTTGTTTGGTTTTTGCATTGGCTAATAACGTCGTTTTCACTTCATCGCCAAGCAAATTGGCAATATCAGCCAACAGTGGAATATGTTCATTTTCGGTTGCCGCTACAGCAACGACGACAAACACCACTTTTCCAGCCCCCCAACTCACACCATTTGGAAATTGGAAAACCTGATATCCGGTTTTAATCACCTGGTCTAGGTTCTCTTTCGCACAATGAGGGAAAGCAATACCCGCTCCAATATAGGTAGAAACGCTTTTTTCACGCGCTAACATGCCATTGATAAAACCCGATTTTACATAACCGGATTGCTCTAACGCCTTTGCCGCAATCTCAATGGCTTGGTTTTTATTCGCTGCCCGACATTGCAAATGCAGCGCATCTTCCGTCAGTTTCAACATCGTCATTCCTCACTTTTCGCGAGAAGTTAGGTTATTAGCGATAAAGCGCGGGCTGCTCTGGAATCACCACGTCATGTTTCTCGCCATCTTTCAGCGAGGCCAGACCGGCATCACAGACCAGCGCGACGACGTAGCCATCCCAGGAGGAAGGGCCGCTCATTTCGCGTCCATCACGCACGCTGTCAACAAAGTGCTGAACTTCGCGATCGTAAGCCGTTGCAAAACGTTCCATGCAAGATTGCGCAATGTGCTGTGCATTGCCGTTCAGTGAACGGGTGCTGATGAACTGTTGCTCCGTCAAGGCGGCAATAGCATTTTCGCCGATCACCTCGCAGCGGATGTCGTAACCGTAGTGGCAGTTCACAAACAGTTCATCGTCAATACGAACACCGGATTCGGTTTCGAAGATCACAATCAGCGGATCCTGTAAGTGCGGCAATGCGCGGCGGGTTTTCTTACGCGGCTTGTCTACACGTACAGACGTGATGTTTTCGTTCAACAAATAGCGAATGATGTCGATTTCGTGAGTGGCGGAGTCGTTCACCGCCATCTCAAGCGTGTAACTCTCTGGTACAGACGGATTGCGGTGAGCACAGTGAATCAACATGATGTCGCCCAACGCGCCACCCTCAATTGACTGCTTCAGTGCCTGATAACCCGGGTCAAAACGACGCATAAAGCCCAATTGTAAAAGGCGCTTACCCGCTTTTACTTCTGCATCAATAATTTCTTTCGATTCATCAGCCGTGGGTGTCAGCGGTTTCTCACAGAATACGGGCTTGCCCGCGTTAAAGGCCGCCAAGATTTGCGCTTTGTGTACCGGACCAATTGAGCAGATAAATACTGCATCGACCAATTCGGAATTGATCATCTCTTCTGCATCATAAAACGCGGTGGCACCAAATTCGTTGGCCACGGCATCGGCTGTAGTGTGGTTAATATCGCAAACAGCAGTGACTTGCGCGCCGGAAATAACATGGTGGAAGCGTTTCAGATGGTCCCGGCCGATCATGCCCAGACCAATTAAGCCGATTTTGACTGTCATTTATTAATCCTCAGGTTAAAAACGAAATTTCTTTTCAATCTGTTCTAACGTCAGGCCACGCGTTTCTGGTAAATATTTCACCAGCAAAATAAGCATGATGACGTTTTTCGCACCAAAGAAACCGAAGGTCATGCCGCCACCGTAATGGCTAAGCAAATAAGGGAAGATAGATTGGATCATAAAGTCGAAAATCCACAGGCCAAATACCGCAAAGCCCATGCCGACACCACGCATTCTTAATGGATAGATTTCCGCTAACATCAGCCAGAATACCGGCGCAATCCAACCCTGCATAAACACCAGGAATACCAACATCAAGCCAAGAATGACATAAGGTGCGTTGGCGAAATTGGCATGCAGCGTATCCACTCCGTTGACGGTTTCAGTGTGGAAGAAGAATTTAAATGCCAGGCCAATCAACACCAGGCTAACGGTGACACCAGCCTGACCGGTGAAGAACATTTTTCGGCGTGAATGCTTGCCAATCAACGCCATGCCCAGCAGCGTCGCCAATACGGAGATAATGCCGTTTGCCACCGCGCCGGTAACCGCTGCCGCATCACCGAGCCCTGTCGCTTTCAGGACGGTTGGCGCGTAGTACATGATGGTGTTGACCCCAGTCACTCGAGTGGCCAGCACAATCATTAAACCAATCAGAACCAGTTGAATCACCCAGCGATTTTTTAGCTCGGCGAACAGATTAAACTTCACCTGATCAGCCTTAACGATCTGCTGAATCTCTTTTACTTCGCGGTCTACTTCCTCCGGAAGGCGCAATGTTTTCAGCACCTTCACGGCTTTATCCGTTTCGCCACGGCGAATAAAGAAGCGTGGCGATTCAGGCATCATTAACATCCCGAACCACAATAGCGCGCCCGGCAGCGCTGGAATCGCCAGCATAATGCGCCAGTTGTGCTGCATTTCTGGATACAGGTTTACAATCGCAGCGTTAACGGAATACGCCAGGAATTGCCCGGTCACGATCATTAATTCGTTCACCGTCACCAATCGTTCACGCTGATCTGCCCGCGCTAATTCGGAAATATAAATAGGTACAGTAACGGAAGCACAGCCCACCGCTAAGCCCAGAATAAAGCGAGCCACAATCATTGAGGGCACATCCCAGGCGAATGCAGTGCCTAAAGCGCCAAACATAAAGATAGCTGCAACCCATAGCAGGTTTTTACGCCGCCCCTGTTTATCCGATAAATATCCGCCAAATAACGATCCCAGTGCCGCACCGAATAACAGGAATGAGGTAATAAAACCTTCCTGCGCAGGTGTCAGATTCAGGTCATACTTCATGAAGATCAGCGCACCGGAAATAACACCGGTATCGTAACCAAAGCATAAACCACCAATCGTCGAAACAATGGTGATTAACCGCATGCGCTGAGGATTTTGCAGGTTTGTTTTATTATACATAGCTGTTCCATCTGGTTGTAAGGTAAAACCGTTGCAAGCCGTATTTTTGGTCAGTCGTCGCTGAGGAATTTTACGCAGCCTGAATCAGAACATTGATTTAATGCACAACATCATTATTGTTATTTTTCTGGCAACGCTGAACGCGCTGTCAGTCCCCTTCTCGTTACGACAACGTTATATCAAAGTGAATTTCAAACACCAGTCGCTCTCGCCCACACGATTTAACAGCGTGCGAAAGATCATATATTCCTCACAAAAAGCACAAAAACCAGTGATTAAAGTCACACTGCAAACATTGTGCGTTGACATAGCAAGAATGAAGACAGATTAAATAAGCCTTTTTTTCGCATATTTGTTAAAATATTTCTTAGCGACTATGGCACGCATTCAATGGCACTTATCGTCTGTGGTTTCGACAATTTTGTATTTCAACCTGTTCGAACACCGCAATTTTGATGATATTTTCATTTTAGTGCCAACTTATCCCTATTGATTGCAAGTTCATGCTCCTCAACACAACATCATGCTTTCCTGGTATTTAATGCGTGGGTATATTTTGATCAAAATAAAAGTGTGACAGCGATCAAACTTAAATTTTAGCCAAGGTTTAAAAAACAAAAATCAACACTTGGCACTCTCCTAAAATCATCAACTCCTTACCTATCAATGGATTAAATATCAGTAAAAAGCAAAATTGATGATTACGAGGCTGAAAACTAATGCAAGAATAGCGCTATACCAACAGGAGCTACCATGATTACCTTTTGCATAAATGAACATCCCTCCGCCCGCGGTTTCGACAACAGTTTGCGTCCGCGCCTGGCGTTTATGTGCAAAGCAGAAGGTAAGGAAGAGGCCATTCCTCGCGTCATGCACAAGCATGATGACCGCTTTGAGGTGATGTTCATACGCTCAGGTAGTGGCAGCTATAACATTGATGGCCGTGGCTATAGCGTCAAGCAAGGCGATATCATGTTGTTTAACGCGAATGTACTTCATGACGAAAGCCCTGATGCGTCAGACGATTTATTGATCTTCAGCTGCGGCGTCGAACAACTCAAGGTTGATGGCTTGCCTCTCAATGTTCTCACCACGCGCGCCCAACCTGCCGTGATGCCCAGCGGTGAGTTTTATGATGAAATTTGCCAGTTGTTTGATCAGATGTGGGCGCACGTTAACAGTAAACGTCTCTACAGTGCCGAAATCGGCGATAACTTACTGAGCGTGCTGTTATTGCTGTGCCGCAATATCTGGATTGAAAACAAACAAGAGCAGGAGAGTAATAACACCCTACTGGGACAACGCATCAAAGATTACATTGATAATCACTATAAAGAAGATATCGCACTGAGTTCGATCACCGCAGCCTTGAATATGAATCAATTTTACCTGGCGCACGTATTTAAAGATTATTCAGGTTATTCACCCAAACAATATCAGACGCGTCGTCGAATTGGCGAGGCGCAAAATTTGCTATTGAGCACCAATCTGGGTGTCACTGAAGTGGCTAACGCCGTGGGTTACGATAACGTCAATAACTTCCATCGCATCTTTCATAATCTTGTCGGCATTCCACCTGCACGCTATAAAAAATTCTGGCTGACCGGGCAAATCAATCGTTAATTTTTCGTTCTTCCAAAAGCAAAATGCCCTCTTTCGAGGGCATCTTTTCATAGCGCAATCTTATTTCAGTGCAATACGCGCAATACCATCGGTACCTTTAGTTGAAGAGTCTTTATTGAACTCAGCCTTCAAGGTTACATACAGGGTATTGTTATCCGGTCCAATCAGCAGGCTGTTGGGATTCTGTTCGAATGACCAGCTGTTCTTCACTGCGTAAGTGGTGGCATCCAACTGCAGTACTTTCTTCGATTCGCGCTGGCTGATGAAGATCTCATTGCGCTTCGCATCGAATTTAATGCCCAGAGAATCACCTTCGATACGCTTGATCACTTTTCCGGTGCGCTCGTCAAAGACCAACGTGGCTTTGCCTTTAGAATCGTCAGTCACAAACAGGCGGCCAGTGGAGGGATCTTCTGCCATGTTCAGGAACAGATACTCTTTACCATCACCGGCTGTCCAGCGCTTCTCGATTTTGTGGGTGCGCGGATTAATCACCAGGATCTCGCCAGAGCCGTTGGCCGCATAAATACGTTCAGTAACCGGAGAGTAAATAATGCCCGTTACCCATTTGCCCGCATTTTTAATCTCGGTTTTCAGCTTGAAGGTCTTAGTATCGACCACGGAGATGTAACCTGGATCGGCCACTCGACCGACATACAACTCATTGCCATGCCACAGCACTTCACGCGCGCCCGCTGGGTAGCCTTCTTTGCTGATTTTGCCCGGGAACACTAAACGCTGCAGCACTTTACCGCTTTGCGCGTCCACTTTGGAGATGGCGCCATCCAGTGAGTTGGTGGTGTAGAACACGCTGCCCTGCTCATCGATGGCTGTACCAAAGTTTTTCAGATCGGTGTGAGTCTCACCCTTGGTCTCAAGCGTCGCAGGATCAAGACGATAGATCATACCGCCGTTTACATCTTTGAATGCCTGTGCGCTGGCAACAAACAGTGCTTTCGATGCTGGAGAGTAGGCCATTTCGTACAGACCATCGCCCAGGTCGCGTTTCAACACTGCGGTATCAACCGGTTTTACAGTCTCAGCGGCTGGCGCCTCGGCTTTTTTGGCAGGTGCCTGACAAGCCGTCAGGCTAAATGCTGCGGCGATCGCCATAGCAACAGTGGCTTTACGCGGGCTAAACAACGATTTCATGCTGAACTCCATCAATGGATGAACGGCTCCGACCACAACGTAGCGGGCGGAAAATATAAGAAGAATGAGAATCATACGCATTAACGTAAAGTAATCAAATATTCGCGTAGATTTATGTGCTTAATCCATCCGCTTAATGAAATGAGCGTTCAGCTAAATCTGGCGCTGCGTAGGGCTATAACGCGTAAAAACTTGCCTGATAAATGTGAAAACGTCCGCAACTAACGGGTTATAAATTCGTCTAGTGAACTGAAATTCCTAGAATTTACACATTATTACACTTCAGATTGAATCCTTGCGAGATTCTATAAAGCAAATGATTATCATTGGCGTTCGTAATTATATAGTGCATTCGTTTGTTCTGCCCTTTTGGGTAGCACGACGCAACCACCAGCATAACAACCGAAGCGTAATGGCTTCTTATCACCATCATTTACCACGGAAACGATTATGTCTTCGATCGGCAGGGAATCAGGTATCCGCAAAACGTTCAGCGTTTCATTGTTGGCTATGGCAGTACACGCCCTTCTCAACCCCTCATTGGCGCTGGCTGCCGATACCATTCAGCAGGATCTGGTGGTCAATGCGACCACCAGTGACAGTAGTGATGACACTGAAAAACAGGACTATGCGGTGAAAACCACGCGAGCGGGCACCAAGCTGCTACTCACGCCGCGTGATGTGCCGCAATCGGTCAGTGTGGTGACGCAGCAGCGTATGCAGGATCAGCAGTTGCAAACTGTCACTGATGTGCTGAATAACACCACCGGTATCACCAGTAATTTGGTGGACTCTGAACGTTCTGAATACTATTCACGCGGGTTTAAAATCACCAATTTCACTTATGATGGAATACCCACTTCAGTGGGCGACAGTTGGAACTACGGTGATGCTGCATCTGATACCGCTATCTATGACCGTATTGAAGTGGTTCGCGGTGCAACCGGCTTAATGACCGGCGCTGGCAGCCCTTCTGCTTCAGTGAACATGGTGCGTAAACATGCCGACAGCAAAGATTTCACGGGCTCAGTCAGCGCGAGCTATGGCAGTTGGGATAAGCAGCGTTATGTTGCAGACATCGCAGGACCACTCAACAGCGATGGTTCCTTGCGCGGACGCGTCGTAACGGGTTATCAGGATCAAGACAGCTGGCTAGACCGCTACCATAAAAACAAGAAATTCCTCTACGGCGTAGTCGATGCGGATTTAACCGACAACACGACCCTTTCTCTCGGCTATGACTATGAAAAAGCAGATACCCGCGACCCAACCTGGGGTGGTTTACCGATTTTCTACAGCAACGGTTCACTCACGCATTACAACCGCAGCCTGAATTCTGCCGCAGACTGGACCTATTATCACACCGAAGTGCAAAAGATATACGCCGACCTTGTGCATAACTTTGATAATGGCTGGAGTGTCCATGTGAATGGTACCCATGCGAAGAATACCTTCAGTGACAAGCTGATGAGTTTGTACAGTGCATTCCCTGATGAGACCACTGGAGAAGGTGTGACCGGCTGGGGAAGCCTCGATCGCGGTAAACGTGAACAAACATCGGTTGATGCCTTCGCCAGTGGACCCTTTGAGCTGTTGGGCCGCCAGCACCAATTGATGGCAGGCCTGAGCTACAGCCGCCAACACAACCAGACCTATAGTCAGGATGGCGTTACCGACCTCGATGAGTATGACATTACCTCAGCGGCTATGGGCCCTTTCAATAACAACTGGACCGGCAACATTGCTGAGCCGGAGTGGCAAGGTTGGTATCTGAACGCTAACGACGTCATCCGCCAAAAATCTGCCTATACGGCCGCACGCTTCTCACTCGCCGATCCCCTGTCGTTGATCATTGGTGCGCGTTATACCGAGTGGAGCACGAACGGCAGTAGCGGCAACGTGACCAAAAACAACACCACGCCATATGCAGGCCTGGTGTATGACATTAACGATACCTGGTCAGCGTATGCGAGTTATACCTCGATTTTCCAGCCACAAACTTACCGCGATAGCACAGGCCACTATCTCTCTCCGGTGACCGGAAAAAGCTACGAAACCGGTTTGAAATCGGCCTGGTATGACGGGCGTTTGACCGCCACTTTCGCCGTGTTCCGTATTCAGCAGGAGAACGTTGGTACAGAAGAGAACGGCGTTTACGTTAATAACAGCAGTGAACAAGCTTACACCGCCACCAAAGGCGCGCGCAGTAAGGGGGCAGAGTTTGAACTGAACGGTGCAGTCACCGACAACCTGCAATTAACCTTTGGTGCAACACGCTATGTAGCGCGCGATTCGGAAGGCCGCTATAGCTCAGACCAACCGCAAACCCAGTTTAAGCTGTTCACCCGTTATCAGGTGCCAATGCTGCCCGATCTGACTATCGGCGGGGGTATTAACTGGCAGAACCGCGTATTTGAAGATGTGAGCGCGCCAGATGGCAGCACCCAGCGCGTGTATCAGGGAAGCTATCCACTGGCAAACCTGTTTGCCCGTTATCAGGTCACCAAACAGGTTGCGGTGCAAGCTAACGTCGATAACTTATTCGACCGTGAGTACTACACCTATATGAACAACTATGTCTACGGTGAGCCGCGCAACTTCTCGGTTAGCGTGTCATATCAATTCTGATAAAAAAATCCCCGGCGCCAGGCCGGGGATTCTTTTCACATCACGCTTTATTTTTATAATTAAAGCTGATCTGCGAATTCTGTTCACGTGGCAGACGCCGCGCCTCCAGATATACCGATTTCCAATACGGATTATTCAGTGAGGAGCGCATCACGCCCTGGCTAACCGAAGCGTGGAGGAATTGATGGTCGGTGTCATAAAAGCCAACGTGTAACTCGTGTTTGATACGAAAGAACACTAAATCACCGGGTTGCAGGTGCGCCTTATCAACAGGCTGACCCATGGCAATTAATTCGCGTGTTGTGACACGATCCATTGGAATATTGAAACGATCTTTTAACGTTCGCCAGACAAAACCGGAGCAATCCACACCGTTTAATTGCGTGCCGCCCCACTGATATTTGGTGCCTTCCCATGAGTGCATCTGGTCGTGTAATGCCGCAATCACGGGAATCAAATCGGGTTGCTTACCACCATCGGTTGAAGCATCGACACTCTCTTCCGCAGGTGCATGAGAAGTTTTGGAAGAGCAACCTGCCAGGGTAATAACAAACAGACAGGCGATAAATTTTCTGGCCGCAGAGTTGATCATGGGATGACGTTTTCGCTGAGGGAGACAGTGGTTAGAGATTTATACCGCAAAAAAGTTGCAAAAATAAATAGCTCGCCGCTGAATTCTTTTAATCCTCTTCTTTTTTACTTAAGTTTACGCAAAGGTAACATCATGTATTTGAGATAAAAATTATATATTCCTTCGCCAATTTTCGCTTCGGAGGTTATTAATTCGCCCAACTCTGCTGCTATTTCATCCCACCATCAGCATCTGTCTGCCGATGGTGGCAAGCGGGCATCATTTTATTGTTTGGCTTTACTGCGTAACGGCGACTCTGGCAGGAATAATGACAGAATAAAGGCCAGCGCCATCACCACCGCCGCCATCTGGAATGCCGCATGTACCGCTGCGCTAAATACCTGCAAATATGCTTGTTGCACATCATACGGCAAATGGTGCACTGCGTTCGGGTCCAGCGTGGCGGGCAATACATCGCCCTTTTCTACCAATTCAGTCAAACCCGATTTCAAGACGTGGCTAAACATCGCGCCGAACAGCGCCACCCCGATTGAACCGCCAACCGAACGGAACAACGTGACAGAGGATGTGGCGACGCCAATACGATCTGGCGTCACACTATTCTGAACGGCCAGGACTAACACCTGCATTACCATGCCCATGCCCATTCCGAGCACGCAGGCGTAGAGATAAATTTGCCACAGCGAGGATTGCAGCGTCAGCGTCGTCATGAGTGCCATCCCAACCGTCGCCAGCAAGGTTCCGCCTATCGGGAAAAGACGATACCGACCAGTACGACTGATAATGCGTCCGCTGATAATCGATGTCACCAGCAGTCCGCCCATCAGCGGTAATAACTGTAGCCCGGCTTCGGTCGGGGTTGAGCCCTTCACCACCTGCAAATAGAGCGGCAGGAAGGTAACGCTGCCAAACAGCGACATCCCAACAATAAAGGCCATTAAGCTGGAGAGCGAAAAACTGCGATTACGGAACAGCCCAAGCGGAATAATCGGTTCCCATGCACGACGTTCTTCGTAGATAAAGCCGATCACCCCGACCAGACCAAATGCCAGGATGCACCACAACTGCGGATCGCTCCATGCGCGCAGCGTACCGCCTTCGCTGGTAAACAGGGTAATACCCACTAGCGCAAGACTCAGGCAAACAGCACCGGGATAATCAATCTCATGCGGTTTACGTTTGTTATCAGTTTTAAACACCGCATTAATAATCAGCAGCGCAAATAACCCTAACGGTAAATTGATATAGAAAATCCAGCGCCACGAGGCGTGCTGGACGATAAAGCCCCCCAGTAATGGCCCCACCACGGTCGCCAGACCGAATACCCCGCCAAAGAGTCCCTGGTATTTACCGCGTTCTGCTGGCGGAATGATATCCGCGACGGCCGCCATACTGACCACCATCAGTCCGCCACCGCCGAGGCCTTGTAGCGCGCGGGTAAAGATCAGTTGCTCCATATTTTGCGCCAGGCCACACAGTGCCGAGCCGATGAGAAACAAGATGACCGAGATTTGTAGCACCGTTTTACGGCCAAACAGATCGCCAAACTTGCCGTAGAGCGGGACAACAATCGTCGAGGCCAACATGTAGGCCGTGACGATCCACGACAGCCGATCAAGCCCGCCCAATTCACCCACAATGGTTGGCAGTGCAGTCGAGACGATGGTCTGGTCAAGGGCGGAAAGCAGCATGACCAGCATCAATGCGCCCATCAGCAAGCGGACAGAAGGAAGACGCTCTTCTCCACTGCCTGAGTGCGGCACAAGTGTTTTAGGTTTCATATCAGACACCAATTGAAATTAATTAAATACACAATTAATATTGATCGAAGTCTGACATGAAACAAGTGAGCGCGTAAAGATGACCGCACAAAAAGTCCCAGCTGATGATAAGACAACCGCTGCCAAACCCCGCCGTCCTGGACGTCCTCGGGGCGGTGCCATCACGGCACAACAGCGCGAACACCTGTTGGACATTACACTGGCGATTTATGCCGAAAGCGGCATCGCTGAAACCTCGCTGAATGCGATTGCACGTAAAGCTGGCGTGAGTCCGGCGATGCTCAACTACTATTTTCAGTCGCGTGAATCGTTGTTAGATGTGGTGGTTGAGGAGCGATTTTTACCGCTACGCCAGCGTCTTGAAGCTCACTTCAACAATGAAGAAAGTGACCCTGTCACTACATTTAGTGGATTTATTCGTGAAATCGCTGACATCGTACTGAACAACGATTGGTTTGCCCCACTGTGGATGCAAGAAGTCACCAGCGGTTCTCACGGCTTAGGTCAGCACATTAAAGAACGATATGGTCATGCGGGACGCGACAAAGTCAGGGCTTTGATTGTGCGCTGGCAACAGCAGGGATTATTAAATACGGCGTTAAACCCCGATTTGTTGATGACCTCCATCCTGAGCCTGATCCTCGTGCCATTCACCCGCTTCGCCAATGAGCCGGAGTTTGATACAGAGCGCATTGTGCAGCACACCCTGAGCTTGTTCTGTCAGGGTATCCGTCCGCTCAGCTAACCCGTTTTTTGCTTCGCATCTACACTGTTGAAAGGATACTCAGCGAGCAGGAAAAGATTTTAATCCCTGATGCCAACTTGAAGCTTATGCACTGACGCTTTAACTATGACTTACGAGGTGGCACCTGGCCTGGTTTATCAGTTCTAAAACCCTTCGCGATTAAAAATGGCGGCTTTGAAGCCGCCATTTCGCTTTTGTAGCAATCAACAAACTATCGTTACGGATACAACCCGCGATCCTTCCTTGCCAGCAAGATCCGTTCACAGGCCACAGCGTAAGCCGCTGTTCTCAATGTCACGTTCAGCGCATCCGCTTTATGCCACACCGTTTCAATTGCGTGCTTCATAATGCTGTCCAGCCGTTGATTAATCTCCTCTTCGCTCCAGAAGAAGCTGGAGAAATCCTGCACCCATTCGAAGTAACTCACCGTCACGCCGCCCGCATTCGCAATCACATCTGGCACCACAGCAATGCCGCGTTGCTGCAAGATATCATCGGCTTCCGGTAGCGTCGGACCATTTGCCCCCTCAATAATCAGGCGGCACTGCAGTTGGTGGGCACGTTCAGCAGTGATCTGCCCTTCCAGCGCAGCAGGCACCAGAATGTCGTAAGGCTGCGTCCAAAAATGTTCATCCGCTATCGTATCAGCCCCCGGGAAGCCCGCGATGCTGCCGTGAGCCTGCTGCCACGTCTGTAACGCCGGGATATCCACTCCGCTGGACAAATACAAGGTGGCTTTGTGATCCTGCACCGCCACCACTTTTGCCCCAATCGCATAGAACAGTTCGGCGCTGACGCTGCCAACGTTACCAAAACCCTGCACCGCCACGCGGCTACCCGGCACATCCATGCCCAGCTTAGTCGCAGCGCGGCAACCGGTGACGAAAACCCCGCGCCCGGTGGCTTTGACGCGTCCCAGTGACCCGCCCAGATGCACCGGTTTGCCGGTCACTACGCCGGTGGTGGTGGCGCCAACGTTCATCGACCAGGTATCCATCATCCACGCCATGACCTGCGCGTTGGTGCCGACATCAGGGGCGGGAATATCCTGTTGGGGACCAATCATATTGCCGATCTCGCTGGTATAGCGCCGGGTTAAACGCTCCAGCTCTTTATGGGATAAGGTTGCCGGGTCGACTCGCACGCCACCTTTTGCTCCGCCAAACGGCAAATTCAGTGCGGCGCACTTCACCGTCATCCATGCAGAGAGCGCCATCACTTCCTGCAACGTCACATCAGGATGGAAACGCACACCACCCTTACCCGGCCCACGCGACAAATTGTGCTGCACGCGATAACCCTCAAAATGACGCACTGAGCCGTCATCCATTTCAAGCGGGATATCAACGATTAATGCCCGCTTCGGATGCGTTAACGTATCAGCCCAGCGGCTGAGATCGCCAAGCAGTGGCAACACGCGTTCGACCTGCGTCAAATACGTTGACCAGGCTGAGTGACAGTCGCCCGTCACATAGGAAAGTTCAGACAAACTGACCTCCAGATTTTACTGTCAGGATAGAAGATGCCGCCAACGGCAGAATGGCGGCGAGAGGATTGGTTTAGTCGTGCAGGCCGAGTTTTTTCTCCAGGTAGTGGATGTTGGTGCCACC
>NZ_JZRH01000083.1:0-1584 GCF_000963985.1 Pantoea sp. BL1 | reverse complement strand
GAAAAAAATGATTTTAAGTGAGTTTATGCTGAAGGTGAACCGCTGGCCTGACATGCATTTCACAGCAATTGAAAGCGAGCAGCGCGACGCCGTCATCGAGATTTATGCCCTCGACTTCTCAAACCAGACCAAAAGCCGGCTGCTGATTTACCGCACGCCGGACGCGCAGCATGCGGCGGCCATGATGACGCATTTCCGCACCTGGCTTGAAAAGGCCAACCGCGGCAGGACCCTGCGGCAGGAAAAGGCTGATGTGCCCGCGGCCGTTATGGCCACGCAGCTTCCGCCTCACCGTGCCGCGTCCTGTTAATCATACGGGGCCCACGGGCCCCTGTTCTGTTCCTGCGCCTCAGACGGCCTCGCGTGTCTCCGGCCAGGCAACGGCCGCGCCCTCTGCGGTGAACAGCGACCCCTGAAAGTCAGTGACCCCTGCCGCCTCCAGCCACATCCACTCTTCCGGCTGCTCAATACCTGCCGCGATGACGTTAATCTCCAGCGCAGAACAGCAGCGCAGCACCGCGTGTACCACCGCCTGGCGGGGTCCGCTGCGGTGAATATTGCGCACGATCGCGGCGCCGATGCGTACGCGGTCCGGCTGGACGTGCGCCAGCAGAGACAGCCCGGCGGAGCCGTCACCGAAGTTATCAATAGAGAGGCTGATGCCGGCCTGCTTCAGCTGCCGCACCGCGGCGGAAAATGCTTCCAGCTGAGAAATCACCTCCGTCTCGCTGACGCCCAGTATGATTTGCTGCGGCACCAGTTCAGCGCTGTCGATGGCGCGGACAATCCGGCCAACGGCATCCGGAACGGATACCAGCGTCCCGGGCAGAATGCTGAGGTAGAGCATCATGTCGTCAGGGCATGACCTGCCGGCTCTGTGCAGCGCCCCGGTGACCGCAGCGAGATTATGTACGTACATCGCATCGCCGGAGAGCCCCTCCGGCGCATCATCGGGTATGGCCTCAAGGGCCGTGACCTCACGACCGAGCGGGTCGACCACCGGGCGGAAGGTCACGCCCGCGGCGGGGGCCGGTGACCCGTTCTCATCCGGCACAAAGTCCCAGTAGTCGGCGGGCAAAACCTCAAAGTAGTTTTCTTTCTCCCGGGCCTCCACGAAGGTTCGCAGAAACTGCAGGCCGCGATCGTCATAGGTCAGGCGGTACTTAGAGGTGCCGCGGTCAAGCACCGCCTGCAGCACGCTGCCGCGGGGGTGATGGCGCAGATCGAACAGCTCCATGCCGTGGTTGCCGAAGCGCCGCGACGGCGAGTAGTCGCGCATCAGCTCAACCACGTTGTGGTGACGCCGGTCGGCGCAGATGCGGCCGTAGATGTCCAGCACGCCCTGTTCCGGACCTTCCAGTATCTGAAAGAAGTGCGTGCCGTTAAACAGCAGGATGCCCGTCACCTGATGACGGGCGTTGAGCAGCGTTGCCTTCTCCACCATGCCCGGCAGAATGCTGACGGGCACGTCATCGGCGAGGTGGCTCCGGTAAATTATGGTTGTAAGCATTACAGGCTCCGTATTGCCGCAGATTGTCACGGGCACCATAGCAGCCGGCCGCACTTTCTCAAACCGGACCGGTA
>NZ_JZRH01000082.1:0-206 GCF_000963985.1 Pantoea sp. BL1 | reverse complement strand
GAAGTGAACCCCGAAAGTTGGACACCATTCCAACGAGTAGGGGGGAACTACAATGAGCAGTCGTAAGCATTCACCGGAATTTAAAAAACAGGCCGTTCTGCATCTTCTCACCAGCGGGGACGGCTCCCGTAAAACGTCTAAACTTTTTGGCGTGAACGCCGGCCTGCTCTGCCGCTGGGCTGAACTGTGGAAAGCCACAGGCGACA
>NZ_JZRH01000081.1:0-314 GCF_000963985.1 Pantoea sp. BL1 | reverse complement strand
AAGAGCGGTGCAATCAGCGCGTTAAGCTGCTGTTGCGAGGTGGCGTATATTACGCCTTCCTCCTTCAGAGTCAAACACTTTTTTCATCGTTTTTATCTGGCGGGGTGAATCACTTCACTCCCTGCTGAGCCGTCTGCGTTGCCGCTTTGCCGTCTCAGTGGTGGCGCAGTATAGGGATTTCTGATGGACTGACAAGCGTTAATTTAAAGTTTTTGCACGACCGCTCACTCTTTAACCCAAACGTTGCAAAATCGACCTAAATCTTGTGAAACACCATAAAAAAACGGGCCCGCAGGCCTAATGCCGATCAGTTA
>NZ_JZRH01000080.1:0-12477 GCF_000963985.1 Pantoea sp. BL1 | reverse complement strand
CAGGGACAGTACCTTGACCGTGAAACGGGTCTGCACTATAACACTTTCCGGTACTATGATCCGTGCGGTGGGCGGTATACGCAGCTGGATCCGATTGGGCTAAACGGCGGGTTAAACTTATACCAGTACGCGCCGAACCCACTTAACTGGATCGACCCGTTGGGGTTGAGTAAATGTGGGAGCTTTACAAAGAATCCTGACGATATCCATTTCATGCAAAGTTCAATTAAGAATCAAACGGGCGAACATACCGTTCTTAATAACGCAGCTGCTCTTAAAAACGGTACGCTTAAGCCCACTGATTTACCGGCAATTAAAATTTGGCAAGACTCAAGCGGAAAATTATGGACTCTGGACCACAGGAGACTGGCTGCATTCAAACTGTCAGGGCTGAAAGAAATACCGGTGCAGTGGGCTACGGAGAAGGAAATTGCTGGCCAAATGTGGAAAATGACCACGAAAACAGATGGAAAAAGTATCATTCTTAAAATGGGTGATGGTATTAAGAGAGTTATAGGTGGCTGAAATGTTAGATGATTTATTACCGGTTAGCAGTAAAGATGGGCTTGTTAAACTTATAGCAGCTCTGGCGAAAGATCTTAAAGACAACCCTGATGAATGGGAAAATAAAGATCTCAGCTCTTATCTTGAAGCTATAGCTTCATGGATAGAGGATATGGATGGGTATTATGAAAATACTAACCAGCCGTTGCCAAAGGATACGAACTGGAAAGTTTTTGCAGATATTTTAATGGCTGCAAAAGTCTACGAATAATAATAGCCGGAAGCGATCTTAACGATCCTTCCGGCTTTTTACCGTCAGCCGCTGACCTGGGCCAGCAACGTCTCGATCTGCTGCCGGGTCTGTCTGGCATCCCGCTTCTGCTGCACATAGCGGGCCACTTCCTCGTGCAGACGGGCCACGCTGCGATCTTCGGGGATCAGCAGCAGACAGCCGTCCAGCACCTGTACGCGAAGGCGCCTCCCCACCTCAAACCCCATCTCAGCCAGCCACTTCCCGGTCATGTTCACCTGCGGCGTGCTCCGGTCTCCCCGATGCGGGCGGTATCCCACAACATACTGTCGTTCTCTTTTTGCCGCTTTATCTGCGGCGGTGCCTGACTTAGAATGCGTTCCAGCCATGATAACTACCTCGCTTAGTTGCTGTGGTGAGCGGTGATAAAGGGTGTCCGCCCTTTATCACCGCGCTAAAACCGGCTCAGCCCAGCACGCGCCTTGCCTGGTGCTTCAGTATCATCGCGTCGAGGATCGACGTGATCGACTTCTGCTCTTCTGCGTCCATCTGCCTGACCGCTTCAAACTTCAGCTTCAGCTCATCCTGCGGCTCCCGCTCGCCTTCCTCAAATATCAGCCAGTCAGCCGTCACGTTGAAGGTCACAGCGATACGCCTGAGAATGTCTAAAGAGGGCTGCGCTTCGCCTGACTCGTAGCGACGAACCTGCGTCAGATGAATGCCTACTTTGTCAGCCATCTGAGGCTGGGTCAGCCCGTGCTGCCTGCGCAGCTGGAGAAAACGGGTGGAAAAGCTCATCCAGAAGGTTCCTTCGTTGTGCATGATGGCTTCCATTATCCCCCCTGTTCTGAACAGACTTGACGAAGTGTCCTATATGGAGCATGTAATAATATCCATGCAGGGCATTGACAAGGTTTTAAAAAGGACAGTTTTATGGCACGCATCGCAGAAACGGAGTTACAGCACCTGAAAGCCGCCGTGGCCCTCGCCGCCGTCGCGCAGTCGCAGGGGCGGCAGCTGATGACGCGCGGCAGGGATCTGGTGACGCTGTGCCCGTTCCACCACGAGAAAACCCCCTCCTGCTGCATCAGCCCGGCGAAAAACCTGTACCACTGCTTCGGCTGCAACGCGGGCGGCTCGGTGCTGGACTGGGTGATGCACACCGAAAAACTCAGCCTGCGCAAGGCGGTAGAGCGGCTGCGCAGCGCGCTGGGCGACAACCCCGCCGTCGCGCCGCTGGTCACGCAGCATGAGCCGGAAATGTTCGCGGAAGACGAGGCGGGACGCCAGCTGCTGCTTGCCCGCGTGGTGGACTTCTACCACCACACGCTGCTGAACGCCCCGGAGGCGGTGGCGTACCTGGAGAAGCGCCGCCTTAACCACCCTGAGCTGGTCGCGCAGTTCCGGCTGGGCTTCGCCAACCGCACGCTGGCCTACCGCCTGCCCGCCAAAAAGGTGCAGTCGGGCGGGAAGATCCGCGCCCGGCTGCAGGGTATCGGCATGCTGCGTGACACCGGACATGAGCACTTCCACGGCTCACTGGTCGTGCCGGTTATCGATCTGAACGGTCAGATCCGCGAAGTGTACGGGCGCAAGATCAACAGCGATCTGCGTAAGGGCACGCCGCTGCACCTGTACCTGCCGGGGCCGCACGGCGGGGTATGGAATGCGCAGGCGCTGATCGGCGCGAAAACGGTGATCCTGTGCGAATCGCTGATCGACGCCATGTCGTTCTGGGTCGCCGGGTGCCGCGCCGTCACCGCCGCGTATGGCGTAAACGGCGTCACCGCTGAGCTGCGGGAGGCGTTCAGACACCACGGCGTGCGGCAGGTGCTGATCGCCTTCGACAACGACAGCGCCGGTAACGAGGCGGCGGTGAAACTGGCTGCTTCCTTAGCCGCCGACGGGATCGCGTCGTTCCGGGTGCTGTTCCCGGCAGACATGGACGCAAACGGCTATCTCTGTCAGGTGGCGGAGCCTGCGCAGGCGTTCGGGATGCTGATCGACGGTGCGGTGGCGATGCAGGATACAGCGGGCGTTCAGGCGATCGAGCCCGCGGTGCCGGATGCCGCGCCGGTGACGGTTCTGCCCTTAGCCGCTGCGGTGGCGGCGCTTCCTGCGGCAGCATCGCCTGCCCCGGGCGTCTGCGTGGAAGCGCGGGCAGACGGGGCGCTGACGATCGCGTTACCCGGCGAGCGCTGGACGATCCGGGGCCTGAGCCGCAGGGCAAACGCGGCGGCGATGAAAGTGAATGCGCAGGTGCTGGACACGCAGAGCGGCGTGGTGTTCGCGGACAGCGTGGACATGATGAGCGCCCGCTCCCGCGGCGGGTATGCGCGGGCGGCTGCGGCAGAGCTGGGGCTGGCCGAGGGCGACCTCAGGCGCTCGCTGGGCAAGGTGCTGCTGGCACTCGAAAGCGGGCAGGCGGCCCCGGAACCGGAGAACGCCGCGCCGGACATGACTGATGACGATCGGGCGGCGGCGCTTGCGCTGCTGCGTTCGCCGGATCTGACTGAGAGGATCGCCTCGGATATGGCGGCGTGCGGCGTGGTGGGTGAATCCACTAACCTCACCGCCGCGTACCTTGCCGCCGTGTCGCGCAAGCTGGAAAAACCCCTGGCGGTGCTCATCCAGTCGTCAAGCGCGGCGGGCAAGTCCAGCTTAATGGACGCGGTGCTGAACCTGATCCCGCCGGAGGAGCGGATGCAGTACTCGGCGATGACCGGGCAGAGCCTGTTCTACCTCGGCGAGACGAACCTGCAACACAAGATCCTCGCCATCGCGGAAGAAGAAGGCGTGCGGCAGGCGGCGTATGCGCTGAAGCTGCTGCAGTCGGACGGTGAGTTAACCATCGCCTCAACGGGCAAGGACGAGGCGACGGGGAACCTGGTGACAAAGCAGTACACCGTCAAAGGCCCGGTGATGCTGATGCTGACCACCACGGCGATCGACGTGGACGAGGAGCTGCTCAACCGCTGCCTGGTGCTGACCGTGAACGAATCGCGGGCGCAGACGGAGGCGATCCACGCGGCGCAGCGGGCCGCGCAGACGCTGGAGGGGCTGCTGGCCTGCAATGAAAAGCACTACATCACGCAGCTGCACCAGAACGCGCAGCGGCTGCTCAGGCCGCTGAACGTGGTAAACCCGTTCGCCCGTCAGCTGACGTTCATGAGCGACAAGACGCGCACCCGGCGCGACCACATGAAATACCTGACGCTGATACAGAGCGTGGCCCTGCTGCACCAGTATCAGCGGGAGGTGAAGCGCGTGACGCATCGCGGGCAGGTGGTGGAGTATACCGAAGTGACGCGGGAGGATATCCGGCTCGCCAACCGTCTCGCGCATGAAATACTCGGCCGCACGCTGGACGAGATGCCGCCGCAGACGCGCAAGCTGCTGCTGCTGATACAAAAGATGGTCGGTGAGGCGGCGGCAGCGCGCAACTGTAAGCCCGGTGTGGTCCGCTTCACGCGCCGCGAAATCCGCGACTTCACGCAGTGGAGCGACAACCAGCTCAAGGTGCACTGCGTGCGGCTGAGTGAGATGGAATACCTGCTCGTGCACGGCGGCAGTCGCGGCCACCTGCTGCAGTACGAGCTGTTATGGGACGGCGGCGGCGACAGCGCGCACCTGTGCGGCCTGATCGAGCCGGACGAACAGCCCGCGTATGACCCGGGCAAGTTGGGGCCTGATGAAAGCAGGTTGCCCTGAAGTTGCCCCGGCGTTGGGGCCAGGTTGGGGTAACGAAAACCCCCGACAGACCGCGCCGTGACTGGCCTGAACGCCCCGCAAGCCGGGGCAGCACGAAAATCACTGTTCCACTGCTTTACCCTTCCTCTGTCGTACCGTACCCGCATCAACGCTCAATCAGGATAACCCTCATGACAAAACCCATACCGCCGGGGCCGGAAGCCCTTTATCTTCGCCGCCAGAACGAGAACGCCACGCAGCGGCAGCAGCTGAGCGCGTGGCTCGCACAGCTTGAAGCACAGGGTTACAGCCCGCGCAGTCTCGAAGGCTACCGCGATCGGGTGCTGCCGTTCGTGGTGTGGTGCGAGGATCGCGGGCTGATGCATGCGCCGCAGATAAGCCTGCCGGTGCTGGAAGGCTGGCAGCGTCACCTGCGCGCGTACCGTAAGGCCGACGGCAACACGCTGGCGGTGAACGGCCAGCTGAGCCGCCTCTGCGCCGTGCGGAGCTTCTACCGCTGGCTGCTGAAGCGGCACGTTATCCTGTACAACCCGGCAGAGCAGCTTGAGCTGCCGAAGGAGGAAAAACGGCTACCGGCGCAGGTGTTCAGCGAGCAGGAGACCCGGACGGTGTTGCAGAGCCTGGACACGGGAACCCCGCTGGGACTGCGCAACCGGGCGCTGCTGGAAATACTCTGGAGCACGGGGATCCGGCGGATGGAGGCGGCCAGCCTGATGCTGTGCGATGTGGACTTCACGCGGGGCGTGGTGAACGTGCGGCAGGGAAAGGGAAAAAAGGATCGGGTGGTCCCGGTAGGCCGGGCGGCGCTGGGGTGGGTGCAGCGCTATCTGCGTGACGTCCGGCCCCGGCTGACGGCGCACAGGGACAGCGGGCACCTGTTCCTGACGAACCGGGGAACGGGCCTGAAACGCGGGACGCTGACGTGGCTGGCCGGACAGGTGATCCGGGAGACGGCGCGGCTGGACAAGCCGGGGGCGTGCCACATCTTCCGGCACTCGATGGCAACGCAGATGCTGGATAACGGCGCGGACACGCGGCATATCCAGGCTATCCTGGGCCACGAGAAGCTGGAGACGACGCAGATCTACACGAAGGTAGCGATAGCGCCGCTGCAGCGCGTGCATGAGAAGACGCATCCGGCGGAGCGGCGGCGAAGAAAGAAAGCCCGGCAGCCGGAAGCCCCGGAGCCGGACGGCGCGGCCGTGTCGCCGGACAGTGCGCAAGGTTAGCGGGCGCAGGCTGTGAGGCCGTGGGTAAGGTGCAGGGCAGACAGCGCGCGTCCCTGCGCACTGACTGCCCCCGGCCATCAGTGCGTGCGGGGGTAAACGGCCCCCGGCCCGGCGGCAGGCGGCGGTGCATGCTGTGCGTCCCGTAGCCGGTCCGGCGTCCGTTCAACATAACGGAAGGGGATTATACGCCGGCGTCCCGTTCAGCAACGTCACCCCATGCTGCCGCAGCGCGCGGTCCGTCAGCGTATAATCGACGTTATGTCTTGCGCCCCCGCAGGTGAGCGCGGGCGAGCCGCCATCCCTGGCGGTTGAGCCACGGTGCGGTGGGTGAACCCCGGCCCGGCGTGGTCATGCAAACCCACCTCTCCTTCACGCGTCAGTGAATCCAGGCGCCGCAGGCGTCGCCAGCGGGCTCTGTGCCGCCCGCGCCCGCAGAACCCGGATACGGCGCACAGCAAGCTGCACGCCGTATCCGGGTTGCCGGTAAAGCGGAGGCTGTTAGTATGATGCGGTGCAGACAGGGCCAGTCACGGCGAGGCGGTAGCGTGCGGGCCAAAAGTGCGCGTCGGGGCATCGGGAAAAACCCGGGTAGAAACCGGCAGAGCTGGTATCATAAAGTCACGTTATATCAGCAGGTTAAGTCGCCTGAAAAGTATGGCCGCACCGGAATCGCCCCGATGACCCGATAGGGTTGATGGGTGGGTTGAATGTCACAGCCTATGTGATGAACCCTCTAACGTGGATAGATCCCTTAGGGTTAGAAGGATGTTCTACACGACTTGGAAGAAATATGATGGAGTCTATGGGCCTCCCGCGCTCTACAACTTGGAAAGGTTATCAGGCGCACCATATTATTCCGAAAGAATTAGCCAATCATCCAGCCTTGAAGAAGATTAACTACTATATTGATGATGCTTCTAATGGTATTTTTCTCCGGAAAGCGGATGATGCAACAAGTGCTATGTCAAGACATCAAGGAAATCATCATGGATATACTGATGCTGTTAAAGACGCTCTCGACAGAATTAACATTAACCAATCTTCTAGCAATATTTCTAAACAGGTTAGTGCCATTCAGGAAACTGCTCGTCGCGGGATGCAAGATGGAGTGCCAATAAGATCAAAAGAAATGTATAACTCTGACATTTTTGGTCGAGATATTGAACAGGTTGGTAGGCAGAGAGTATATAATTTGTGGTCAGACATTTTTGGGTGATTAAATGAATATTCAATCTGATGATTATATGGAACCAGTAGTTTTTATTAATGATGCACTTTTTCTATCGGGGACAAGTGAACCCCTTTTAAATTATGATGTTGTTTTGGATCCAAAAAAAGCTAAGGAATTGCTTTTTGATCAAAACTTGAGTGAACCATACCTGAATTGGAGTGATTTTTTCTCCGCGTTGATCTCTGATTTAATTCTTGATAAAGATTACAAAAACTCTCAAAAAGAAATAATTGATAACGCAAAAAAATTAAAGGGGGATGTTCTCAAGGATAATATTCGTAAGAGAAAGGCATTTTTACTGAGAAAGAAAAATGGATTAATAGACAATGGAGAATATGATTTATTTGTTAATGAAGTAACTGATGAAGCTATTAATATGCTTAACTGGGTGGCAACACAAAGATATTTGAAGGGATATCTAGAGGGATCAATGCTAGAAGAGGTTTTTTTAATTTTCAAAAAAGGCTGCATGCCGTGTGGAATTAATAGGGATGGAAGAACACTTTCAGTCTTCAACCCTAATGTGCTGAAAAAATATTAAAAAGTTATTTTTATCTGTGTTAATATTTTATAGGCGACAGGTTATACTCCAGGTGAGGTTAATACAGCAGTAAAGTATAGTATAAAAACCCGTCTGGAGTATGATGTTGTTGGTGGGGGGAATATTTCAAGAATTACAGCAATAACAAATCAGCTGGAACCATGAATATATCCAGATTAGCAATATAACGTCTGCTGAAAATTAATTGGTTTATAAATATTGGAAAGAAAACTGTTTTGCAGAATGTAAGGCAGTTAACAAATGATTCAGATTTTATTACTGAAATAACTAATATTGATTGGGAAAATACTACTCTTGAAGCCAGTAATGAGATAACTGGCCACTTGGCGAAAAAACATACCAAGGATTACCAGGAATGGAATGTCATTGTTCGAGAAGCAAAAAAATAATTGATAATGAGCTTCTTCCATTGTTGAGAGATAAAGGTGTAAGTGAGGATATTATAATAGATAATCTTAAATGGGATTTTTTTAATTTTTTGATGTAAGATACCTATAAAAAACCTTTAAAAGGTGACATTTTTTTGATTCCATTATTAAAGTATATGAATTAGGGTATATACCCTGTGGCTGGGATGGTAAATGGCCAGCAGGAAAATTAGTAATTTACTAACGTTATCATAAATGAGATGTATAATAATCAAAACGCCGAAAACGATCTCTGTGATCCTTCCGGATTTTCGTTTCAGCAGCCCATCGCGCCAGCGCGACCCGCATCTTCTGAAGAACCTGTCAGGCTCTAACAAGAGATGCTTGATTATAAATTTCCTGGTAACCAGCTAAGAAATTACTTTTCTATGCATATAACTACTTTGATGGAATCAAATTAAGTAACTAAAAAATCCATTGTTTGAGATTTGAAATTTCATTACGCACAAGTTAAGGTGTCTCAATGGATAAAAATAAAGTTTTAGAAGAGTTAAGATTTATAGAGATTAATTTAAATATAGCATTTCCAAGTGCTTATAAGCGGTTTTTATCTGAAGAAGTACAAGATGCAGATGTTTATGAGATAAAAGATAAACAAGATAATTCTGTTTTTATTTTTAATTTTATGAGTGTCGCTGAGAGAAATGAAATCTATACTGTCCAAGATGTAGAACCTGACTATTTTTTGATTGGTCAAGACGGTGGTCTAGGGTATTTTATCAACTTAAAGAATAAGAGTGATAAAATTTATAGCTTAGATCTTGGAGCACTTGGCAGTCTGGATATGGATGAAGAAGCAAAAGATCTATACGAATTACGAGCATAGTCATGGTTAGACAATGTTTACAAAAATCCAGAAGAGATCTGAATGATCTTTCCGTCTTTTATCGTCAGCCGCTGACCTGCGCTAGCAAGGTCTCGATCTGTTGTCGGGTCTGTCTGGCGTCCCGCTTCTGCTGCACATAGCGGGCCACTTCCTCATTCACACAGGCCAGGCTGAAATCTTCGGGTAGCCGTCCATCACCCGCACGCGAATGCGCATACCCATACTCACCTCAAACCCCGTCTGAGTCAGCCACTTCCCGGTGATGCTCAGCTGCGGTCAACGCCCTGTGGGCGATAGCCGCCGCTACGACGTCTGCGGAAAACTGCTCAGCACCACCCATGCGCAGGGTAACACGTGGAGCGCCGCGGGACGCCTGCAAACCTATGTGCGCGCCGACGGGCGGGAAACGCTGTTTTAATACAACAAAGCCGGGTTGCTGTGTGGCCAGAACATCGACGGCATGCTGGAGCGCCGGGTCACGCTCAATGCGCGCGGGCAGGTCATCCAGGCTATCGATCCCGCCGGACAGGTGACGCGCTATGACTTCAGCCGGGCCGGGCGGCTGGTGACGCTCACCAACGGCAACCGGCAGCAGTGGCATTTTGACTACACTCCGGCCGGGCTGCTGACGCAGCAGCAGGATTACGCCGGACGTAAAACCGAATACCACTACAACGGCGTGCAACAGGTGGAGAGCGTGATCAGCCACCCGGTGCCAAACAGCCCGCTGGCACCGCGGGTGGTGAATTACGAATACGATGTGCTGGGCAGGATAGCGGCGCGCGAAACGGCACAGCATCGCAGCGAATATCACTACCACGCGCTGAACACCGAGATCCATCGTTTCCCCTACGCCGCATGGAGGCAGGCGATGATCAGCGAGTGTGAACCGGCGGATGCGGAAGTGATCGTGTTTCAGCGTGACGCACTGGGCAACCTGGTCAGCGAGCAGAACCACTCTGGCGCTTATCACCATCAGTATGATGCGCTGGGCAACCTGAGCGCGTCGGTCTACCCTGACGGGCGCGAAATGCAGTTCCTGCGCTATGGCACCGGCCATCTGCTGGAGATGCAGCTGACGCTGGGCGGGCGCACGTATGCACTGGCGGGCTACCGCCGTGATCGTCTGCATCGCGAAACGCACCGTACCCAGGGTGAGCTGGAGCTGGAGACGGAGTACGACATTGCCGGGCGCATCACCCGGCGACGCAGCGTTGATAATCTGCGGCAGCGTCTGGTGTCTGAACGTCGCTACCAGTGGGACCGTGCCGATCAGATCATCCGGCAGATCGTGACGGATGGCGCACCTGCCAGCCCGGCGGAAAAATACAGCCAGTCGCTGTGGGGCTACGATGCGGCGGGCAGAATGACGCGCAGCATTCAGCCGGGTGGCGAAGAGCGTTTCTGGTATGACGCGGCGGATAACCGCACCGGTGAGGATCTGCATCCGGTGTGGGATAACCTGCTGAAACGTCTGGCGGGTATCCGCTGGGAGTACGACGGTTTTGGTCGTATGACGGAGCGCCATGACACCCAGCGTGGCATTGTGCAGCGCTTTAATTACGACGAAGAGCACCGCATATGCGAGGTGCTGATTGAAGGGGATGCCGAATACAGCCGCGCGCAGTATCAATACGATGCGCTGGGGCGTCGCACCGGCAAACAGGTGTGGCGGCGCCATGCGGCGCGGCCGGAATGCACGCACTACGCGTGGTCCGGCATGCAGATGGTGGGTGAGCACAGCGACAGCCGACCTGACTCCGCCGTGCAGTATGTGTATGCGGAAAACAGCTACGAGCCGGTTGCGCGGGTCGACAGCAGCCAGCAGCACGCGGAGGTTTACTGGTATCACACGGAGATCAATGGTCTGCCGGACAGGGTGACGGACAGGCAGGGTGACAGCGTGTGGCAGGGGGCGTTTAGCGCCTGGGGCCGCACCACGCGGGAAAGCAGTGGGGTTGACTGGAAAGTGCCGCAGAACCTGCGCTTTCAGGGACAGTACCTTGACCGGGAAACGGGTCTGCACTATAACACTTTCCGGTACTATGATCCGTGCGGGGGGCGATATACGCAGCTGGATCCGATAGGGTTAGCGGGTGGATTAAATAATTATACTTACGTGACAGACCCTATAGGTTGGGTAGATCCTTTGGGTTGGAAAGGATGTAGTGTCCGCGAGGGAGATGGCGTTACTCACGATATCGTGCTGGTACTTACTCACAAAGAATACAAGCAAACATTCGGTCATATTAAAGATGTTATTTTCATTGATAATCGCGATATATTCACTATAGATAGAGCATCTGCCAGTATAAACAGAACTGAATCGCTTAAAGGAATCCCTACCTTAAAAGGATATGATCGAGATGAGTTCCCAATGGCGATGTTCAAAGAGGGGGGGAAAGGTGCAAGTGTGCGGTACATTGATCCAAGTGATAACCGAGGTGCAGGCTCTTCAATAGCAAATGCCTTAAAACCGTTCCCTGATGGTACTAAATTAAAAATTGTTGTTGAATAAGAAGGTTTGGAATGAAATTTGAGAATATTATTACAGAGTTATCTGAGAAAACCTCTTCTTTAAAATCGAAGATTGAGAGTATTCCAGCAAAAAATTTAAAAACTGGAAAAATGGTACTTGAGTCATTATCAAAACTTGCATTTATTCAATATGTAAATGATGATTTTGATGATGCTGAAATCATATCTGAAAAACTATCTTCTATTGGGTTTGATAATGATTATGATTATTGGACTTGGATCGAGTTTTCGATTTCTCTGAGAGCACAGTTGGCATTGTTGAAGCAAGATGATGAAAAATTTACCGATTCTATTTTGAAAATAAAGAGTGTTTTAGATTCCGGCGAAGGTATGCCCAAAAAAATAAGAAATAATGTTCATAATCGCTTTATGGCAGGGGAAGGAGTGGAATTAGCTGAGTCAGTTGCTAGCGGAGAAAACAAAGATTTAGCCATCTCCTTTGACTCAAGACTAGTCTATTTAATGAAGTTGATTAAAATTAAAGTATTAGGTGGTTCACCTGAGTATTCTATTGATAAGGTTGAGAGGGATATTGAAGATAACTTATCTTCTATGCGGGGAGTTTTAGATAAATTGTCAATTAGTAAAGTAAAGCCTTTTTCTTGATTTTCACTACCTCATTCACACGGGCCAGGCTGAAATCTTAGGGTAGCCGTCCATTACCTGCACGCGAATGCGCATACCCATACTCACCTCAAACACCGTCTGAGTCATCCACTTCCCGGTGATGCTCAGTTGCGGTCAACGCCCTGTGGACGATAGCCGCCGCTACGACGCCTGCGGGAAACTGCTCAGCACCACCGATGCACTGGGCAACACCGACCACTACCGCTGGAGCGCCGCGGGACGCCTGCAAACTTATGTGCGCGCCGACGGGCGGGAAACGTTGTTTAAGTACAATAAAGCCGGGGTGCTGTGCGGTCAAAATATTGATGGCATGCTGGAGCGCCGGGTCACGCTCAATGCACGCGGTCAGGTCACCGAGGCGATTGATCCGGCCGGACAGGTGACGCGCTATGACTTCAGCCGCGCCGGGCGGCTGGTGTCGCTCACCAACGGCAACCGGCAGCAGTGGCATTTTGAGTACACGCCAGCCGGGCTGCTGACGCAGCAGCAGGACTACGCCGGACGTCAAACCGAATACCAGTACAACGGCATGCAGCAGGTGGAGAGCGTGGTCCGTCACCCGGTGCAGGAC
>NZ_JZRH01000008.1:0-130429 GCF_000963985.1 Pantoea sp. BL1 | reverse complement strand
CAGACACAGCCATCGAACGCGCCCTAAGACACAGCCATCGAACGCACCCTCAGGTACAGCCATCGAAAGCACCCTCAGACACAGTCATCGAACGCACCCTCAGGTACAGCCATCGAACGCACCCTCAGACGCAGCAATCGAACTCACATCAGACACAGCAATCCAGCCCAACATCAGACACAGCAGTCCAACCCAACGTCAGACACAGCAATCCAACCCAACATCAGGCCCTAAGATGCGCCTGATGCTGCTCCAGCCACACAGGGAAATCTTCGATTGGCATTGGACGGGCGTAATAATAGCCCTGTAAATGATCCACGCCGCGCTCACGCAGATAGTGTGCCTGCTCAGCGGTTTCCACGCCCTCAGCCACTAACGCAATGTTCAAACGCTGCGCCAGCGAAATCACCATATCTGTCACCGTGGCGTTAATCGCATCGGTGCCGATGGCCGCAGTGAAAATCTTGTCAATTTTCAGCACGTCTGGCTTCAGGTCTTTCAGGTAGGCGAGGGAACTGTGACCAGTGCCGAAATCGTCGATCGCCAGACGTACGCCGATCTCATGCAACTGCGAGACCACAGATTGATCGATCACCGGCAAGGCATCACGTTCAGTCAACTCGACCACCAGCTTTGGCAGCGGGTTAGCGGGCCACCAGATGCTTTGCAGATCCTCGACAATCGCACGATCGCGGAAATGGCTGGCGGCAACGTTAATCGCAATATGGAAAGAGGAACACTGCGGCAGGTTGGGCAACTCATTAACCACTTTGGCTAACACAAAGCGCGTCAGTGGTGCTATCAGGTTCTGACGCTCAGCTAGCGGGATAAACACATCCGGCGCAATCCAGCCCTGACGCGCATTATGCCATCGCAGCAGTAACTCCATGCCATCGCACTCACCACTTTTGGCATTAATCAGCGGCTGACAGTACACCATAAATTCATTCGCGGTAATGCCATAACTGATTTGCCAACTGAGGCTCATGCGGTTCGCGGTGGCTAACCAAACGATATAACCCATCAGCAAGCTCAGCAACACCGCGAGCGGCAATTGGGAAGGCAGCGTATGCAACGCCAGACGTGCCGGAGAAGGGCCATACAAGGTAATGCTGTAGGGGTAACGCAGTGAAGCCTGATCGAAAGCCACTTCATCTTCCGATGGCTCTGTCTCTTCAATCAGCGGATTACCATATTCCAGACTCTGTCCGCCGACATTAAAAATGGCCCGTTCGACCCAGGGTAACTGCGGCTCCAGCAAATAATTCGTCATCAATTCCACATTGATAACCTGTAGCAGCCCATCGCGATTATCCAGCGATTTGGGCGTCCACAGCAGCAATACCGGTGAACCTTTCAGCAGGTAGTTATCTGTGGTCAGCATCATGCGCTGATTGTTAATTGACAGTTCCGGATAGGTCTGACTAAAAGAAATATTGCGCGGACCGTAAATGCTGGAGCAGTAAATACTGTCGTCCTGCACCAGCAGAATGGTGCGCACGGTCTGCAATGAAGAAATCTTTTCGATCAACGGATAGCGAACTTGTGCGCAAGGTACGCCAACCAGCCCAAGCGTGTTGTTGGCGGACACATCCAGCGGGGAGAACATACGGTCAAAGCGCTCAATGGCGCGGCTGGCAAAATTCAGTGACTGCTGCTCAATACGCGATTTCTCTTCGATATAACGAAAAGTCAGCGTGAGAATCAGAACCAGCGCCGCGATCACCAACGCAATAAGCAAACGCTTACGGCGAAATTGACCAACAAATTGCTGGGGAATGAGCATCAGTAACCACCTTGCAAAACAAAAATTGAAGCCAAATTAACGTGTAGGTTATCGGCATGGAGGCGGCCAGGTTTAGCGCAGCGCAGAGAAAAAAAGCGGCACTAAAAAACAGCGCGGCCACTAAGGGCCGCGCGCAAATTAATGTATCTGGTTTACTCACCAGGAGGTAGCGTGAGATGCAGAAAATAATTCAATTGATTACTTTTTCAGCATGTCTCGTTAATCACATTGCACTTTGATCGCCAGACCACCGCGAGAGGTTTCACGGTATTTGGCATTCATATCTTTACCGGTTTCGTACATGGTTTCGATCACCTTATCCAGCGAAACTCGCGGCTCACTGGTACGGCGCAACGCCATGCGCGCGGCATTGATGGCTTTGACTGAGGCGATGGCATTACGTTCGATGCACGGCACCTGCACCTGGCCTGCCACCGGATCACAGGTCAATCCCAGATTATGTTCCATGCCGATTTCAGCGGCGACACACACCTGCTCCGGGCTGGCGCCAAGCAATTCCGCCAGGCCAGCGGCAGCCATCGAACAAGCCACACCGACTTCGCCCTGGCAGCCCACTTCGGCACCGGAAATCGAGGCGTTCATTTTATACAGCACGCCAATGGCACCTGAAGCCAGGAAGTAACGGATGAAGATATCTGGCGTCACAGTCTCAATAAAGTGATCGTAGTAGGCCAGCACTGCAGGCACGATACCGCACGCGCCGTTGGTTGGCGCGGTCACCACACGTCCACCGGCGGCATTTTCTTCATTCACCGCCAGGGCAAACATGTTAATCCAATCAATCACGTTCATCGGATCGTTGGAGTGTTTGGAGGAGGACACCAGCAAACGACGCAACGAGGCTGCACGGCGCGGCACCCGCAGTGGGCCAGGCAATACGCCTTCCGTATTTAAGCCGCGATCGATACAGGCCTGCATGGTTTGCCACACGTTGCCGAAATAGGCATAAATGTCTTCACGACTGTGCAACGCCAGTTCATTCTTCATCACCAAACCGGAAAGTGACAAACCGCTTTCATGGCAGTGGCTCAACAACTCTTTGGCAGAGTTGAACGCATACGGCACCGATACCTCATCCAACACGGATTGGCCGAAATGCTCTTCATCAACGATAAAACCGCCGCCGATGGAGTAGTAAGTCTTGGTCAGGATCAACAGATCGCCGGCAAAGGCGAAAACCGTCATGCCGTTTTCATGCAACGACAGATTTTCACTGCGGAACACCATGCCGCCTTCGCGTGGGAAATCGACTTCACGCGCACCCTTGGCCAGCAGCAGGCGCTCGCGCTGTTCTACATCTTTAATAAAGGCGGGAATGCTGTCGATATCTACCGTGGCAGGCTCAAACCCAGCCAGCCCCATAATGATGGCGATATCGGTATGGTGACCTTTGCCTGTGAGCGACAGCGAGCCATAAACGTCGACGGCAATACGCGTCACGTCCTGCAGCTTGCCCTGTTCGGCCAGCAGATCAACAAACTGCTTGCCCGCTTTCATCGGACCTACGGTATGTGAACTGGATGGGCCAATGCCCACTTTGAACATGTCAAAAACACTAATCACCGGTGACACTCCTCACAAATCTTATTCTGCACGGCTGAGGCCGTTTATGCGGCTAATAGTAATCGCCCGCGTGACTGAGCGAGCAGCTTTTCGCATGAAATAAACTAATTATAATCCACAGAAATAGTTATCCCATTCAGCTGTTGTGAAGTGGATCGAGTTTATGGCGGAAGTAACACGCAGTGTGGAACTCAGGGAAGGGCGATTTGCTGACTGAGTGCGCGAATAATACCGGCGGTCATGCCCCAGATAAAATAATCCTCATACCACGACAACCACACCTGATGCTGACGATGACCTCGGCGCAAGGTGAGTCCACTGTAGCGGCTGAGACGCAGGGCTTCTGCCAGTGGCATCGCAAAGGTGCTTTCCACTTCGTCAGGATTAATATCAAGGGACAGGCCAGCGGGAATGATGCCGACCACCGGCGTGACGGCAAAACCGGTGCTGCTGGTGACCGGCGGTAACACCCCCACAACGTTGACCATAGCGGGTTGAATGCCGACTTCTTCTTCAGCTTCACGCAGTGCGGTATGAATGAGCGAATTATCCGTTGCATCCTGCATCCCGCCCGGGAACGCTACCTGACCGGCATGCTTGCGTAAATGTGATGAGCGACGCGTCAACAGTAACCCGGGTTCAACCCCGTCTATTACGGGCACCAGCACCGCCGCCCGCCGCCCGCTGATAACGCTTTTGGGCGCACTTACAGGGGGTTGCATGACAAAGCGGTTCAGGAACTGGTCAAGCGTCAGGCTCATTTAAACCTCGCCGCTTAGACTGGGCAAGATGCGATTGACCTTGTGGAAGGTCTCCTGATATTCCAGCTCCACATCGCTATCCGCCACCAGGCCACCGCCTGCCGCACAATAAAGATGCTGATTTTCAGCGATTAACGTGCGGATGGTTATGCTGGTATCCATGCGACCACACAGGCTGATGTAACCGATGCTGCCGCACCAGGCGTTGCGGCGCTGCGGTTCCAGTTCCTCAATAATCTCCATAGCGCGAATTTTTGGCGCACCGGTAATGGAGCCGCCGGGGAAACAGGCGCGCAGGAGATCGGTTGCGCTGAGATGTTGAGGTAGTCGCGCACGCACGGTGCTCACCAGATGATGCACCGCCGGGAACGGTTCCACCACAAACAACTCAGGGACGCTGACGCTGCCGGGTTCAGCCACGCGGCCAATGTCATTGCGCAGCAAATCGACAATCATCAGGTTCTCGGCGCGATCTTTTTCCGCATGGGCCAGTTTCTCTGCCTGTGCGCGATCGGCTTCTGGATCGGCTAAGCGTGGCAAAGTGCCTTTGATCGGGCGGGTCTCAATCTCCTGCTGCTGTAGCGAGAGAAAACGTTCCGGCGACAGGCTAAGAATGACGCTCTTAGGCAAGCGGATAAACGCACTGAAGGGCGCACGGTTGTCGCGGTTGAGTCGTAAAAAGGCCAGCCACTCGTCGCCGTGATAGCGAGCCTGAAAGCGTTGAGCCAGGTTTACCTGATAACAATCACCGGCTTGAATGTAGTGCTGAACCTGGGCAAAACGCGCGGCGTACTCGTCAAAACTGAGGTTTGACTGCCAGTCGCTGGTCAGTGAAAACCCTTTAGGCTGCGGAATCGCCTGCGCCTGCAGCCACTGCCAGCGTTGCCCGGCATCGGTGAGTGAAATCAGGGTGAGTTTTTGCTGATGATGATCCGCGATCAAAGCCCAATCGTAGATGCCGACTGCCATATCCGGCGTCGCCAAATCCTGCTCCGCGCGCTGCGGTAAGGTTTCAAAGCGGCGTCCCAGATCGTAGCCAAACAAACCCAGCGCGCCGCCCTGGAAAGGCAGATCAGCATCAAACAGGGGAGTAGCGCCCAGCATCTCGCACTGTTGCTGTACCAGGTGCAGTGGATCGTCGGCGGAGAGTATCACCTTGCCATCACAGTCGATTTCCGTCATCTCACCGCGCGTGGTGAGCGTGGCACGGGGATCCGCCGTTAAAATGTCAAAACGATTATCGGCATGGTCGGCATGGCCAGAGGTGAGCAACATTGCCCAGGGACGATGAGCAAGCGCAGAAAAACGGTGCAACAGCGCATCCGGCGTATACTTCAGGTTAAGGGTTTTTACGATCATCGGGCTAATTAATCCAACAAGCAGGCGCGTAGCCTGGCACATTTTTTTGTTGCTGGCACCTGTTTGTTCCGCGTGGAATAATGCGTTCCCTTTTGCACCAGGAGCAAATAATGTTTACAGGTCTTCCGGCTTTATCTCATGAACAGCAGCAGCAAGCTGTGGAACGTATCCAGGAATTGATGGCAGGTGGCATGGCGAGTGGTCAGGCGATTGCGCAGGTGGCGCACGAGATCCGTCAGAGCTATCAGGGTGAATCGATTCGGGCGATGTTCGAAGACGACGAAGAAGACGAATAACGCCCGAAAGGGTTACAGCGCAGCGATGATTTTGATTTCCACTTTGTATTTTGGATTCATCAAGTCGGCTTGCACGGTGCAACGTACCGGTGCGTTGTCAGGTGAAACCCACGCATCCCATGCACGATTCATGGCAGGGAAATCGGCTTTATCGACCAGGAAAATTGTGGCATCAAGGATCTTACTTTTGTCTGATCCGACACGAGTAAGAATCGCGTCAATCACCGCCAGCGCGTTGGCGGTTTGCGCTTCGGCATCGGCATCCAGATTTTCGGGCACGCTGGTGTAATAGACGGTCTGGTTATGTACAACAGCTTCTGACATGCGGGGTGCGGGATCAATACGCGTAATAGTCATGGTGTTCTCCTGTAATTTCGCTGCGCTAGCCTGCCATATCCAGTAGGGCGCTGTCATCTGTTGTGGTCGCCTCAGGGGAATCCTGACATAATTACAGTGTTTTTGACCAATCGGTGAGGATGTGTGGCAGACGATTTTGCAGCTGATGGCGCGCTGGCGCAGGCTATTCCAGGTTTCAAACCGCGTGCCGCGCAGCGTGAAATGGCGCAAGCGGTCATGGAAGCGGTGAAGAAAGGCGGTGAGCTGGTGGTCGAAGCCGGCACCGGGACCGGTAAAACTTACGCCTATCTGGCGCCCGCACTGCGTGCGAAAAAAAAGGTCATTATCTCAACCGGCTCCAAAGCTTTGCAGGATCAGCTGTATAACCGCGATTTGCCCACCATCGCTCGTGCCCTGAAGTTCAGCGGTAAAACCGCTCTGCTGAAGGGACGTTCCAACTATTTATGCCTCGAACGTCTGGAGCAGCAAAATCAAACGGGTGGCGATCTGACAGTACAGGCGCTCGGGGATTTGATTAACGTGCGCAGCTGGTCAAATCAAACTTCGGATGGTGACGTCAGCAACTGTTCCGGCGTCGCCGAAGACAGCCCGATCTGGCCGTATGTCACCAGCACCAACGATAATTGCCTGGGCAGCGACTGCCCCCTCTACAAAGATTGCTTTGTGGTAAAAGCGCGTAAGAAAGCCATGGATGCCGATGTGGTGGTGGTGAACCATCATTTGTTCCTTGCCGATCTGGTGGTCAAAGAGGGCGGTTTTGGCGAACTGATCCCAGAAGCGGATGTGATGATCTTCGATGAAGCGCATCAGTTACCCGATATCGCCAGTCAATACTTTGGTCAGCAACTGTCGAGCCGCCAACTGCAGGATCTCGCCAAAGACATCATTATTGCCTATCGCACTGAAGTGCGCGACGTGCAGCAGTTGCAGAAATCAGCCGACCGTCTGGCACAGTGCGCGCAGGATTTCCGCTTAACACTGGGCGAGCCGGGTTTTCGCGGCAATCTGCGTGACCTGCTGAGCGACAACAACATCATGCGTATGCTGACCTTGCTGGATGATGCGCTGGAACTTTGCTACGACGTCATCAAATTGTCGCTGGGACGTTCGGCGTTACTGGATGCGGCATTCGAGCGCGCGGCACTGTATCGCACCCGTCTGAAACGCCTGCGCGCCATTGATGAGCCGGGCTTCAGCTACTGGTATGAGTGCACCAGCCGCCACTTTACACTGGCGTTAACGCCGCTCTCGGTAGCAGAACGTTTTCGTGAAGTGATGGACAACCGTAAAGCCGCCTGGGTATTCACCTCCGCGACCCTTGCGGTGAATGAGCAAATGAGTCATTTTTCCAGTCGTTTAGGGGTGGATAAAGCCACCACCATGATTCTCGACAGTCCCTTCGATTACACGCAGCAGGCGCTGTTGTGTGTGCCACGCAATATGCCGGAGCCGAATCAACCCGGCGGTGCCCGTCAGCTGGCACGGATGATGAAACCGCTGATCGATGCCAATAAAGGACGCTGCTTCTTCCTCTGTACTTCCCACAAGATGATGCGCGAACTGGCCGCCGAATTTCGTGCCTCGATGACCTTACCCGTGTTGTTGCAGGGAGAAACCAGCAAAGGCCAGTTGCTGAAGCAGTTCCTTGAAGCCGGTAACTCCTTACTGGTGGCGACCAGCAGTTTCTGGGAAGGGGTCGATGTGCGCGGGGATGCACTGTCGCTGGTGATTATCGATAAGCTGCCGTTTACTTCGCCGGAAGATCCGCTGCTCAAAGCGCGCATGGAAGACTGCCGGCTGCGCGGGGGCGATCCCTTTAATGATGTGCAACTGCCGGATGCCGTGATCACCCTGAAGCAGGGTGTCGGCCGTTTAATCCGCGACACGGAAGACCGGGGTGTGCTGGTGATTTGCGATCAGCGTCTGGTGTCGCGTCCGTACGGCGGGTTGTTCCTCAATAGTCTGCCACCCACGCCGCGCACCCGCGATTTGCTGCGCGCCATCGCCTTCGTCCGCCAGCCAGAGAAGCACTAATTTGTGCCAGGCTGTGTTAAGATGCGCGCCATTTTGACTTTCAGAGGTTGTTATGTCCGCCCGAATTTTAGCTCTGGACACGGCGACAGAAGCCTGTTCTGCCGCGCTGCTCAATCAGCAGCAGATCGATGCCCGCTTTGAAATCGCCCCGCGCGATCACACCCAACGCATCTTACCGCTGGTACAGGAACTATTGCAGGCGGAGCAGCTGGCGCTGACGGCACTCGATGCGCTGGCGTTTGGCCGTGGGCCAGGCAGTTTTACTGGCGTGCGCATTGGCATTGGTATCGCGCAAGGGCTGGCGCTGGGGGCGAACTTGCCGATGATCGGCGTATCTTCTCTCGCAACCATGGCTCAGGGCGCATGGCGCTTAATCGGCGCTGAACGCGTGCTGGCCGCCATCGACGCGCGCATGGGCGAAGTTTACTGGGCCGAATATCAGCGTGATGCTAACGGTGAATGGCAAGGTGCGGACTCGGAAGCCGTACTGAAACCCGAAGATGCACAGGCGCGCATCGCCCAGTTAAGCGGCGAATGGGCAACGGTGGGCACCGGCTGGGCAGCTTATCCGCATCTGTTAAGCTCGACCGGCGCAACCTTAGTGACCACGGAGGTGACGCTGCCGGCAGCTGAGGATATGCTGCCGCTGGCACTGAGTGCCTGGCAGCGCGATGAAGTTGTCGCAGTGGAAAATGCTGAGCCAGTGTACCTGCGTAACGAAGTGGCATGGAAAAAGTTGCCGGGCCGATAAGTGTGACGCAACTATTCCGTAAGCGCCCAGTCTAACTGAGAAATTACAGGAGAAGTGCTATGCCAATAAGTCGTAAAGGGATGTCTGGCGCTTTGTTAGCTTGCGCGCTGCTGCTCAGCGGCTGCGTTTCGGTACCAGATTCCATTAAAGGGAGTTCTCAACTTCCACAGCAAGATTTATTACGCGTGATGAATGCGCCGCAGCTGTATGTCGGCCAGGAGTCACGTTTTGGCGGTAAAGTGGTGAAGGTCACGAATCTGACCGGTCTCACACGCCTGGAAATTGCCACCCAACCGCTGGATGACAGTGCGCGGCCACGTTTAGGTTCTGCATCCGTAGGACGCATTTTTGCCGATATTCGCGGGTTCGTCGATCCGGTGGATCTGAACAATCAATACATTACGGTGTTGGGCAACATTAAAGGCACCGAAAAAGGTGAGATTGGGAAAGCCAGCTACAACTTCGTGGTGGTGGATGTGCGCGGCTATCAGCGCTGGCACCTGACTCAGCAGGTGATGACGCCACCGCAGCCTATCGATCCCTGGATCTGGTATGGGCCAACGCGTCGTCATCCGGGTTATTGGGGGCCAAATCCTTATTGGGGGATGAACATGAATACCGGTCCCGCGCAGGTGGAAACTATCCTGACCGAGTAATCCATCATCATTATTTAACGGCCCGGTCGCGGTGCTCGCGACCGGGCTTTTTTATTGGGCGCGCAACCGATGCGCGAAATTTAGTGATGCGCTTCGCAACCTGAAAATGCCGAAACAGGCAAACTGGTACAATCAGTTAAAATATTGTTAACAACACTGATTGCAGAGGCGGCGATGGCTACGCAACAAGAATATCGGGGTGATTCTTTGAATAAGGTTTGGCTTAAACGCTATCCGGCAGATGTTCCTGCGGAGATTAATGCGGACCGTTATACCTCTTTGGTCGAACTTTTCGAGCACGCAGCATTGCAGTACGCCGATCAAACGGCGTTTATTAATATGGGTCAGCCGATGACCTATCGTCAGCTGGATAAGCAAAGTCGTGACTTTGCGGCCTGGCTGCAACAGGGGTTGGGCCTGAAGCAGGGTGACCGCGTGGCGCTGATGATGCCAAACTTGCTGCAGTATCCGGTAGCGCTGTTTGGCGTATTGCGTGCGGGTATGGTGGTGGTCAACGTTAACCCGCTGTACACGCCGCGTGAGCTCAAACATCAGCTGAATGACAGCGGTGCCAGTGCGATTGTCATTGTGTCCAACTTTGCCCACACGCTGGAAAAAGTCGTCGCGGAAACGCCGATCAAGCACGTGATGCTGACGCGCATGGGTGACCAACTTGCCCCGATCAAAGCCACGCTGGTTAATTTCGTGGTTAAGTATGTTAAGAAGCTGGTGCCGAAATACCATCTGCCAGGTGCGGTGCCCTTCCGCAGCGCATTGCAGCAGGGTGCGCAGATGACTTACCAGCGTCCGACACTGACGAACAGCGACCTGGCATTCCTGCAATACACCGGCGGCACCACCGGCGTCGCCAAGGGCGCGATGCTGACTCACGGCAACATGCAGGCTAACCTGGAGCAGACCAAAGCCACCTATGGCAAACTGCTGCGTGCAGGCAAAGAGCAGGTGGTCACGGCTCTGCCGCTCTACCATATTTTTGCGTTAACGGTAAACGGCCTGCTGTTTCTCGATCTCGGCGGTACCAACCTGCTGATCACCAATCCGCGTGATATCCCCGGTTTTGTCAAAGAGCTGAGCAAATTCCCGTTCACCGCCATTACCGGCGTCAATACGCTGTTTAACGCGCTGCTAAACGACGAAAACTTTAATAAGCTCGATTTCTCTACACTGCGTCTCTCTGCTGGCGGCGGCATGGCCGTGCAAAAGGCCGTGGCTGAGCGCTGGGAAAAACTCACCGGGCATTATCTGCTCGAAGGTTATGGTTTGACCGAGTGTTCACCGCTGGTATCGGTCAATCCGTATGACATCACTTGCCACACCGGCAGCATCGGCCTTCCTGTACCCTCCACGGATGTGCGTATCGTCGATGACGAAGATAACGATGTGGCGCCAGGCGAACCGGGCGAACTCTGTATTCGTGGTCCACAGGTGATGGTGGGTTACTGGCAGCGACCGGATGCCACCGAAGAAGTGTTGAAAAATGGCTGGCTGCACACCGGTGATGTTGTTACCGTTGATGGCGAAGGTTTTATTCGCATCGTCGATCGGAAGAAAGACATGATTCTGGTGTCAGGCTTTAACGTGTATCCTAACGAAATCGAAGATGTGCTGATGCAGCATCCGAAAGTGCGCGAAGCCGCCGCAATCGGTGTGCCCAGCGACCTTTCCGGCGAAGCGGTGAAAGTGTGCATCGTTAAAAAGGATCCGTCACTGACGAAAGAAGAAGTGCTGGATCATTGCCGCCGTCAGCTCACCGGCTACAAAGTGCCGAAGATTATCGAGTTTAGAGATGAGCTGCCGAAGACCAACGTGGGCAAAATTTTGCGCCGCGAATTGCGTGACGAGGCGAAGCGAGAAGGGCAGTAAGCTGCCTTTCTCTCCAGGTTAACGCCGGCTCAGTCCGGCGTTTTTATTGCTTTTAACATGGAGCGCTGCGCGAAGTGTGCCGCAGCGAGAATGAATACGTGAATTACACTTTGATCGACCAAAACAGCCAGCTGGCTGCCGTGTGCGAACAAGCGCGCCAGCATGATGCCGTTGCGCTGGATACTGAATTCGTGCGCACGCGCACTTACTATCCGCAGTTGGGTCTGATCCAGCTGTTCGATGGTGAACAACTGGTTCTGATCGATCCGCTTAACATCAGTGACTGGACGCCGTTCATCGCACTGCTGCAAGACAAGCAGGTGACAAAATTCCTGCACGCCGGTGGCGAAGATCTTGAAGTTTTCTTGCATCGTTTTAAATGCCTGCCCGATCCGATGATCGATACTCAAATCCTGGCGGCCTTCGCTGGGCAGCCCCTGTCATGGGGCTTCGCTTCGATGGTTAATCACTTTAACCAAATCGAACTGGATAAGAGCGAATCCCGTACTGACTGGCTGGCGCGCCCGCTCACTGAGCGTCAATGCGACTATGCCGCAGCAGATGTCGCGTATCTTCTGCCGATTGCCCATCAGTTAGTTGAGCAGACGCAAGCCGCAGGCAACATGGCTGCAGCGCTGAGCGAATGCGATAATCTTTGCCAGCGTCGTCTTGACGTTTTGCAGCCAGAGGATGCATGGCGCGACATCACCAACGCATGGCAGTTGCGTCCGCGCCAGTTGGCAGCGCTGCAACGCCTGGCGGCATGGCGCTTGAACATCGCCCGCCAGAAAGACATGGCCGTGAATTTTGTGGTACGTGAAGAGAATCTGTGGAAAGTGGCGCGCTTTATGCCGGGTAGCCTGGGGGAACTCGATCATCTGGGCCTGAACGGTCATGAAATCCGCTTCCACGGGAAAGCGATGGTGGCGCTGGTGGCGGAAGCTCAGGCTCAGGATGAAGCGACCTTGCCACAACCGTTGCCTAATCTGATTGACCATCCACATTACAAACAGGCATTTAAAGCCATCAAAGCGCTGGTGTTACAGGTAAGCGAAGAGACGGGTTTCAGTCAGGAGCTATTGGCTTCACGTCGCCAAATCAATCAGGTGTTAAGCGTTTACTGGGGCTTGAAAAGCGGATGCCGTACACCAGAATTACTGACTGGCTGGCGTGGTGAATTGCTGCAAAAACGAATCGACGAGATCCTGCAGGCGCTATAAGCGGAATGTTTTCCCCTGCGCACAACGCAGGGGAAAATCAGGAACCCGCTACAATCATTTAGGAACGTCTTCCGTCTCCGTCTCCGGCAGTGTGACGTTGAGTTCCAGGATGGAGATATCGTCCCCTTTCTGATCCAGCTGAACGGTCACCATATCCGGGTCAATTTTCACGTACTTACAGATCACTTCCAAAATATCGCGCTTCAGTTGCGGCAGATAATGGGGCTCACTGTCGCCCCTTCTGCGCTCGGCTACGATAATTTGCAGCCTTTCCTTGGCTATGTTGGCTGTGTTCTTCTTACGGGATAAAAAGAAATCTAATAATGCCATTGGTTATCCCCCGAACAGGCGTTTCAGGAAACCCTTCTTCTCTTCTTCAATAAAGCGGAAGGGGCGTTCTTCGCCAAGCAGGCGATCTACGGTATCAGCGTAAGCTTTACCGGCGTCAGAGTTAGCGTCGAGAATGACCGGCTCACCCTGGTTAGAAGCACGAAGTACCGACTGATCTTCCGGGATCACACCCACCAGTGGTATACGCAGAATCTCCAGCACGTCTTCCATGCTCAGCATGTCGCCACGCGTCACGCGGCCTGGGTTATAACGTGTCAGTAGCAGATGTTCTTTCACCGGGTCCTGGCTGTTTTCAGCACGACGCGATTTAGAAGAGATAATGCCGAGGATGCGGTCGGAGTCACGCACGGAAGAGACTTCCGGGTTGGTGGTGATAATCGCTTCATCCGCAAAGTACAGTGCCATCAACGCACCGGTTTCGATACCCGCAGGGGAATCACATACGATGAAGTCGAACTCCATCGCGGCCAGGTCGTTTAATACTTTTTCCACGCCTTCGCGGGTCAGCGCATCTTTATCACGCGTTTGTGAAGCAGGCAGAATATAGAGTTGCTCCGTGCGCTTGTCACGAATCAGTGCCTGGTTCAGTGTTGCATCGCCCTGGATGACGTTGACGAAGTCATAAACCACACGGCGTTCACAGCCCATGATCAGGTCGAGGTTACGCAGACCGATATCAAAATCGATCACGACAGTTTTCTTGCCTTTCTGCGCTAAACCGGTTGCGATGGCCGCGCTTGACGTGGTCTTGCCAACGCCCCCTTTACCCGATGTAACTACAATGATGCGTGCCATAAATGTTGATTTCCTTAACGAAAGAAAAGGGGCCTAATAAAGTGTCTGAATGGTGAGCGCGCCCTCTTTAAGGCACAGGCGCGCGGCTTTACCAAAGAATTCCGCCGGTATCTGATCCATGATCCAATATTCCCCGGCAATAGAGACCAACTCGGCTGCGAGGTTGGTACAAAAAATCTGGCTGTCACGTTCGCCACTGGCACCCGCCAGCGCACGACCACGCATCATGCCGTAAATATGAATATTGCCGTCTGCCACCAGTTCGGCACCGGCGCTGACGCTGTTGGTGACGATAAGGTCGGCATTTCGTGCGTAAATTTGTTGGCCTGAGCGCACTGGCGTATTGATGATGCGGGTTTTACTGGCGGTTTCAGCCACCGGTGCCACGATCGGCGGCGCATCTTCTGCCACTGGCGCTTCTGCACGCTTGCGATTCTCTTTGCCTTCTGACAACACCGGCAAGCCTGCTCGGGCAATCATCTTTTTCAGGGCTTCATCTTTACAACCGCTGACACCAACAATCCGTAAACCAGTGGCGATGACCGCCTGCTGCATCTGCTTCCAGTTGATGTCACCGTTCAGCGCTGACACATTGAGCACCACCGGCGCATTCTGCAAAAACGCAGGTGCCTGGTCGATTTTGTCCTGCAGCGCCTGACGAATCACCTCGGGTTGTGAATGGTGCAGATGAACCACTGACAGGGTAAAACTGCTTCCCTTGAATTCGATTGGCGTTTGCGACATCTGTCCTGACTCAGTCCTGTTTTACGACCCTAAGATGTACGTCGATAAAATCGTCATTAACATCAAACGGTCAATATTCGAAGTTCTGCAAGCATGTTATAGTTACTGCTATATTCAGGCAAGTGACGCCACAGGTTAATTCGAGTAAAAAATATGTTTTGTGTGATCTACAGAAGCCCGCAACGTGAACAAACTTATCTTTATGTTGAAAAAAAAGACGATTTTTCGCGCGTTCCTGAAGAACTGTTGCGTGGCTTTGGTAAACCCCAGCTAGCAATGGTGCTGTCACTGGACAAACGCGACAAACTGGCTAATGCAGATATCAATAAAGTTAAGCAAGGTTTGAGCGATCAAGGCTATTATTTACAGATCCCACCGCCGATTGAAAGTCTGCTCAACATTCATCTTGATCAGAGTAAAAAAGTTTAATTCGGATTCATCTGTAAATATGCCCTGTAAATATCCTCAGTATTATTTGCATTAATTATTCGCCCGCTTTAAAGCAATATTGCGGGCAATAATCTCCGGCGGTGATCCTGTTTGTTGAGCATGATTAACGACTTTTGACAATTTCCGCCACGTCTGCCGCTATAAAACCGCTAATATAATCTTCCTCAGATTGCCGCGTTCCGGCGCTGAACCTGACCTATCCGCCAGTCAGACTGGCATCAAACACAACTAATGCAGGGGAACAGCATGTATCAGCATCGTAACTGGCAGGGCGCTTTGTTGGATTATCCCGTCAGCAAAGTGGTTTGCGTAGGCAGCAACTATGCGAAGCACATCAAGGAAATGGGCAGCGCCACGCCGACAGAACCGGTGGTGTTTATCAAACCGGAAACGGCGGTGTGCGATCTGCGTCAGCCGCTCTCAATTCCCGCTAACTTCGGCGAAGTGCATCACGAAGTGGAACTGGCAGTGTTGATTGGATCAACACTGAAGCAAGCCAGTGAAGAGCATGTGGTGAAGGCCATTGCCGGATATGGCGTGGCACTGGATCTGACGCTGCGCGATGTGCAGGCGGGCTTAAAAAAAGCCGGACAGCCGTGGGAAAAATCCAAAGGGTTTGATAACTCCTGCCCGCTGTCAGGTTTTATTCCGGTTTCTGAATTCAGCGGCGACCCGCAAGACACCGAACTGAAACTGGTGGTGAATGGTGAAGTGCGCCAGCATGGCAGCACGGCGGATATGATTCACAAAATCCTGCCGCTGATTGCCTATATGAGTCAGTACTTTACGCTGCGCGCTGGCGATGTGATCCTGACGGGCACCCCGGAAGGTGTCGGGCCAATGCGATCTGGCGATAAACTCGAAATCTCGCTGGCCGGTCACGGAATTACCACCCGCGTACTGTAAAACTTGCATCACCGCACCTAACCCTTTATAAGGTGCGGTCTTATTGCACAACCCGGACCGCGATCATGACTGAACAACCTTTCTGGCAGACAAAACGCCTTGACCAAATGGACGATGCAGAGTGGGAATCACTGTGCGACGGCTGCGGCCAGTGCTGCCTGAATAAGTTGCAGGATGCGGACACCGACGAAATCTATTTCACCAATGTGGCCTGCAATCAGCTGAATATCAAAACCTGCCAGTGCCGTAACTACGAGCGCCGGTTTGAATTTGAAGAGGACTGTATCAAGCTGACGCGTGAAAACCTCACCACCTTTAACTGGTTGCCGCGCACCTGCGCCTATCGTCTGTTAGGCGAAGGCGGCACATTGCCAGCCTGGCATCCATTGGTGGCCGGTTCGAAAAAAGCGATGCATGCGCAGCGTATCTCGGTGCGGTATATCGCGGTGCGGGAGAGTGAAGTGCGCGACTGGGAAGATCACATTATCGATCGGCCCGATCGTAACGGTTGACGTGATAACAGGCAGCGAGAGCTGCCTGTTTTGTTTTGATTAGCGGCTAAACAGATCGCGGCGTTTTGGCTTAAACGGCTGGGCAATCAGTACCAGTGCCCCAACCAGCAGATACGCGGCAAAGATGACGATCATCCACTGCGGCATACTCCATGTCAGGAATGTCCAGCTGCGTTCAGCACAATCACCGCTGGCTACAAATACCGATGGCAGCCATTTATCCAACGGCAGCCAGGTCGGGAAGCGCGCGGCAAAGTCACAAGTGACAAACGGATTCGGGTGCAGCTGAATATTCGTATGTTCAATCGAAAGCATTAAGCCCTTATAAGCGCTGTACAGCCAAATCAGGATAGCGGCCCAGCGCAGTGGCAGGGACTTCGGGGCGAACGCGCCAACGATTCCTGCACCCATGACGCCAAACAGCGCACAACGTTCGTAGATACACATCACGCAGGGTTTCAGTCCCATGACGTGTTGAAAGAAGAGTGCAGTCAGTTCAAAAGCCAGTGCTGTCAGAGCCAGCAATAACCATGCCCCGCGTCCTCGTGAGCATTGATTCAAATATCGCAACATATTGCTTATCCTGTAACCATTAATGCTTCGCAGTGTAAACCAAAAGCGTAACCGTGCCAGCCAGGTAAGGGGAAAAAATCATGTACAAAAATGACTTAAGCCTGATCCAGACCATAAAAAGCGCATTTACTGATCAAGCGGAGGTGACAGAAGGTCCATACCACGCAAACGAGTGCGTTGCCGTCTGACCGGTTAAAAACACCGATGAATTTTGCGCCAGCGCGCGCTTTTAATCGATTGTCAGTCTATTTCCGCTATAGCCGCTCTGGTATGATGAGTGCCATTACGACAAAGAAAGCAATGAGAAATAAATGCTATGGTGATTAAGGCGCAAAGCCCCGCAGGATTTGCTGAAGAGTATATTATTGAAAGCATCTGGAACAGTCGCTTTCCGCCGGGGTCTATTCTGCCTGCTGAACGTGAGCTTTCTGAACTGATTGGCGTCACGCGCACTACGCTGCGTGAAGTTTTACAGCGTCTGGCACGCGATGGCTGGTTAACCATTCAGCATGGTAAACCTACGCGCGTGAATGATTTCTGGGAAACCTCCGGTCTTAACATTCTCGAAACGCTTGCCCGCCTCGATCACGATAGCGTACCGCAGTTGATTGATAATCTGCTGTCGGTGCGTACCAATATCGCGTCGATTTTTATTAGCCGCGCACTGCGCCATCATCCGGACAAAGCGCGCGAGGTGCTGGAAACTGCACTGAGCGAAGAGGATAAAGCAGAAGCCTACACCGAACTGGATTATCGCGTGTTCCGTGGTTTGGCCTTTGCCTCCGGTAACCCGATTTATGGTTTGATCCTGAACGGTTTGAAAGGGCTGTATACCCGCGTGGGGCGCCACTACTTCTCTAATCCTGAGGCGCGTCAGCAGGCTCGTAGCTTCTATCGTCAACTGGCGGATTTGTGCAGTGTGAATCCCACGCAGGACCAGATTGTCGATACAGTACGTGAGTATGGTCGTCGCAGTGGAGAGATCTGGCATAGCATGCAAAAAAGCATGCCCGAAGATTTAGCCAGCAAGCGCTAAAAGAAAACCGGACTTTAACAGTCCGGTTTTTTATGCTTACAGTGCCGGGCCACGTGAAGGCGAACGGTCCAGCAGCTCAACGCTGCCATCTTCGTTCTGTTGTTCCAGAATCACATCGAAACCCCACAACCGATGCACATGCTTCAGCACTTCGCGGCGGCTTTTATCCAACGGCGCGCGTTGCTGTGGCACGTAGCGTAAGGTCAGCGAACGGTCGCCGCGCAGATCCACATTATAGACCTGGATGTTAGGCTCCAGATTGCTCAGGTTGTACTGTGCTGACAGTTGCTGGCGGATGGCGCGATAGCCTGCCTCATCGTGGATCGCGGCAATTTCCAGGAAGTTATTGCGATCGTCATCCATTACCGTAAACAGGCGGAAGTCTCGCATCACTTTGGGTGACAGGAATTGGCTGATGAAACTCTCATCTTTAAACTCGCGCATAGCAAAGTGCAGCGTTTTCAGCCAGTCGGAACCCGCAATATCCGGGAACCAGTAGCGATCTTCTTCCGTCGGTGACTGGCAGATACGCTTGATATCCTGGAACATGGCGAAGCCCAAAGCGTAAGGGTTTATGCCGTTATACCACTGGCTGTTATACGGCGGCTGATACACCACATTGGTGTGGCTGTGCAGGAACTCCATCATAAAGCGTTCCGACACTTTCCCTTCGTCGTATAGATGGTTGAGGATGGTGTAATGCCAGAACGTCGCCCATCCTTCGTTCATCACCTGCGTCTGTTTCTGCGGGTAAAAATACTGGCTAACTTTACGCACGATGCGCAGCACTTCACGTTGCCAGGACTCCAGCAGCGGGGCGTTTTTTTCCATAAAGTAGAGCAAGTTTTCCTGCGGTTCCGAAGGATAGCGCGCCGCTTCCACGTGTACGGACTCCTTCTCTTTACGCGGCAGGGTGCGCCATAAGGTGTTTACCTGGCTCTGCAGATACTCTTCACGACTTTTTTGTCGCGCTTTCTCTTCCTGCAGCGAAATTTTTTGCGGACGCTTGTAGCGATCAACGCCGTAGTTCATCAGAGCATGGCAGGAGTCGAGCAGCCGCTCCACTTCTTCCACGCCATATCGCTCTTCGCAATCAGTGATGTAGTTACGTGCGAATAACAGGTAATCGACGATGGAGCTGGCATCGGTCCAGCTGCGGAATAAATAGTTATTTTTGAAGAAAGAGTTGTGCCCATAGCACGCGTGCGCCATCACCAGCGCCTGCATGGTCATGGTGTTCTCTTCCATTAAATAAGCAATACAAGGATTGGAGTTGATGACGATCTCGTACGCTAAGCCCTGCTGACCATGTTTATAGCGTTGTTCGGTTTCAATAAATTTTTTACCGAACGACCAGTGGGCATAGTTAATCGGCATACCCACGCTGGAGTAGGCATCCATCATTTGTTCGGAGGTGATGACTTCGATTTGATGCGGATAGGTATCAAGCCCGTAGCTTTTCGCTACACGGTCAATTTCTGCCAGATAAACATCAAGCAGTTCAAAGGTCCAGTCGGGTCCATCACTGAGTCGTTTACTGCTCCGGGTTGGCTCGTCAAAGATTGTCGTCATAGCGCACCTCTGTTTTGCAAGCGGCAGGCAACGGAGTGTCACCTGTCACGATCGTTTAAGGCTTCATCCTGAGAAAGACGGCCCAATAAAACTGAGCGAACACTTCAATGATAGTCCACTGTCGCTTATCCGAAACCGGAACTCAATCGAATTCTTTTGGCAGAAAATCATTCAAAAATCGTCGCTTAAGTCATTACTGATGACAACTGTTGGTTTTTAGCTAACTTGCAGAATAAAACTCTGTTTATAAGCGCATTATATGACTGCGGCGCTTTCTCCTGAAAAAAGAGAAAAGCACTCCCTTGCGCATAATAAATTGCTGATTAATGGTTTTATGGCATAAAAAATCCTGATTTTTGCACTACCTCATGATTTCTGTGTGCAGGAAGGTGAAAAACATGTGAAATATGTCTGTCGAATGTAAGATAAGAAGTGCTGTCTGGTTATGCTGGTACAAACAGCATTCATAGTTGATTATGCTTTTGCCGCGGCGAGGGGCTTATGCGCGTAGTGATTCTTGGAAGTGGTGTCGTGGGAGTGGCGAGTGCCTGGTATCTGGCGCAGGCTGGACATGAGGTTACGGTCATCGATCGCCAGCCGGGGGCCGCGCTGGAAACCAGTGCCGGTAACGCTGGCCAGATCTCTCCAGGTTATGCGGCGCCCTGGGCGGCACCGGGTGTGCCACTGAAAGCGGTTAAATGGATGTTCCAGCGCCACGCGCCATTGGCCGTCCGCCTCGATGGCAGCAAGTTCCAGCTGGAATGGATGTGGAACATGCTGCGCAACTGTGACATGCGCCATTATCAGGAAAACAAAGGACGCATGGTACGTATCGCGGAATACAGTCGTGATTGCCTGAAAGCATTGCGCGCCTCGACCGGTATCGCCTATGAAGGCCGGCAGGGCGGCACCTTGCAGTTGTTCCGCACTCAGCAACAGTTTGAGAGCGCCAGCAAAGATATTGCCGTGCTTAAAGAAGCCGGCGTGCCTTACGAACTCCTGGAAGCACACCAGTTACACAGCGTTGAACCGGCGCTGGCCACGACGGCACATAAACTGACCGGCGGGCTGCGTTTACCGAATGATGAAACCGGAGACTGCCAGCTGTTTACGCAGCGCCTGGCCGAGATGGCAGCCGCTGCGGGTGTCACCTTCCGCTACGACACTCAGGTTGACCAACTGCTGCGTGAAGGCAATCGTATTTACGGCGTGAAGTGTGGCGAAGAGGTGATTAAGGCGGACGCCTATGTGGTGGCGTTCGGTTCCTACTCGACCGCGCTGCTGAAAGACATCGTGTCAATTCCGGTCTATCCGCTTAAAGGCTATTCCCTCACTATTCCGATTAAGAATCCAGACGCAGCCCCGGTCTCCACCATCCTCGATGAGACCTACAAAGTGGCGGTCACGCGCTTTGACGATCGCATCCGCGTGGGAGGCATGGCGGAAATTGTTGGTTTTAACACCAAACTGACGCCTGCACGACGTGAAACGCTGGAGATGGTGGTCAGCGATCTCTATCCTGAAGGCGGTTTTGTTGAACAGGCCACGTTCTGGACAGGATTGCGTCCGATGACGCCGGACGGCACGCCGATTGTCGGGCGTACACCGCTGTCCAATCTCTATCTCAACACCGGTCACGGAACGCTGGGATGGACCATGGCCTGTGGTTCCGGTCAGCTATTGGCCGATTTGATTTCCGGTCAGAAACCGGCGATTGCCGCAGACGATTTGTCAGTACTGCGCTACCTGCCGGGTTTCGAACCCCATTCGTCGCCGTTGCGTAACGCTAACGCGGCGCGTTGAGACCTCAGGGAGAGCACAAGCATGTCACGTCCTACTGGCGCCACCATTAACCAACAGGCGCTGCGCCACAATCTGGCGATTGTACGGCAGGCTGCACCGCAGTCGCGGGTTTGGTCAGTGGTCAAAGCCAATGCTTACGGGCACGGTATCGCGCGTGTCTGGCAAAGTCTGGCAGAGACCGATGGTTTTGCGCTGTTGAATATGGAAGAAGCGATTCTGTTGCGTGAGCAGGGTTGGAAAAAACCGATTCTGTTGCTGGAAGGTTTCTTCCATGCCGAAGATTTAACCTTGATCGATCGTTATCGTTTGACCACCAGTGTGCACAGCAACTGGCAGATTCAGGCGCTGGCCAAAGCTTCACTTTCTGCACCGGTTGATATCTATGTGAAGATGAACAGCGGCATGAATCGGCTGGGTTTCCGTCCGGAACAGGTGCAGGCGGCGTGGCAGAAACTGCGTGCGCTCCCTAACGTCGGTGAGATGACGCTGATGGCACATTTTGCGGACGCGGAAAACCCGGAAGGACTTATCGAACCGATGAAGCGCGTTGAACTGGCCGCCGAAGGTTTGGATTGCCCGCGCTCGCTCTCCAACTCTGCCGCCACTTTGTGGCATCCAGAGGCGCACTTTGACTGGGTGCGTCCGGGGATCATTCTCTATGGCGCATCGCCAAGTGGGAATTGGCAGGATATTGCCAGCAGCGGCTTGCAGCCGGTGATGACGCTGAACAGTGAAATCATTGGTGTGCAGCAGCTCAGTGCTGGTGACGGCGTGGGCTATGGCTATCGCTATCATGCATCGGGCGCACAGCGCATTGGTATTGTGGCTTGCGGCTATGCAGATGGCTATCCACGCCATGCGCCAACCGGCACGCCAGTCAGCGTCGATGGTATTCGTACCCAGACGCTGGGCGCGATCTCCATGGATATGATGATGATTGACCTCGAACCTTGCCCGCAGGCCGGGATTGGTTCCAAAGTGGAACTGTGGGGCAATCAGGTGAAAATCGATGAGGTGGCGAAAGCCGCTGGCACGGTGGGCTACGAGCTGATGTGTGCGCTCGCGCCCCGCGTACCAGTTGAGATTATTTAAGCGCGGTCACGCTGCCGTGCATCTTCTTACTGCAGCGCCAGGCAATCAGGGCCAGCGCTGCACCTAAAAGCATCATTAAAGCCAGTGCTGATTTTTCTGCGACCGGTAATGCCACAATCATCAGGCTGCCACCCGCGCCGCACGCCATTTGAATAAACCCCTGCAAGGCCGCGGCAACGCCTGCCTGCTGCTGATACGGCTCTAACGCGTAGCTGGTAGCGGGGCCAACGGTAAAGGCCAGTCCTGCAACCGATACCGCCACCGGAATCATATACAGCGCCCAGTGTGTCTGCCAAGCGGCAGGCAACAGCATCATTCCCGCCAGCAGCAGAATGGCACCCAGCAGCATGGTGACAAAGCCCATCGCCAGGCAGAACGGGCGTCCGGCTTTACGGATAGTCTTATTCACAAACGCACTGACCAGCATGATCCAAAAGCCGTTGGCACCAAAGGCAAAGGAGAATTGCAGGGGCGTCAGACCCCCTTCCGTCATTAGCACGTGGGGGGCAAGTGACACATAAGTCAGCACCATGCCGAGCGCACCCGCGTTGGCAAACGCGAAAGCAAGAAAACGCGGCTCACGTGCAATCGCCGCATATTGCGCTAACGGCAATCCTTTGACGCGTAACGTATCGGCTGGACGGGTTTCCGGCAGGAAGAACACCACAATCAAACCAATGACTGCAGCATAGCCACACAGGAACCAGAAGGGCGCTCGCCAGCCATAGGCTTCAGCAAGGATACCACCCAGTAGTGGCGCCAATGCCGGCACAATATTCAATGCACCATTGAGAAAACCATAGGCACGCGCAGCTTCATCACCGCTTAAACGATCGCGCACGCCACTGAAGGCCACTACCGCACTGCAACAGACCGCGCAGCCCTGAATCAAACGGGCGAGGAAGAACACTGGCCATACGGTGGCCGTTGCCGCCACGGCGCTGCCAATGATGTAAAGCACCAGGCCAATGATCGCAATCGGCTTACGGCCAAAATTATCTACCAAGGGGCCGGTCACCAGCTGGCCGATGCCCATCACCAGTAAGAACAGCGGGATGGTGATCTGAATCAAACTGACCGGACTGTTAAGGCCTTCAGCGATTTGCGGCAGAGTAGGAAGGTATAAATCGATGCCGAGTGGTGCCAGCAGCACCAGGCTTAAAAGCAGCAGGGTAAATTTTTGCATCTGAAACCAGAAACGTCCTGTTAAACAAGCGGGAAGGGTAATGACTTAGCAGGGAAAAAGAAAGGAATAAAAAAGCGATGTCTGCTGAGACAACACAGACATCGCATCGCGGGTAGGATCAGTAGGCCCCGTCGCGGCGTAACACCACACCTGCGGTTTTGAACAGAATGGCGATGTCGGTCCACAACGCCCAGTTTTTCACATACCAGGAATCGAAATAGACGCGAGTGTCATAGTCGATATCGTTACGACCGCTCACCTGCCACAGACCGGTCATGCCCGGTTTCGCCATCAGGTAATAATCAACATCCCCCGCATAGCGTTCCAGCTCAACTTCAATCACCGGACGTGGACCCACCAGACTCATTTCACCACGAATCACATTCCACAACTGCGGCAATTCGTCGAGGCTGGTTTTACGCAGGAAGCCGCCAATTTTGGTGATACGTGGATCGTTTTTCAGTTTGAAATCACGATCCCATTCTGCGCGCGCCTCTTCGCTGGTCGCCAGCAGATTTTGCAACACTTCCTGAGAGTTAGTGACCATCGAACGGAATTTCAGGCATTTAAACTTGACGCCATCCTGCCCAACACGTTCATGCCCATAGATCGCATTGCCGCCATCACGTTTTACCATCGCACACAGCAGACCGAATACCGGGGCGAGGAACAGCAGCAACAGGGAGGCGACCACAATATCGAAGGTACGCTTGAGGAAGCGAGAAGAACGTTTTGCCAGGTTATTACTGACGCGCAGGATCATCACTTCGTGGCTGAAGATGAATGACATATCCGTACCGTAAAGCGGCACGCCGCGCAGGGTTGGGATCACGGAGATCGAGCGGCACTTCATTTTGGACAGGAACTTCAGCCATTTATCGCGCACCACCTGCTGTTCAAACTCAGTGGCGACGATAAATTGCGTGTTGTCGCGATCCATCGTTTGCCAGTTGATGTCTTTCCAGGTGATCACGGGTACACCATTAACGTTCTCAGGGTGGTGCTCATCTTCCAGTGAGATGAAAGCCTGGACGTTGTAGCCGAGGATTTCCTCACTCTGCAGTGCTGCATAAGCTTCCATGGCATTCTTGCCTGAACCAATAATGATGGTCTCTTTCTGCCACTGACCTGCGCGGTTGATGGCTCGCTTGACCACCGCACGCATCAGCGGCAGCAGTAGCAGTGCGTAAGTCCAGCTAAACACCCAAACCATGCGTGAGAAGTCCCACTTGGAGAAGGCGATCAGCGCCAAATCCAGCAGCGAAAAAACGAACAGGGTTTTTACAATCTCTTTTAACTCGAACCAAAACGGTTTGCGGTAAGTGTAATGACGCATGCGCACCCAAAACCACGCGGTGCAAAGTACAGAAAGCCCTAATTGAGCGATAAAGCGGTATTCAATCTGCTGCGGCGGAATAAAGGTGTCCAGTTCTCCCCAAATACCCTGAACGGTTGCTGCAGATAAAAACAAAGCCAGATTCAGAGCAATTAAATCCGAAAAGCTTAAAGCGACTTTTGCGATGAGATTTTTACGCAATCCGCTCCACGAGCGGGTTGCATCATTCATTACCAATGTACTTGCCATAAAACCTGCTCTCTTTTCTTAAGTAAAAGATGGCCTGACCAGAATCAAGTACGCGCTCAGGAGTTGTCCACCGAAAATAAAAAGAAATGATTTTTCAGTGCGATATAAGTCAATGCTGCCATAAGCGCTGCATGGAAAGGGCCGTTTGAGACGTGATATACGTCACGAAAAGCTGCAGCAACGTTTAAGAGTATGCAGGAGTTATTTGACAGAGTTAATATGGAAATAGTCTTAAAAGGAAATAAATGCTGCGTGAAATAGTGAGTTAGCTAATTGAAATACAAGGTTAAAACCAAAAAAAACGCAGATAGAACGCTTCATTTTAAGACTGCTTTTAGGAATGACCGCCATACGAAGCGGATGGCGGCGGGGGTACATCAGGCAGGTTTTTTTAATACCCAGCGGTCTTGTTGCTTGTCATAGTGTCCGATCTGCAGATCGACGGGCTCGCCATCAATCCACGCCGGCACACTGGTTTCATGATCCCAGCCATCGAGTTGGTAACTCAGGCCGGGGTTGGTATTGCAGGGAATGCTGATGGTATCGAGCTTTTCAGCATTCAGTTCTGCATCAACGATCTCGTAACGACCAATCTTTACCACGTGTCCCATGCGCTTCTCCCGTTTGTGCTGGGTGGAATAGTGATCATAGTCGCTCACACGCAGTTTTGGCGTTTTCGCGGTTCGGATTACTCCTTGTCTTCCATGACACGTACGCCAATTTTAACGATTTGGTTGTCCTCTTTCTCCGCTACGGTCCAGGTCAATTGGTTCCACTCCACCTGATCGCCCACCACTGGTGTACTGCCCAGCAGGCCCATCACCAGTTGACCGAGGGATTGCTGATCGTTGGTGGTTTCATCAAGTTCCAGCCCATAAATTTGCGCCACATCGCGTAAACGTGCCTCGGCATCCAGAATGAAGTCACCAAAGAAGCGTTGATCGAGCGCGACGGGTGGCGACTGACTGAACATTTTACCTAAAGCGGGCAAATCGCGTTCACGTCCAATCACACATAGCACATCGCCCTCTTTAAGGCGCGTACTGCCATTGGGATGCATCAGCGCGTTATCGCGGAACAGGGCAGCGATGCGCGTTTCGCGTGGCATCTGCAAATCACGCAGCGCGGCACCGATACACCATTTGTCAGCACTGAGTTGGTAAACAAACTGCTCCCAGGGGTTTTCAGGGTGGATATCCAGTCCGACGCGACTGATTGGTGAGGCAGTAGGGGGAACCACAACTTTGGCGCGTTTGGCCGCATAGCCCAGCGAGGTGCCCTGTAGCATTAGCGACACGAGAACCACGAAGAAGGCGATGTTGAAGTAGAGCTTGGCGTTTTCCAGCCCGGCCATCATCGGGAATACCGCGAGGATAATAGGTACTGCGCCACGTAGGCCAACCCAACTGATAAAGATGCGTTCGCGGCCGGTAAAGCCTTTAAATGGCAACAGACCCACCAGAATTGAAAGCGGGCGCGCCACCAAAATCAGCCAGAGAGATAAAATCATGGCTGGAACGGCGATGTGCCACAGATCAGATGGCGTCACCAGTAAGCCGAGCACGATAAACATGCCGATCTGACTCAACCACGCCATACCATCGAAGGTTTGCAGAATACCGTGACGGTTGCGGATCGGGCTGTTACCCAGCAGATAACCACACAGGTAAACGGCCAGTATGCCACTGCCTTCCATGACCGTGGTCAGTGCAAACACAATGATGCCGCCGCTTAACGCCAGCAGGGGGTAGAGACCTTGCGCCAGATTGATACGGTTTATCAGTTGCTGTAATGCCCAGCCGCCGCCCAGCCCCAGTACAATACCGAGACCGAACTGTTGCACCAGATGCACCACAAACATCCAGCTTAAGCCTGACTGGCCTTGCTGGATCATGTCAATCAGCGTGATGGTCAGGAATACCGCCATGGGATCGTTACTGCCGGATTCAATTTCCAGCGTGGAGCTGACACGTTCGTTAAGCCCTTTATCCCCCAGCAGCGAGAAGACTGCGGCGGCATCGGTGGAACCGATAATTGCGCCAATCAGGAAACCTTGCATCAAATCGAGTTTAAAGAGCCAGGCCGCCGCCAAACCGGTTAAACCGGCGGTTATCATCACACCGACCGTGGCGAGTGATAATGCGGGCCCCAGCGCCACCTTGAATGAGCTGGCTTTGGTGCGCATGCCGCCATCCAGCAAAATAATGGCCAGCGCGAGGTTGGATACCAGATACGCCACGGGGTAGTTGTCAAAAGCGATGCCGCCAATTCCGTCAACGCCAGTCAACATGCCTAATGCAAGGAAAATCACCAGAATAGGGATGCCAAGCCGTGACGAGAATGAACTCAGAAGAATACTTGCTGCAACCAGCACGGAACCAATAATAAACAAACTGTAAATCATGCTGGCATTCAACGGCGTTCTCCTGCGGTACGAGCGAAAATGACAAACTGCGGGGGATTCACACAGACAAGCTGAAAAGATAATGCCTTATCAATAGCTTGTCAGCGCTTAATTGCATATTTTTTCAATCTGCGGAGCGCTATCCCATAGATCGTTAAAATTGTGTGAAAAATCAGCGGGGATTTGAGGCGAATGAGCGGTGGCGCGGGAAAGAAAAAGCCGGTCAATGACCGGCTTGATGTTCAGGCTTCTGCCACCTGTTTGTGGAAAAGTGCTCTAAATACCGGATAAATGTCTTCTGGCTCGCGGATGTGCTGAATCGCGAAGTTATCAAACATGGCCTGCAGATGTTCATACTCACGCCACAGCGTCTGGTGCGCACGGCGCGTGATTTCGATGTAGCTGTAATAACGTACAACCGGCAAAATATGTTTGGCCAGAATCTCATGACATAACGGAGAGTCATCCGCCCAGTTGTCACCATCAGAGGCCTGTGCCGCATAAATATTCCACTGCGCCGGGTCATAGCGCTCTTTAACCACTTCATCCATTAACTTCAATGCGCTAGACACAATGGTGCCGCCGGTTTCCTGCGAGTAGAAGAACTCCTGCTCATCGACTTCTTTCGCCTGCGTATGGTGACGGATATACACCACCTCAACATTTTTATAGGTACGGCTCAGGAACAGATAGAGCAGAATATAAAAACGCTTCGCCATGTCTTTCGTGGCCTGATCCATTGATCCGGAGACGTCCATCAGGCAGAACATCACCGCCTGGCTCGAAGGCTCGGGGCGCTTCTCAAAGTTCTTGTAGCGCAAGTCGAAGGTATCAATAAAAGGCACACGTTCAATACGTGCCCGCAGTTCGGCAATTTCTTTGCGCAGCCGCTCCTCTTCCAGTAACTGAGCGGGTTCACTGTTTTCCACTTCCGTCAGCGTGGCTTCCAGTTCGTGTAGCATGCGGCGCTTGCCGGCGGTCATCGCAGTGCGACGTGCCAGTGAATTTTGTAACGAACGCACTACGCTGATGTTGGCCGGAACCCCATTGGAGGTAAAGCCTGCGCGGTGGGTTTTATATTCATTCAGCTGCCGGTGCTGATTTTTACGCAGATTCGGTAAGGCAAGGTCTTCAAACAGCAGATCGAGATATTCATCTTTCGATATCTGGAAAACAAACTCATCCTGACCTTCACCGTCCTGACTGGCGTTGCCCTGACCGCTGCCGCCGCCACCGCCGCCCCCTTGTGGGCGCTCAATGCGGTCGTTCTGGACGAAATGATCGTTCCCCGGATGCACGCGGTGGCGACTGCCGCCGCGTCCCTGATGGAAAATAGGTTCATTGATGTCATCGATAGGAATCGAGACAGATTCGCCGCTCTCCACATCGGTGACCGACCGCTTGTTGATGGCCTCGGAGATCGACTGCTTGATTTGCGACTTGTAACGGCGCAGGAAACGCTGCCGATTGACCGCGCTCTTGTTTTTACCGTTCAGACGCCGATCGATAAAATAGGCCATACATATCCCCCAAACTACAGTGCAAGCCAGGCCGGAACCACACCGGCCTCCTGTTGCGGCGTCGAGGCGCCGCGTAGCTTACAGGTAACGATTAAGACGATTTACGCACGCGCAGATACCATTCGCACAGCAGGCGTACCTGCTTGCGGGTATAGCCTTTCTCCATCATTCGATCGACAAAATCATCGTGTTTTTTCTGTTCGTCCGTTGAGGTCTTGGTATTAAACGAAATCACCGGCAGCAACTCTTCGGTATTGGAGAACATTTTCTTCTCAATAACCGTGCGCAGTTTTTCGTAGCTGGTCCAGTTGGGATTACGTCCACTATTTTGCGCCCGGGCACGCAGCACAAAGTTGACGATCTCGTTACGGAAATCTTTCGGGTTACTGATCCCGGCAGGTTTCTCGATTTTCTCCAGCTCGGCATTCAGTGATTCACGATCAAACAACTGTCCGGTATCGGGATCGCGGTACTCCTGATCCTGAATCCAGAAGTCGGCGTAGGTTACGTAGCGGTCAAAGATGTTCTGGCCGTATTCTGAATAAGACTCCAGATAGGCGGTCTGAATCTCTTTGCCGATAAACTCCGCGTATTTCGGGATCAGGTAACCTTTCAGGTGCTCAAGGTATTTCTCGGCCAGATCCTGCGGGAACTGCTCGCGTTCAATTTGTTGCTCCAGTACGTAGAACAGATGTACCGGGTTGGCCGCCACTTCGGCATGATCAAAGTTGAACACGCGCGACAGAATCTTAAACGCGAAGCGGGTCGAAAGGCCGTTCATGCCCTCATCCACGCCGGCGTAGTCATGATACTCCTGCCATGATTTCGCTTTTGGATCGGTATCTTTCAGGCTTTCACCATCGTAGACGCGCATTTTTGAATAGATGCTGGAGTTTTCCGGATCTTTCAAACGCGACAGGATAGAGAAGCGCGCTAAGGTCTCCAGCGTGCCCGGGGCACATGGCGCCGTCGTCAGCTCACTGTGATTGAGCAGTTTGTCGTAGATTTTGATCTCTTCCGACACCCGCAGGCAGTAAGGCACTTTGACGATATACACACGGTCAAGGAACGCTTCGTTGTTCTTGTTATTACGGAAAGTCACCCATTCTGATTCATTGGAGTGCGCCAGAATGATGCCGTTAAACGGTAGGGCAGAGATCCCTTCAGTACCGTTGTAATTACCTTCCTGAGTGGCGGTCAGTAAGGGATGCAGCACTTTGATCGGTGCTTTGAACATCTCAACGAATTCCATAATGCCCTGGTTCGCGCGGCACAGTGCGCCCGAGTAACCATAAGCGTCAGGATCGTTTTGCGCGTGGTTTTCCAGTTTGCGGATATCCACCTTACCGACCAATGCAGAGATATCCTGGTTGTTCTCATCACCCGGTTCCGTTTTGGCGATGGCCACTTGCTCCAGGATAGAAGGCCAGACTTTGACGACTTTAAAGCGGGTAATATCGCCGCCGAAGTCATGCAGGCGTTTTGCCGCCCACGGCGACATGATGGTGCCCAGGTAACGCCGCGGCACGCCATACTCTTTCTCCAGAATATTGGCGTCTTCCTGCGGGTTGAACAGGCACAAAGGATGATCGTTTACCGGGCTGCGTTCGCCATCAGCGCTCAGCACGTAGATCGGTACGCGTTGCATCAGGGCTTTCAAACGCTCAGCAAGTGACGATTTACCGCCACCGACCGGCCCCAGCAAATAGAGAATCTGTTTCTTCTCTTCCAGGCCTTGCGCAGCGTGTTTCAGGTAGGAGACGATCTGTTCAATCGCTTCCTCCATACCATAAAACTCTTCGAAGGCGGGATAGCGTCCCATGACGCGGTTAGAGAAGATTCTGGAAAGGCGTGGCTCCTGCGCCGTGTCAACCATCACCGGCTCACCGATAGCCATCAATAGTCGCTCTGCAGCGTTGGCGTATGCACTGCGATCCTGCTTACAGATAGCGAGAAATTCCTGCAGTGTGAACTCTTCGTCCTTGGCAGCTTCATAACGCTGACGATAGTGATCGAATATATTCATAGCGATGCCCGTCCTTTCGTTTTTAGCACAGGTAAAGGAGCGAAATTAGATACGTTTGCAGCTCCCGGAAGATATTCTTTATTGAGTACAGCAACCCTTATGCCAACCTGACGTTTTTTTATCGGGATACACAATTCTTATGGTTACTCTGCTCGTACAAAAAGTCTCGTCTTACTTTTAACTGTAGAAGGCATTCAGAAAATCTGCAGCCACTTTTCTCCTTATTTAGCGATATATCAATAACAAAGTCTCATAAGCACTAAGGCATTCAGTTTGCATGTCTACGCTGGCAACCAGCCTCAGACTATTCCGTGCGGGTGATAAACATCCCTGATTTAACGTTAACCCATCGCGAAAATTTAGTTAGACTCTGCGTGTGATTGTTATATTAATGGACTGATTAAATTGTGAACCAATTCAAACTTAAAGCGCTTGCTTGTGTTGTTCCTTGTTATTTTGCGGCGTTCAGCACTCATGCAGAACCCTTATCACTCGGGGCTTCGGTTATTTATGCCCAGTCACCTTATCGCGGTGGGCAGGACCGATACATCCCCATCCCGGTCATCAATTATGAAGGCGAAAACTTCTGGTTCCGTAGCCTGCAAGGCGGCTATTACCTGTGGAAAGATCAGCAGAATCAACTGTCGTTAACGCTGCTGGGTTCACCACAGCAGTACGATCCTAAAGATAATGATTTAGGGGATATGAAGGCACTGGATAAGCGTCGGATGACCCTGATGGCGGGTGCCAGCTACCGCCATGTTGCCGATTGGGGCATTGTGCGTACTGCGCTGCTGGGCGATGTGCTAAACAACAGTAATGGCATCATCTGGGATCTTACCTATCTGTATCGCTTCGATTTTGGCGCGTTTACCCTGACACCAGGCATCGGTGCAATGTGGAACAGCGCCAACCAAAACCGCTACTACTATGGCGTGTCTTCGCATGAAAGCGCACGGACAGGTATTGCTGAATATCAACCGGACGACAGCTGGTCACCCTATGTGGAAATGAACGCCAGCTACCAGATTAGCGACAGCTGGAACGCCAGTTTGTCCGGGCGTTACACCCGCTTTGACAGCGAAATCAAAGACAGTCCGATGGTGGACAAAAGTGGCCAGTTCACCCTCTGGACCGGCATCAGCTACAGTTTCTAATGGTTTTCTGCGACGCCTCTTAATGAGGCGTTTTTATTACATTGCACCAATAGCGCGCCCCATCCTGGCGCATCGGGAGCTTTAATGAAGACGATTCAATTCCGTGAAGAACCAGCATTACCTGCCATTGGGCAAGGAACGTGGTACATGGGGGAGAATGCAGCGCTGCGTCGTCAGGAAGTCTCGGCATTACAGGCTGGATTGGATTTGGGCTTACAACTAATTGATACCGCGGAAATGTATGCAGAAGGCGGCGCGGAAGAGGTGGTGGGTGAAGCGTTACGCGGACGCCGCCATCAGGCCTGGCTGGTGTCAAAAGTCTATCCGTGGAATGCCGGCGAAGTGGATGCCATAGAGGCCTGCGAGCGCAGCTTAAAGCGCTTAGAGACCGATTACCTTGATCTCTATCTGCTGCATTGGCGCGGTAATGTGCCACTGGAGGAGACGATTCATGCCATGGAAACCTTGCAACAGCAGGGAAAAATACGGCATTGGGGCGTATCCAATTTCGATACTGACGATCTGCAAGAACTGTGGAGCGAGCCGGGCGGTGAAAACTGCTCGACTAATCAGGTGCTGTATCACCTGGCATCACGAGGAATCGAATACGATTTATTAGCGGCATGCCAGCAACGTGATATGACGATCATGGCGTATTGCCCTCTGGCGCAGGCGGGACGCTTGCGTCAGTCACTGTTTGAAGATCCCCATTTGCACCAAATTGCACAACATAAGGGCATCAGCGTGGCGCAATTGCTGCTCGCGTGGGCGATTCGTCGGCCAGGCGTGATCGCCATTCCCAAGGCCAGCAGCCAACAACACGTGGCGGAAAATGCGGCTGCGTTAGACCTGCATTTGAGTGTTGAGGAGTTGGCGATCATTGACCGGGCGTTTCCAGCACCGCAACATAAAACGGGCTTAGACGTGGTATAGCGGCGCATCTGCGCCGCAAACCTACTTATGGCGCACGCGCAGGGTGGTACCGAGGCGAGCAGGGGATTCACCGGCACTTTTCATCGGCTTGTTGATGCGAGCCGTTTCTACGCAGACCATGGTTTTGTAACCCTCATTAGGCATATCCGCCATGCTACACGACAATTCCGGCCCTGGGTTCCATGTGACAACGTCACTTTGATAGTGGTGGTACACTTCAATCTGACGTTTACCCGCGATGTCATGAATCACACTGCAATCCTCGGCAGCCGTGTGAATCCGATCGACGCGATCAGGGTAGGTTTGCTTGCCATCAGCCGAACTGCCCACCGTGTTAGCATTCACCTTGTCGATATAGCTATTTCCTAAGCCACTCACTTCAACCTGAGCAATATCGGCGATTTGGAAGTAGGTGTGCAAGGCTGCGGTGGCTTCATAATCGCCCCAGGCTTCCAACTCGATTTCACAATGCTCGGCGATACGGAAACGGGCCAGCAGGGTGAAATCATGCGGCCACAGTTTCTTCGTTTGTGCGTTGCTTTCCAGTGTGAACGTCAGCATCACGGCATCTTCGTTCTCATCGTGTGCAGTCAGTGTCCAGGGCTGATTACGGGCAAATCCGTGCGCCGGTTCACCTGCAGGGCCAAACCATGGCCAGCAAATGGGCACACCACCGCGAATCGCTTTGCCTGTGGCAAACGGCGTCTTCTCGCTCAACCAAATCACCGGTTGCTGACCGCTGGGCTGCCATGAGAGCAGATGCGCGCCTTGCAGCGCAATCGCCGCACGAACCTTGGGATGACTCACGACGACGATGGGCAAATCGCCCATCTGGCGTTGTGACAGATATGGGGTGATCTGATTCACCACCGGCAAATTATAAAGCGTGTCTTGCATCGTCAGACCTTCTCTTCTTCCAAATGAAAAAAAAGGGGCGACCGAAGTCACCCCTTGTCTGGTTCGCCAGTTGCTTACTTAGCAGCAACCAGTGCAATCAGATCCAGAACTTTGTGTGAGTAGCCAGTTTCGTTGTCGTACCATGAAACCAGTTTCACGAAGTTGTCGTTCAGTGCGATACCGGCTTTAGCATCGAATACTGAAGTCAGGGTTTCGCCGTTGAAGTCGGTAGATACGACGTCGTCTTCGATGTAACCCAGAACGCCTTTCATCTTGCCTTCAGATTCAGCTTTGATTACGGCACAGATTTCTTTGTAAGTTGCTGGTTTTTCCAGACGTACAGTCAGGTCAACAACAGACACGTTCGGGGTAGGAACGCGGAACGCCATACCAGTCAGTTTACCGTTCAGCTCTGGCAGAACCACGCCGACTGCTTTTGCAGCACCGGTAGAAGATGGGATGATGTTCTGAGCTGCGCCACGGCCGCCGCGCCAGTCTTTGTGAGACGGGCCATCAACGGTTTTCTGGGTTGCAGTGGTGGCGTGAACGGTGGTCATCAGGCCTTCAACGATACCGAAGTGATCGTTGATCACTTTAGCCAGTGGCGCCAGGCAGTTGGTGGTGCAAGAGGCGTTAGAAACGATGTCCTGTCCCTGGTATTTGTCGAAGTTTGCACCACGAACAAACATTGGGGTCGCATCTTTAGAAGGACCGGTCAGAACCACTTTCTTCGCACCAGCCTGAATGTGTTTGCGTGCGGTTTCGTCGGTCAGGAAGATACCGGTTGCTTCAGCAACAACGTCAACGCCCACTTCATCCCATTTCAGGTTAGCCGGGTCTTTCTCAGCAGTAACACGGATTTTTTTGCCGTTAACAATCAGCGCGCCGTCTTTAACTTCTACGGTACCGTCGAAACGACCGTGCGTAGAGTCATACTTCAGCATGTAAGCCATGTAATCCGCGTCGAGCAGGTCGTTGATTGCAACGATTTCGATGTCAGAACGCTGCTGTGCAGCACGGAAAACGATGCGACCGATACGGCCAAAACCGTTGATACCTACTTTGATAGTCATATATTCCACCAGCTATTTGTTAGTGAATAAAAGGTTGGCTGTAAAATTACAAAAACCTTACCAGGCGTCAAGCGGAATCGTGTCAATTGTTGCGACAGGTCAATTCCAACGCCAGGAATAATTGGTTGCGCAATCGCTTACGCAGCACCCTTATTGCGCGCCTATGTTACGCCGAATGGCGGCCGAAAAGGGATGACTTTTGCAAAGAGTGATCGATGTCACAATTTTGCGCTATGAGAGTCGTGGCGAACGGGTTCGCACGAAAAAAGACCATGAAGATGTTGTTCGTTTGTTAGAATACTAGTCGATTTTTACAGAATGACACTCCGGAACTCAAAATGGCTAAAGACACCGCACCCGAGGCAAAAATCGCGCAGCTTTCTGAGATGCAGCGCTATGTCACACAGCATCGCGGCACGGAACCTCCTTTCAGTGGCGCACTACTGCACAACAAGCAGGAAGGCATTTACCACTGTTTAGTGTGCAATTCACCGCTGTTCCTCTCCGACTCTAAATATGATTCAGGCTGCGGCTGGCCGAGCTTTTACCAGCCTTACAGCGACGAAGCGATTCGTTACCTGGAAGATGATTCCCACGGCATGCACCGCGTGGAAATTCGCTGTGGCAATTGCGATGCGCATCTCGGCCACGTGTTCCCGGATGGCCCGCAGCCTACCGGTGAGCGCTACTGCGTTAACTCTGCCTCATTGAGCTTTACCGATGAGCACGGCAAGCAACAAGAGGGCTGAGCATGAAGCAAGAATTGGAAGCCATGCTGGCGGCAATGACGCCGGAAGTCTACGAGCGTCTCGCCACCGCAGTGGAAACCGGTAAATGGCCGGACGGTGTCGCGCTGACGCAGGAGCAGCGCGATAATTGCCTGCAGCTGGTGATGCTGTGGCAGGCGCGTCACAACGACGACCCACAGCATATGACCATTGGCAAAGGGGGCGAGATGGTGATGAAGTCGAAAAAGCAGCTTAAGGAAGAGTTTGGTATCGAGCCGGACATCACGCGCATTAACCTGCACTAGAACGCAAAAGGGCTGGTTTTCACCAGCCCTCATTTTCAGATTATTACCGCACCCTGAGCTTGCATCTGTTCGATGGCAATATCGCTGTCATCAGGATTCAGGTTGACGCCGCGGCACCCCTCTTTCACCACTTCAACGTTGTAGCCCAGCTCCAGCGCATCCAGCACGCTGTATTTGACGCAATAGTCGGTAGCGAGCCCCAGCATCACCAGGTCGCTGATGTCGCGTTCACGCAGCCAACTGTCCAGCTCCGTTTTGCGGCGATGGCCGTTATCGAAGAAAGCACTGTAGCTATCCACATCAGCATCGCCCCCCTTATGGAACACCGCATCAATCAGTGTGCGGTCCAGCTCTGGATGGAAATCCGCCCCCACTGAGTTCTCGACTCCGTGATCGGGCCACCAAATCTGCGCCAAACCGTTCAATTCACCCAGAGTATACACCGGTTCGCCAGAGACGGAGGCGAAGCTGCCATGATCTGCCGGATGCCAGTCTTGCAATGCCACTACACATTCTCCCCGATCGCGGAACTCGCGTGCGTAGCGATTAGCAACGGCAACCGTTTGGTCGCCTTCGCGCACCGCCATTGGGCCGCCGGGGCAAAAATCGTTCTGAATATCGATGATTATCAATGCCCGCTTCATTACATCTCGCTCCGTATCAGTCGTCGGTCAGTTCGCCGCGTAAATTCTGTTGCATTCTGGCACGAATTTCCGGGTTGGTGAGGTTTTGGCTCAACAAAAAGTGCAGTTTTGTTAATGTTGCCTCAACGGTAAGGTCAAAACCGCTGATCACCCCCGCATGCTCCAGCGCATTACCGGTGGCATAGCCCCCCATGTTCACTTTGCCGGACATGCATTGCGTCAGATTCACCACCACAATCCCACGTTCGCTGGCCTGCTGCAGTTCAGCCAGGAATTCTGCATTTTGCGGCGCGTTGCCGACACCATAAGAGCGCAGAATCAGTGCTTTCACCGGCTGGCGCAAGAAGTTACGCACCACATCGGCAGAGATCCCGGGGTAAATGGTCACCACGCCAATCGGTTGTGGGGTAATCGGATGCACAATCAACTCGCCACTGCCCTGCGGTGCCGGCGGCGTATTGAGTTTACGAATGTGAATACCGGCTTCCAGCAAAGGAGCGAGATTCGGTGAAGCGAAGGCGTTGAAGCCGTCGGCATGTGCTTTGGTGGTGCGATTGCCACGAAACAGTGTGTTGTTAAAGAACAACGCCACTTCATTAATGGGATAGTTCGCCGCAACATACAACGAATTGAGGAGGTTCTGCTGACCATCTGAGCGCAATTCTGCCAAAGGAATTTGCGAGCCGGTTACGATGACGGGCTTCGCGAGGTTTTCCAGCATGAATGACAGCGCCGAGGCGGTAAACGCCATGGTGTCGGTGCCGTGCAGAATCACAAAGCCATCATAGCTGTCGTAATTCTGTTTAATGTCATCAGCAATCGATTGCCAATCCAATGGCGTCATATCTGACGAATCCATCAGAGGCTGATATTCGTGGATGGTGAAATTCGGCATCTCAGGCCGATGGAACTCTGGCATGTTGGCCAGTTGCTGCTGCAGATGGCCGGAAACCGGAATGTAGCCGTGCGCGGAGCGCTGCATACCGATGGTACCGCCCGTGTAGGCTACATAGATATTTTTCTTTTGCATGGAAGAACTCAGACTTGCCGTAAAACGCGCAGTATAAGGGGATTAACAGCGAAAAGCAGCCCGACCAGCGGCCGGGCTGTAAAGATTAGCGTACGTTGCCGCAGTTCAGGCAGAAGGCGTAGCGATTTTGCGGATCATTGAGATTGTTCATCAGGCCAGGCTGATCTTTCACTGCACTCATTACGTCCAGCATCGGCGCGGGCAGCCACACTTTCAGTGCTGCTGGCAGCATCGCTTGTGCCGAGGCATTCATCTGATTTAACAGCAGGTCAATCATGCCGGGGTCGTCCTGATACCAGCTAAGCTGCGGCCTGGCGACTTTTGCCAACTCAGCCGCTTTCGCCACGGCATCGTCAAAATCACCCAACGCATCCACCAGGCCATTGGCTTTCGCATCGCTGCCGGTCCAGACATGACCCTGGGCGATATCATTGATCTGTTCTGGCGTTTTATGACGTGACTTCGCCACCAGTCCGACAAAGTTGCGATAGCCGTTTTCGATGGTCAGCTGCATCAATTGCTGCACTTCCGTCGGCAGGGCTTTGGTGGTGGCAACGTCAGCCAGCGGAGAAGTGGCCACGCCATCCGTGTGTACCCCAATACTGTTCAGGCTATTTTCAACCGTGTTAATCACGCCGAAAATGCCGATTGAACCGGTCAGGGTGCTGGGGGCGGCCACAATGTAGTCTGCTGGCGTCGAGATCCAGTAGCCACCTGAAGCCGCCATGCCGCCCATTGAGACCACCACTGGCTTGCCAGCATCATGGGCTGCGGCTAACTCTTCACGAATCGCTTCCGATGCCGACACGCTGCCACCTGGGCTGTTGACGCGCAGTACAATCGCTTTAATTTTCGGATCGAGACGCGCATCGCGAATCTGCGAAGCGGTGGTATCGCCACCCACGTTTCCGGCGGTTTCCTCACCGTCCATAATCGCACCGCTGGCGAAGATCACCGCAATATTGCCATCCTGGTCCTGCTGAGGCTGCTTCACGGTGTAATCGTAAATGCTGACGTTGCGATAATCGTTATTGGCTTTATCCCAGCCAAAGGTTTTCACCAGTTCCTGATCCGCAGCCGCACGGCTATCCAGCACATCAACCAATTTACTGTTCAGCGCATATTTTGCGGTATCGCCGTCAACAGCCTGCAATCCGCTGATGACGCCGGCTGCTCCTGGGAACAGTTGATCCGGCGTAATCTGGCGATTGGCGGAAACGGTGTTCAGGTAGTTCTGCCACAGCTGGCCGATCCAGCGACCATCCGCATCACGGGCTTCCGGAGACATATCGTCACGCAGGAAAGGCTCGACGGCAGATTTGTAGGTGCCCACACGGAACACATGAGAATTGACTTTGAGCTTCTCTAACAGGGATTTGTAATACAACCCATTGGTCGCAAAGCCATGCAGATCAACGGTGCCCTGCGGTGACAGATAAATTTTGGTGGCATAGCTGGCGATGTAGTATTGCGCCTGGCTATAGCTATCACCAATGGCGTATATCGGTTTGCCCGCATCACGGAACTCACGCAGCGATTTGCCCAGATATTGTAATGAGGGTTGATCGCCGCCCGCAAAATCACGCAAATCAAGCACAATCCCGGTGATGTTTTTGTCAGTTTTCGCCTGACGAACCGCATCCACCACGTCGAATAATGAATTCTCTTGCAGGCGATCGCTGCTCGCGCCCAGCAACTCACGACTGATGCGACTCAGGCGATTGCTGACGGAGGGTTTATCCACCAATACACCGCTTAAATCCACTTTGAGTGCACCCTGTTGCACCGGTTCGCTGCTGTTGGCGCTGGAAAGCTGTAACCAGATACCGACACCGGCGAGGATTAGGACGATGAGGAATAAATTAAGAATGAATTCCCGAATAAAATTCAACACCCGCCAGCTCCAGCGGAACAGGCCAGCAATAATTCGCCACAATGTGCGCATAAACTCTCCATATTCACGTAACAGGGCAGTCGCCACGCGGTCTGCCCCGATGTCGGGTTCATCCTAAAGAGCAGCGTGCGAAATGTCAGCAGGAAATCGCGCCAGACTGTTACAAAAGATCTTGCTGTGCCAGGATTAGCCCACGCTTTTTATTCACGGGAGAATAATGATGGATGCACTGGATTTATTAATTAACCGCCGTTCGGCATCGCGTCTGGCAGAACCGGCACCCGCGGGCGAAGTCTTGCAGAACATTTTGCACGCAGGCTTACGTGCACCGGATCATGGTACGTTGCAGCCGTGGCGCTTTATCATTGTAGAGAATGAAGGGCGTGAGCGTTTTGGTAAATTGCTTGAACAAGCGGCGCGTGACAGCGACCTCGATGAAAAGGCGATTGAAAAATCGGCCACCGCACCGTTTCGAGCGCCGATGATTATCACTGTGGTGGCGCACTGTGAAGAGCATGCCAAAGTCCCGCATTGGGAACAGTTGGTTTCAGCCGGTTGTGCCGTGATGGCGATGCAAATGGCCGCGGTGGCACAAGGCTTTAACGGTATCTGGCGTAGCGGCCCATGGACTGACCATCCTTCGGTACGCGAAGCCTTTGGTTGCCGCGAGCAGGATGCGATTGTCGGATTCCTCTATCTCGGTACGCCGCAGCTTAAAGCCAATACCACGGTGGTTGCACCGGACACCGCGCAATTTGTCAGTTATTTCTGACAGACATCGGCGGGTTTCTTCGGCAGGGTGAGCCGTGTTGCAAAGATTGCACACCGCGTGTGCGAAAGATCGAGCTTAAACCGCGCAACACTTACCACCGGCTGACAGCCAGGCTAACATACAGCCTTCTGTTCAGCGCATAAGGAACCCGCCATGAGTGAACCTCTTCGTCTGACGCAATACAGCCATGGAGCTGGCTGCGGCTGCAAAATTTCGCCGCAGGTACTGGAAACCATTCTTCATAGTGAGCTGACCCCTTTTCATGACCCTCAGTTGCTGGTGGGCAACGAAACACGTGACGATGCTGCCGTTTATGATCTCGGCAACGGCACGGCGGTGGTCAGCACCACTGACTTTTTTATGCCGATTGTCGATGATCCCCATACCTTTGGCCGTATCGCCGCCACCAATGCCATCAGTGATATTTATGCTATGGGCGGCAAACCGATCATGGCGATTGCCATCCTGGGTTGGCCAGTCAACGTGCTGAGCCCGGAAGTGGCTCAGCAGGTCATTGAAGGCGGGCGTGCGGCGTGTCAGGCTGCTGGCATTGCTCTGGCGGGTGGGCATTCGATCGATGCGCCGGAGCCGATTTTTGGCCTGGCCGTCACGGGAATTGTTGATGTGGCGCGGGTGAAAAAGAACAGCGCCGCGCAGGTGGGGAGCCAGCTGTTTCTCACTAAGCCACTGGGGATCGGCATCCTGACCACCGCCGAGAAAAAAGGCCTTCTGCTGCCAGAACACCAATCCTTAGCGGCGGAGGTGATGTGTCAGTTGAATAAAGCCGGTGCCGAATTCGCCAAACTGGATGGCGTTAGCGCCATGACCGATGTCACCGGTTTTGGCTTGCTCGGACATTTGAGTGAGATTTGCCAGGGGTCAGGTTTGCGTGCGCAAGTCCACGCCACGCAAGTTCCGCGCTTACCGGGTGTCGATGAGTATATTGCTAAAGGTGCCGTGCCCGGGGGTACTCAGCGCAATTTTGCCAGCTATGGCGCCCTTATTTCCGCGATGGACGATGCGACTCGCGCGTTACTGTGCGATCCGCAAACCTCGGGTGGTTTACTGGTGGCGGTGCAACCCAGCGAGGTCGAAGCCTTCCAGCGCTGCGCTACATTGGCCGGCGTGCAGGCGACAGCGATAGGTGAACTCTTCGCAGCCGATCCTTCCTGCCCATTAATTACCGTCGTGAATTGACGTAGAAGGAACGACGCCAGACATGCGTTTGTTTATTGCTGAAAAACCCAGCCTGGCGCGTGCCATTGCTGATGTACTGCCGAAACCGCATCGACGCGGTGACGGTTTTATTGCCTGTGGCAACGATCAGATGGTCACCTGGTGTGTCGGGCATTTGTTGGAACAGGCGCAGCCGGACAGCTATGACAGCCGCTATGCGCGCTGGAATCTTGCCGACCTGCCGATCATTCCGGAAAAGTGGCGTTTACAGCCACGCCCGTCGGTGGCGAAGCAACTCAAAGTGATTGAGGGTTTGTTGCAACAGGCGAGTGAAGTGGTGCACGCCGGTGACCCGGATCGTGAAGGTCAGCTGTTGGTGGATGAAGTGCTGGACTACCTGCAACTCGCGCCGGAAAAGCGGCAGAAAGTGCAGCGCTGTCTGATCAACGATCTCAACCCCTCCGCCGTGGAGCGAGCAGTAAGCCGTTTACGTGAGAATCGCGAGTTTATCCCGCTGTGCGTCTCCGCATTGGCCCGCGCCCGCGCAGATTGGCTCTACGGCATCAATATGACCCGTGCCTGGACGCTGTTAGGCCGCAATGCCGGTTATGATGGCGTGCTGTCGGTCGGTCGCGTACAAACGCCGGTGCTCGGCCTGGTGGTGCGTCGCGATGAAGAGATCGAAAACTTCATCCCGAAAGATTACTTCGAAGTGAAAGCGCACATCGTGACGCCGAAGGATGAGCGTTTTGTTGCCAGTTGGATACCCAGCGACGCCTGCGAACCCTGGCAGGATGAGGAAGGTCGCCTGTTACATCGATCGCTGGCCGATCACGTCTTAGAGCGCATCAACGGCAAGCCGGCGATAGTGACGGGCTATAACGACAAACGGGAATCTGACACCGCGCCATTGCCGTTTTCGCTCTCCAGCCTGCAGATCGAGGCGGCAAAGCGTTTCGGCCTGAGTGCGCAAAACGTCCTGGACTGCTGCCAGCGTCTGTATGAAACCCATAAGTTGATTACCTATCCGCGTTCTGACAGCCGTTATTTGCCGGATGAACATTTTGCCGGACGGCATGCGGTGCTGAATGCGATTCAGGCACACCAGCCCAATTTGACACCGCCCACGGATTTTAATCCTGAACAGAAGAACCGCTGCTGGGATGATAAGAAGGTGGATGCTCACCACGCCATTATCCCTACCGCCCGCGCCAGCAAAGTGAACCTGACGGAAAATGAAGCCAATATTTACGGCCTGGTGGCGCGTCAGTATCTGATGCAATTCTGCCCTGATGCGGTGTTCCGTAAATGCGTTATCGATCTCGAGATTGGCGGCGGCAAGTTTGTTGCCAAAGCGCGCTTTCTGGCAGAAGCGGGGTGGCGTGCCTTACTGGGGAGCAAAGAGCGCGATGAAGAGAACGATGGCACGCCTTTACCGGTGGTCGCGAAAGGGGATGAGCTGCTGTGCGAGCGCGGTGAAGTGCTTGCCAAGCAGACACAGCCGCCGCGCCCGTTCACCGATGCTACGCTGTTATCCGCCATGACCGGCATCGCGCGTTTTGTTCAGGATAAAGAATTAAAGAAAGTGCTGCGTGCGACCGATGGTTTAGGAACGGAAGCGACGCGTGCCGGCATTATTGAATTATTGTTCCGCCGGACATTCCTCGTGAAGAAAGGCCGCTATATTCATTCTACGGACGCGGGCAGGGCGCTGATACATGCGTTACCTGAAATGGCGGCCCGGCCAGATATGACGGCTCAATGGGAATCGACATTAACACGCATCAGTGAAAAGGCCTGCCGCTACGATGAGTTTATGCAGCCGCTGGTTGCCACGCTGATCGGGTTAATTGGCGAAGCGCGTCAGCGACCCTCGTTGCAATCATTTAGAGGCATTGCCGCACCGGCCGCTAAACGTAAAGCAAAACCGAAATCGACCCGGCGTAAAACCAAGGAGACAGAGTGATGCGTTATATTCTATTAGCGCTCAGCGGGCTGCTGTTGTGCATGAATTCGGCGCAGGCGAACCGCCAGCCGGAAAACAATCGCATGGGCAATACGGATGTGGTGGTTGATATGCCACCGGAAGTCTGGACACAGGGACAGAATAATCAGCAGAGTAACTGTCTGCAGTGCTGCACTTATGAGAATCGCAGTTATTCTGAAGGGGCGGTCGTGAAAGCGGAAGGCGTGCTGCTGCAGTGCGGGCGTGATGAGAAAGTGATGGGCACTAACCCGCTTATCTGGAAAATCATCAAGTAAAGGTGCGTGGCGTTCTCACGCCACGCAGTTGACTTATTTTTCCAGATTGAACGTTGACCAGACCGGTGCATGATCAGAGGGTTTTTCCATGCTGCGGATCTCGTAGTCGATGCCGCTCTCGATGCAACGTGCGGCCAGCGGTTGGCTGGCCAGCAACAGGTCGATACGCAGACCACGGTTATCATCAAAACCTTTTGAACGGTAGTCGAACCAGGAGAAACGGTCAGCCGTTTCCGGGTATTTCGCGCGCCAGGTATCAACCAGACCCCAATGCAACAGGCGATCCATCCACTCACGCTCTTCTGGCAGGAATGAGCATTTACCGGTGCGCAGCCAGCGCTTACGGTTATCTTCGCCAATTCCGATATCAAAATCGGTACTGCTGATATTCATGTCACCCATGATCAGCACCGGCTTATCAACCGCCAACTGCTGTTCCAGATAATCCTGTAAATCACGGTAGAACTTCTCTTTCGCCGGGAATTTGGTTGGATGGTCACGGCTTTCACCCTGCGGGAAGTAACCGTTAATCACGGTGATGTCGCCAATCGGGCTGGGGATTTCCGCCATGATCAGGCGGCGTTGTGAATCTTCATCATCACCGGGAAAACCACGACGTACCGAAACGGGCTGAGCCTTGGTCAGCAGCGCGACGCCGTAGTGGCCTTTTTGACCATGATAAAAAACGTTGTAACCCAGTTTGCTGACGTCTTCGAGCGGGAACATGTCATCGTGAACTTTGGTTTCCTGCAGGCCAATCACATCCGGCTGATGCTGCTCGACGAGGGCTTCAAGTTGATGGGGGCGTGCGCGCAAGCCGTTGATGTTGAAAGAGATGAATTTCATTTCGCTGCCATTTTTATCCGCAAAAGTATGTCTGGATGGTAGCGAGTTTTCGTTAAAAAGTCATGGATTGAATCGGGAAGAAACGACGATGAGAGCAAGAGGGAAAACGATGGTGGCGGGAGAAGGATTCGAACCTTCGAAGTCGATGACGGCAGATTTACAGTCTGCTCCCTTTGGCCGCTCGGGAATCCCGCCAGGGATATAAAGCTCTTAACGATTCAGGCGGGGGGGATTATTCAGATGGTGGCGGGAGAAGGATTCGAACCTTCGAAGTCGATGACGGCAGATTTACAGTCTGCTCCCTTTGGCCGCTCGGGAATCCCGCCACTGGCCTGAATAATGTGCCTGAAAGCGGGGCGCATCATACCAAATGCGCTCTGACTGTAAAGCGCTGAAAACAAAAATATGAATCGTTTGTCCACTTTTCATCCGTGGCGCTGAAGAGTTGCACAATTCAGCGCCAGGAAGCTTACAGAATGATGGTGCGGTTACCGTAAACGAACACGCGCTGGCCAAGCACTTTATACAGCGCACGGCTCAGGACATTCTTCTCGACATCACGCCCGGCACGCATCATCTCTTCTGCGGTGTAGCTATGGTCGACGTTGATCACGTCCTGCATGATGATTGGACCTTCATCCAGGTTGTCATTCACGTAGTGCGCGGTGGCACCGATAATTTTAACGCCACGCTCGTAAGCCTGATGGTAAGGGCGCGCGCCGATAAAGGCAGGCAGGAACGAGTGGTGAATATTGATGATTTGATTAGGGTAACGCTGCACGAAGGCCGGTGTCAGCACGCGCATGTATTTTGCCAGAACCACGTAATCCGGCTGGTAACGATCAATTTCGTCGCCCATGCGATTGTCATGCTCTTCGCGCGCCAGGCCTTCATGGCTGACCAGCACAAACGGAATATCGAAACGTTCAACCAGCGAGCGCAGTGTTTCATGGTTACCGATGACGGCAGCAATCTCCATATCGAGACCACCAAACGCGCATTTCATCAGTAAATCGCCCAGGCAGTGCGCCTCTTTAGTCACCAAAATCACCACGCGACGACGGCCGGCACTCTGCAATTCACGGACCGAACCGACTGGCAATGCGCTGTCGAGATCGGCCAGCAGGGTATTGTCGTTGAAAATCCCCTCCAGCTCTGTGCGCATGAAAAAGCGCCCGGTACGGTGATCGACAAACTCGTTGTTTTGCACGATGTTGAGTTCATGCTTGTAGCAAATATTGGTGATCTTGGCGATCAGACCTTTCGCGTCTGGGCAAATGGTCCGTAAAACTTTTCGTTGCGTGTTTTGCGCTTGCATCTCGATCAGAGTCCTGTCAAAGCGATGAATGGTAAAGCCGTTGTGCATCTGTCCAGATTAACCACAACATTTTTTGTATTTTTTATCGGAGCCACAAGGACAGCGATCGTTGCGCCCCAGCTCGGGCACCGTTCCGTCGATATAGTACCAGCGTTGATCCTCACGAAGAAAGCGTGAACATTCATAGATGGCCGAAGTGCGCTCTTTTTCGCGGTAACGCGCAAAAAAGGTCACAAAGGCTTCATTCTCGTGGCTTCCATGATTACAACGGGTTACATTCAAGCCCAGCCATTCAGTGCCGGAAAAACTTTCAGATAATAACGTCTCAAGGTCGGCCACACGCTTACTGGAGTGCCAGGTCGCAGCCAGATAGCCCGCGTTCTTTTCAACATAGGCGGTATAGCGTGAACGCATTAATTGTTCAGCGCTGGCAGGGAATGCCTGACCGCTCAGAAAGGGCTGGCAACATAAGCTATACTGCTTTCCGCTGCAGCAGGGGCACTTTTCAGACACGTCATCTCCTGTGAGTGATTAAAGTTAATTAAAGTGTGCGCTATGGTAGCCGACTGCTGAGCGGGATGCTACGTACCAGACTAATCACGAGGTGCGATGAGAAAGGTGAGGATCGGGCTGGCCCTGGGTTCAGGTGCCGCCAAAGGTTGGGCGCACATTGGTGTAATTAATGCGCTGGAGCGTGCCGGCATTGAAATTGATGTGGTTGCAGGCTGCTCAGTCGGCGCGCTGGTGGGATCGGCATACGTCAAAGGGCGGCTGGGCGTAATGGAAAAGTGGGTGAGCGCATTTCGCTATTGGGATGTGATCCGCCTCATGGATCTGTCGTGGCAGCGTGGTGGTTTGCTTCGCGGTGATCGCGTGTTCAGCCACATCCGTCAGTTGATCCCCAATGAATTTATTGAGGGGTGCAATAAACCTTTTGGCGTGGTGGCCTCGAATTTAAGTACCGGCCGTGAGTTGTGGTTAACCGAAGGTGATTTGCATCAGGCAGTACGCGCGTCCTGTAGTATGCCAGGCTTATTACCACCTGTTGGCTACAATGGTTACTGGCTGGTGGATGGTGCCGTGGTCAATCCGGTACCGATATCTCTGACACGAGCCCTTGGCGCCGATATTGTCATCGCGGTGGACTTACAGCATGACGCGCATTTAATGCAGCAGGATTTATTGTCGGTGACACCACAGAGCGGCGAAGAAGAGGCCGCGGCTGAAGCATTAAGCTGGGGCAAAAAATTGCGCCAGCGCATACTGGGTCTGACGCACCGCCGGGCCAATCAAACGCCGGGCGCCATGGAGATCATGTCCACATCCATCCAGATTCTGGAAAACCGCCTTAAACGTAATCGTATGGCGGGCGATCCACCGGATGTGCTGATTCAACCGTTTTGTCCGCAGATATCCACACTGGATTTTCATCGTGCAGAAGAAGCCATTGCGGCAGGTAAAGCCGCCGTCGAGAAAAAAATGGATGAACTATTACCGCTGGTCCGTGGCAGATAATCAGGTTGTTCATTCACAGGCAGTGCGACTTCAGTCAATTCTGAAAGGCGCAACTGCGTTTTATGAACCACTATTGAAATATCTGGTACGCAGGGGGAGAGAATGGAAAAACCACTAATCGGCAAAAAGATACTCATTGTCGAAGATGAGGTCGTTTTCCGTTCGATGTTAGACACTATGTTGGTGGGGCTGGGAGCCAGCACGCTGGAAGCGGGAGATGGCCTCGATGGCTTAACCTTACTGTCGGCTCAAGCCGTGGATCTGGTGATTTGCGATCTGGAGATGCCGCGCATGGGGGGACTTCAGTTCGTCGAACGTATTCGCAGTCGCGGCAATAGTGTGCCAATTTTGATCATTTCCGCCACGCAGAACATGGCAGATATTGCGCATGTCCTGCGCCTTGGGGTTCAGGATGTTCTGCTTAAGCCGCTCAGAAACCTCGAACGTTTTCGTGAAGCTGTATATGAGTGTCTTTACCCTTCGATGTTCACTTCTAAAGTTGAGGAAGATGAACAACTGTTTCAGGACTGGGATGCACTGGTTCGCGATCCTTTAGCTGCGTCTAAGCTACTGAAGCAGTTGCAACCGCCGGTTCAGCAAACCATCGCCAATTGCCGCATTAACTATCGCCAACTGACCATGGCTGAACAGCCGGGGCTGGTGCTGGATATCGCCGCGTTGTCCGACAAGGATTTGGCCTTCTACTGTCTTGATGTGACCCGAGCAGGCGATAATGGCGTGTTGGCCGCCTTACTGTTGCGCGCGCTGTTCAACGGCCTGTTACAGGAACAACTTTCCGGACAGAAACAGCGCCTGCCGGAGTTAAACGGCCTGCTACGCCAGGTCAATATGCTGTTACGCCAGGCCAATCTCAGTGGCCAGTTCCCCTTGCTGGTGGGGTACTACCATCGTCAGTTGAAAAACCTGATTCTGGTCTCCGCTGGCCTCAACGCCACATTGCACATTAACACCCATCAGATTCAACTCAGTAACGGCGTACCGCTTGGTACTATGGGCAGTACGCACCTCAATCAGATCAGCCAACGCGCGGATGCTTGGCAGTGCCATGTGTGGGGCGCGGGTGGCAGGCTACGGCTGATGTTATCGGCTGAAGAATAAGCGATTGGATTTATATTTTTTGCGGGCTGGAGACAGGGCCAGGGGTAAGCTTTACACTTGGGTAATAGTCTTAAATTCCGCGGATTAGCTCCATCCAGGATAATTCCGTCTGATAGTAACTGATATACTCATTTCGTTTTTAAACCGACATATCAAGTATTAACTTGAACGGCCTATTAAGAGAGGTATTTAGATGTCTGCCTATAAGTCTAAAGTAAAAAAAGCGGTAATCCCGGTTGCAGGTCTGGGTACGCGTATGCTGCCTGCTACTAAAGCTATTCCAAAAGAGATGTTACCGCTGGTCGATAAGCCGCTGATCCAATATGTCGTGAATGAGTGTATCGCTGCGGGCATTAACGAAATTGTGTTGGTTACACACTCTTCTAAAAACGCCATCGAAAACCATTTTGATACCAGTTTTGAACTGGAATCCATGCTGGAAAAACGCGTTAAGCGTCAGCTGTTGGACGAAATCCAGTCTATCTGTCCTCCACACGTGACCATCATGCAGGTGCGTCAGGGTATTGCGAAAGGCCTTGGCCACGCAGTGATGTGTGCACACCCACTGGTCGGTGATGAGCCGGTTGCCGTGATTCTGCCGGATGTGATCATCGACGAGTACGAATCTGATCCGACCAAAGACAACCTGGCAGAAATGCTGGCGCGTTACGAAGAAAGCGGCCGCAGCCAGATCATGGTAGAGCCGGTTGCTGATGTGACCGCTTACGGTGTCGTTGACTGCAAAGGTGCTGACCTGGCGCCAGGCCAGAGCGCGCCTATGGTGGGTGTGGTTGAGAAGCCTAAAGCTTCTGAAGCGCCATCTAACCTCGCGGTTGTGGGTCGTTACGTGCTGTCTGCTGACATCTGGCCTCTGCTGGCGAAAACCCCTCCAGGTGCTGGCGGCGAAGTTCAGCTGACTGACTCCATCGCCATGCTGATGGAAAAAGAGACCGTTGAAGCCTATCACCTGACCGGTGTAAGCCATGACTGCGGTAACAAACTGGGTTATATGCAGGCTTTCGTTGAGTATGGCGTTCGTCATCCAGTACTGGGTAAAGACTTTACTCAATGGCTGGAAGGCGCTGTAGGCAACAAAAAGTAATTCATTAAACACAGGATAATTCAATGAAAGTCACTGTATTTGGTATCGGCTATGTCGGTCTGGTTCAGGCTGCGGTGTTAGCCGAAGTCGGACATGACGTTCTCTGTATTGATGTCGATGAAAAGAAAGTCGAAAACCTGAAAAAAGGCCATATTCCGATTTTCGAACCGGGTTTGACGCCGCTGGTGATGTCTAACTATGAAGCGGGTCGCCTGAAGTTCAGCACCAATGCAGAAGAGGGTGTTAACCACGGTGTGATGCAGTTTATTGCTGTGGGTACGCCGCCGGATGAAGACGGTTCTGCCGATCTGAAATATGTGACTGCGGTTGCGCGGACAATTGCAGCGCACATGAACGATCATAAAGTGGTGATCGATAAATCTACCGTCCCTGTTGGAACGGCTGATCGTGTGCGTGCAGTACTGGCCGAGACGCTGCAAAAACGTGATGCAAACATCCCGTTTGATGTGGTTTCTAACCCTGAATTCCTCAAGGAAGGGGCTGCAGTAAACGACTGCATGCGTCCTGAGCGCATCGTAGTGGGTACCGATAACGACGAAGTGGTTGAGTTGTTGCGTGAGCTTTATGAGCCATTCAATCGCAATCACGATCGTATGATTCTGATGGATATTCGCAGTGCAGAGCTGACCAAGTACGCAGCGAACTGCATGCTGGCGACCAAAATCAGCTTCATGAACGAAATCTCTAACCTGGCAGAACGTTTGGGAGCAGACGTTGAGAAAGTCCGCCAGGGGATTGGTTCAGATTCACGTATTGGTTATCACTTCATCTACCCTGGCTGCGGCTACGGTGGTTCGTGCTTCCCGAAAGACGTGCAGGCGCTGATTCGCACTGCTGAGTCGATTGGTTACACGCCGCGTCTGTTGCAGGCGGTAGAAGATGTGAATGATTCACAGAAGAACAAACTGCCGAGCTTCATCAAACGTCATTTTGGCGACGATCTGCGTGGCAAAACCTTCGCTCTCTGGGGCCTGGCGTTCAAACCTAATACCGACGATATGCGTGAAGCCTCCAGCCGTGTGCTGATGGAAACGCTGTGGGAAGCGGGTGCGACCATTCAGGCATTTGACCCGGAAGCAATGGAAGAAGCGCAGCGTATTTATGGCCACCGCGACGATCTGAAGCTGACCGGTACCAAAGAAGCGGCGTTGCAGGGTGCTGATGGCCTGGTCATTTGTACTGAATGGCAGAACTTCCGTGCGCCAGATTTCGACGTTATCAAAACCGCGTTAAAACAACCCGTGATTTTTGATGGTCGTAACCTGTATGATCCGGAACGTATCAGCAAACGCGGCTTTACGTATTACGCTATCGGCCGCGGAGCATCAATTCAAATTGTGTAATAAATGAGGGATGTATGAAGTTTTTGGTTACCGGTGCGGCAGGTTTTATTGGATTTCACGTGAGTCAGCGTTTGCTGGCCGCCGGTCACCAGGTCGTCGGTATCGATAACCTGAATGACTATTACGATGTCAGCCTGAAACAAGCGCGCTTAGACCAGATCCTTCAGCATCCCGAGTTTATTTTCCTGAAAATGGACCTGGCAGATCGCCAGGCCATTTCTTCATTATTCGATGATCATGCATTTGATCGCGTGATCCATCTGGGTGCACAAGCGGGCGTTCGTTATTCAATTGATAACCCACACGCTTACGCCGATGCCAATCTCATTGGCCACCTCAATATTCTCGAAGGGTGCCGCCATCATAAAGTTGGCCACCTGCTGTATGCGTCATCCAGCTCAGTATATGGGCTTAACCGCAAAATGCCTTTCTCAACGGATGATTCTGTTGATCATCCGATTTCTCTGTATGCGGCCACCAAAAAAGCCAACGAATTGATGTCGCATACTTATTCCCATTTGTACCAGTTGCCCACCACCGGTCTGCGCTTCTTTACTGTTTACGGTCCGTGGGGACGTCCAGATATGGCATTGTTCAAATTCACCCGCGCAATGCTGGCCGGTGAGCAAATTGACGTCTATAACCGTGGGCAAATGACCCGAGATTTCACTTACATTGATGATATTGCTGAAGCTATCGTGCGCATGCAGGATGTGATTCCGCAGGCTGATGAAAACTGGACCGTGGAAGCGGGATCGCCGGCCACCAGTTCTGCGCCATACCGTGTTTACAATATCGGCAACAGCCAGCCGACCAGCCTGATGACCTATATCGAGTCACTGGAAAAAGCGTTGGGCATTGAAGCGAAGAAAAATATGCTGCCGATGCAGCCGGGAGATGTGCTCAATACCAGTGCGGATACCCAGCCGTTATATGACGCGATTCAGTTCCGTCCGCAAACCAGGGTTGAGCAGGGCGTGCAGAACTTTGTTGATTGGTATCGTCGCTTCTATCAGCAATAACGACGCATTAAAAAAGGAAGCCAGCGGCTTCCTTTTTCTTACCCGGTGTAAAGTGAACTCACGTTAGCGTTATTCACAATTCGAAGCACTGGAGAATTACAGCAGGAAATCGTCCAGTTGTTTACCTTGTTCTTCAATCGCTTTTTTAATCACGGCTGGTGTACGACCCTGGCCTGTCCAGGTACGGTTTTCACCATTTTCATCAACGTAAGAATACTTGGCAGGACGTGCAGCACGCTTGGTTTTACCCGGTGCTTTGGTCTCAGAAAGTGCCTGTAACAGTTCGTTTGGATCGATACCATCCGCAATCAGCATTTCACGGTATTGTTCCAGTTTGCGGTTACGTTCAGCATTTTCAGCCTGCGCGTGAGTTTCTTCTTCACGACGCTCATTGACGACAACCTCGAGTTTTTCCAGCATCTCTTCCAGTGTTTCCAGAGTGCATTCCCGAGCTTGCGCGCGCAATGTACGGATATTATTAAGAATTTTAAGTGCTTCGCTCATTGTCCTAATCTCAAAATATAATAAATGGGAGTTGTTCTGCCGACTCATAATAGTGGGGCTAAAAAATAACTGCAATAGTCAGATTAAAAAGTAAAACGTAAAGTAAAAACCAGAAATCACATTGTATAACGGTTTACAAATATATTTACCATTAGCGCTTAGATCTGAAGCCTTGATTATCCGCGTTTGCCACCGTGACGTTGTGCTAATCCTTACACTTTGGCGGTAATAATGCTGAATAATTTCTCAGCATAGATTGTTCTTTGCCAAAAAGTGCTGTTTTAACTTTGATGAGGAATCACGTACCTGCCATTGCCGTTAATTTGAGCAAATGATAAAAATAATGCATCGCTACAGGTTTACTTGTTTATGGTAAACTGCGCGCCATCAGATTTGTGCTGCGATGAGATTCTGCATATGGCCCAACTTTATTTTTATTACTCCGCGATGAACGCGGGTAAATCCACTGCTTTGCTTCAGTCCTCCTATAACTATCAGGAGCGCGGCATGCGCACTCTGGTGTATACCGCCGAGATTGATGACCGCTTTGGTGCGGGCAAGGTAAGCTCGCGGATTGGTCTTTCGTCTCCTGCTTTTTTATATAACGCTGCGACACAATTAAATCAGGAAATAGCCAGGGAGCATGCGAAGCAACCGGTTCATTGTGTGCTGGTGGATGAGAGTCAGTTCCTGACACGTGAGCAAGTCAGAGCGTTATCGGATGTGGTCGACAATATGGATATTCCCGTATTGTGTTATGGATTACGCACTGATTTTCGCGGCGAGCTCTTTACCGGCAGTCAATATTTACTGGCATGGGCAGATAAACTGGTTGAGCTTAAAACCATCTGCCATTGCGGCCGTAAAGCCAGCATGGTATTGCGCCTTGATGCCAACGGTAAACCGTTCAGTGAAGGAGAGCAGGTGGTGATTGGCGGCAATGAGCGATATATTTCTGTCTGCCGTAAACACTATAAACAGGCGATTGATGAAGGATCGTTAAAAGCTATCTATGGTGCGCAATCTCCGCACGCTTGATTATTTAGTGATAAAAAAACCCGCCGCAGCGGGTTTTTTGTTTTTTAGCCGGTTAGGCTTTTTTGGTCTTTTTCTCGATTTTCACCGTTTTATCATCGGCGGCTTCAGCAATTGGGCCTTCAGCTTCAGAGAATTCGCGGCCATAGAAGGTATCCAGCATGATTTGCTTCAATTCAGCAATCAGCGGATAACGCGGGTTCGCACCGGTACACTGGTCATCAAACGCGTCGTCTGCCAGCTTATCGACTTTCGCCAGGAAATCGGCTTCCTGCACGCCTGCTTCACGGATAGAGGTTGGGATGCCCAGCTGAGTTTTCATCTCTTCCAGCCATGCCAGCAGTTTTTCAATTTTCTGGGCAGTGCGGTCACCCTGTGCACTCAATCCAAGATGGTCGGCAATTTCAGCGTAGCGACGACGTGCCTGTGGGCGATCGTACTGGCTGAAAGCCGTCTGTTTGGTTGGGTTGTCATTCGCGTTGTAACGGATGACGTTGCAAATCAGCAGGGCGTTCGCCAAACCGTGCGGAATGTGGAACTCCGAGCCCAGCTTATGCGCCATTGAGTGACACACACCGAGGAAGGCGTTCGCGAAGGCGATACCGGCGATGGTTGCCGCATTATGCACACGTTCACGCGCCACGGGATTCTTCGCACCCTCACGATAGCTGGCAGGCAGGTTCTCTTTCAGCAGTTTCAGCGCCTGCAGCGCCTGGCCATCAGAGTACTCATTTGCAAGGACAGAGACATAGGCTTCCAGCGAGTGAGTCACCGCATCCAGACCACCAAATGCACAGAGCGAGCGTGGCATATCCATCACCAGATTGGCATCCACAATCGCCATATCAGGCGTCAGTGCATAGTCCGCTAACGGATATTTCTGGCCGGTCGCATCGTCAGTGACTACCGCAAACGGCGTGACTTCAGAACCGGTACCGGAAGTGGTGGTGATAGCCACCATGCGTGCTTTCACGCCCATTTTCGGGAACTTGTAGATACGTTTACGGATATCCATGAAACGCAGCGCCAGCTCTTCGAAGTGGGTTTCAGGATGTTCGTACATTACCCACATGATTTTCGCGGCATCCATTGGCGAACCGCCACCCAGGGCGATAATCACATCAGGTTTGAAGCTATTCATCTGCTCAGCACCTTTACGTACGATGCTCAGCGTTGGGTCCGCTTCAACTTCAAAGAACACTTCGGTTTCAATGCCGTGGGCTTTCAGCACGCGAGTGACTTGATCGGCGTAGCCATTGTTAAACAGGAAACGGTCGGTGACGATAAAGGCGCGTTTAGCGCCGTCGGTGGCGACTTCCTCCAGGGCAATCGGCAGTGAACCACGACGGAAGTAGATAGACTTCGGAAGTTTATGCCACAACATATTTTCAGCTCGCTTGGCCACGGTTTTCTTGTTGATCAGGTGTTTAGGTCCGACGTTCTCAGAAATTGAGTTACCGCCCCAGGAACCACAACCCAGCGTCAACGATGGCGCAAGTTTGAAGTTATAGAGGTCGCCAATACCGCCTTGCGAAGCTGGTGTGTTAATCAGAATTCGGGCGGTCTTCATTTTGTCGCCAAAGAAGTGCACGCGTTCGTGTTGGTTATCCTGGTCAGTGTAGAGACAAGAGGTATGGCCGATACCGCCCATAGCCACCAGTTTTTCTGCCTTATCTACCGCGTCGTAATAATCTTTTGCACGATACATCGCCAGGGTTGGCGACAGTTTTTCGTGGGCAAACGGTTCAGACTCATCCACCAGCTTCACTTCGCCGATGAGAATTTTAGTGGTCGCAGGGACGCTGATACCGGCCAGTTCAGCAATTTTTGCCGCAGGCTGACCGACGATAGCGGCATTCAGTGCGCCATTTTTCAGGATGATATCCTGAATGGCTTTCAACTCTTTGCCCTGCAGCAGATAGCCGCCGTGGCTGGCGAAACGCTCGCGAACCGCATCGTACACCGAGTCCACCACGATGACTGACTGCTCTGACGCACAAATGACGCCGTTATCGAAGGTTTTGGACATCAGGATAGAAGCGACTGCGCGTTTGATATCGGCGGTTTCATCGATCACCACTGGCGTATTACCGGCACCGACACCAATCGCTGGTTTACCGGAACTGTATGCGGCTTTTACCATGCCTGGGCCACCGGTGGCCAGAATCAGGTTGATATCAGGGTGATGCATTAACTGGTTAGACAGTTCTACTGAAGGAACATCGATCCAGCCAATAATGTCTTTTGGTGCACCGGCGGCAATGGCGGCTTGCAACACAATGTCGGCTGCTTTGTTGGTGGCATCTTTGGCGCGTGGATGGGGTGAGAAGATGATGCCGTTACGGGTTTTAAGGCTGATCAATGCTTTAAAGATGGCGGTTGAGGTTGGGTTAGTGGTCGGGACGATACCGCAAATCAGGCCAATCGGCTCAGCGATGGTGATAGTACCAAAGGTGTCATCTGTATCCAGCACACCACAGGTTTTCTCATCTTTATAAGCGTTGTAGATATATTCAGAAGCGAAGTGGTTTTTGATCACTTTATCTTCAACGATACCCATGCCGGATTCGGCGACGGCCATTTTGGCGAGGGGGATACGGGCATCAGCAGCGGCGAGTGCAGCAGCGCGGAAAATGGTATCAACTTGTTCCTGACTAAAGTTGGCGTATTCACGCTGTGCCTTTTTAACACGCTCTACCAGTGCATTAAGTTCGGCAACATTTGTAACGGCCATAGTGCTCTCCTGAAGGAAGTTAAACTCTTTTAGTAAGCAAGCCTGAGTCCGAAAGTATAGGCGCGCTATGCTTATACGTTGTTCAGAGTGGCGAGTAGATTGCCGTTGCTTACTAAAAGGGTTTCGAGGATAAGATGCTTATGCCTATTTCAATAGTTTCGATGGGTTAAGATTACCCCTGATGAGGTAGTCAAATTTTGATGTGGATCAATCTGGCGCCAAGCTGACACCTTTCAGCACCGACTTTAGCAACTAAAGTAACGCATTAAGCGGTTTTGGCTGGTTGAGATGACGTGAGGTGGGTGACGACCCCTTGTTCGCAGAGGAATAAACTGGAAGTAAGTGGAAATAGCAGCATATATTTCTACTTAACCCACTGGTTTTCCGTCCGACTTATGCACTACATTAAGCGCGATTTGAAACACTACCTTCGTGGAGCTCACCGTGAACCCCGTGCTACTTGATTTTTCCGGCTACGTTAAGTTTTTTGTCGGTTTATTTGCCCTGGTTAATCCCGTAGGGATCATCCCCGTGTTTATCAGCATGACCAGCTACCAGGCGGTCGCTGAGCGGAATAAAACCAATTTTACGGCAAATCTTGCTGTGGCGATTATTCTCTGGACCTCACTGTTCCTGGGGGATGCCATTCTCCATTTGTTTGGCATTTCCATTGACTCATTCCGTATCGCCGGGGGCATTCTGGTGGTCACAATCGCGATGTCGATGATCAGCGGCAAGCTGGGCGAGGATAAGCAAAACAAGCAAGAAAAGTCAGAAACCGCGATTCGTGAAAGTATTGGTGTAGTGCCACTGGCCTTGCCCTTGATGGCCGGCCCGGGTGCGATCAGTTCGACCATCGTCTGGAGCACGCGTTACCACAGCTGGATAAACCTGATCGGTTTCACTATCGCCATTGCGATTTTCGCTTTCTGCTGTTGGTTACTGTTTCGGGCTGCCCCTTTAATGGTGCGCGTTTTAGGGCAAACAGGCATTAACGTGATTACCCGAATCATGGGATTGCTATTAATGGCACTGGGGATTGAGTTTGTTGTCACCGGAATGAAAGCGATATTTCCGGGTTTGCTGAATTAAATTGTCGGTGTTTTCAGTTAAAAAATAACTTTCGTGATCCATGTTGGTGCAATTGGCCGGTATTTTGCACCAATAGGGTGAAATTATTCGCCTGGCTTAATATGATTTGCCTGTCATCACTTTTGCTACTACTTTTCCTTCCTGCGCCAGTTCATCAATAAATATATGTGATAATTATCACAGTATATTTCACTGCTATATTCATTTTAATCAGTCACTATTCGGATGTTCTATCGTCTCAAATAACGTTTCATATTGTTGGTCGAGGGTTTGGCAGCGTTAACAGTAAAATGGCGGGTTGCAGCGCTTTATTGGCGAGAAAATCGACTGAATATTGACTTATTGCTTATAAAACATCTGCTTGAATAATATTTTAGGGTGAAAATTAACACTTCTCCTGTCGCGGACTCCATGATAAAAGAGAATTAGCTAACATTTTTGCTGTTTAGCTTTGGCGTGCGGGCATCGGTTCTGATAATTTTCGGCTCATCACAAATTTTTTCCCTGTTCGCGACAAATGTGTACGCTTCTTGCTTACTCGCTATCAGGTTTTTATTTAAGGTTGATATCTGTTGATGAAAAGCATGGTAGCGAAAAAGGTTGCGCGCACGTCTTTGGCACTTTGTCTGGCAGGTGCAGGTTTTGTCTCTCACAGTCAGGCCGCTGACATCCCGGCAGGGACGCAATTATCCGCAACACAGCGCATCGTCATCAACAACGGCAGTGAAGTGTCTTCTCTCGATCCGCAAAAAACGGAAGGGGTGCCTGAATCCAACGTTATCCGCAATTTGCTCGAAGGGCTGGTTGAGACCGATAACAACGGTCAGATTGTGCCCGGGGTTGCAACGCAGTGGAGCAACCAGCAAGGGCGTATCTGGACCTTCACCCTGCGTGAAGATGCGCGCTGGAGCAACGGTGAACCCGTCACCGCGCAAGATTTCGTCTACAGCTGGCAGCGTCTGGCCGATCCGAAAACAGCTTCACCCTATGCCAGTTATTTGCAAGCCGCCCATATCGCCTACATTGACGCCATTTTGGCGGGTAAAGCCTCGCCGGATTCACTGGGCGTGAAAGCGATTGATGCGCATCACCTCGAAGTGACACTCACTGAGCCTGTTCCCTATTTTGTCGATATGCTGGCCCACACCGCGATGAAGCCGGTGTATCGCGCGGCGATTGAAAAATTCGGCGAGCAGTGGACCCAACCGCAGAATTATGTGGGGAATGGTGCCTACATGCTGGCTGACTGGGTGGTGAATGAAAAGATTGTCCTGAAGCGTAATCCGCAATATTGGGATAACGCGCACAGCGTGATTGATGAGGGCGTTTTTCTGCCGCTCTCTTCCGAAAACAGTGACATCAACCGCTATCGCAGCGGCGGCACGGACATGACCAATAGCGTGGTGCCTCCTGATTTGTTCAAGAAGTTGCAGCAGGATTTGGGCGATCAAGTCAAAGTCAGCCCTGTGCTCTGCACCTTCTACTATGAGATGAATAACAAAAAAGCCCCGTTCGATGATGCCAGGGTACGAACAGCGCTGAAGCTGACGCTCGATCGTGACATCATCGCCGACAAGATCATGGGGCAAGGTCAGATTCCCGCCTATGCGCTGACGCCGCCATTTACGCACGGCATCTCGCCTGAAGCGCCGGCATGGTCGAAGCAAACTCAGGCCGAGCGCAACGCCAGTGCGAAGCAACTGCTGACAGAAGCGGGTTTCAATGCTCAACATCCGCTGCGTTTCACGCTGCTTTATAACACCTCTGAACAGAACAAACGGCAGGCCATCGCCGCCGCCTCAATGTGGCAAAAGAATCTCGGTGCCGAGGTGACGCTACAAAATCAGGAGTGGAAAACGCTGCTGGAGACACGTCGTCAGGCACAATACGATGTAGTGCGTGCGACATGGTGCTCGGATTATAACGAGCCCTCAACCTTCCTTAACATGCTGTTGAGCGGATCGTCCATTAACACCGCATTTTATCACAGCGATGCTTTCGATAAATTGATGGCGCAAACCCTGACGGTTGCCGATAACACTCAACGGGCATCTTTGTATCAGCAGGCCGAAGCGCAGCTGGATAAGGACTCGCCCATCGTGCCGGTTTACTATCGTGTCAGCGTTCGTCTGGTGAAACCCTGGGTAGGCGGTTTCACCGGCAAGGATCCGCAAGATATGCTGGCATTGAAATACTATTACATAAAGAAACATTGAGTAATGTGGGGAACCGGCGCTACAGTCGGACGGCACATTAACGTGGTAAACCCTGAAGGGTGATAGTGGTCTCTGTTCAGACAGGCAGAGATCTCCCGGAAACGGGGTACGCCGGGCAGTTCACTGACCCGGTGACGATAATAAAACTGGAGCTAAGTAATGAACAACATCACGAAAAAAAGCCTGATTGCCGCAGGCGTTCTTGCAGCAATCGGCGCGCTGGCAGGGAATGCCGCTTTGGCAGCAGTGCCAGCAGGCGTTGAATTGGCAGCAAAACAGGAGCTGGTACGTGGTAACGGTGATGAAGTGCAATCACTCGACCCACATAAAATTGAAGGCGTGCCAGAAGATAACATCGCACGCGATCTGTACGAAGGTCTGATCATCAGCGACAGCGATGGCAAACCGGTTCCGGGCGTAGCGGAAAGCTGGGAAAACAAAGATTTTAAAGTCTGGACTTTCCATCTGCGTAAGAATGCCAAATGGTCCAATGGTGAGCCGGTAACGGCACAAGATTTCGTCTACAGCTGGGAGCGTTTAGTCGATCCTAAAACTGCATCTCCTTACGCCAGCTATCCACAGTACGGCCACATCCTGAATGTCGATGACATCATTGCCGGTAAAAAACCGATCACCGATCTCGGTGTGAAAGCCATTGACGATCATACGCTGGAAGTAACTCTCAGCGAGCCGGTTCCTTACTTCTACAAGCTGCTGATCAACTCCGTGATGTCTCCGGTGTATAAACCAGCCATCGATAAGTTTGGCGATCAGTGGACGCAGCCGCAAAACTGGGTCGGCAACGGTGCCTTCAAACTGGAATCACACGTCATCAACGAACGTGTCACCATCGTGCGTAACCCAGAATACTGGGACAACGCGCATACCGTGCTGAACAAGGTGACCTTCCTGCCAATTAACTCAGAAGTCAGTGACGTGAACCGTTACTTCTCTGAAAACGGCAGCGACATCACTTATAACAACATGCCGATCGAGCTGTTCAAAAAACTGCAGCGTGATAACGGCAAAGAGTTGATGGTGAAGCCGTATCTCTGCACCTATTACTATGAAATCAACAACCAGAAAGCGCCATTCACCGATCCGCGCGTGCGTACTGCGCTGAAACTGGGTCTGGATCGCGACATCATGGTGAACAAGGTGCTGGCGCAGGGTCAGTTACCCGCCTACAGCTTCACCCCACCAGCCACCGATGGTATGGAATTGCTGCCGCCAGACTGGTTCAAGTGGGATCAGAACAAGCGTAACGAAGAAGCGAAAAAACTGCTGGCTGAAGCCGGTTATACCGCTGATAAGCCACTGACCTTCAACCTGCTGTATAACACCTCAGATCTGCATAAGAAACTGGCTATCGCCGCTTCTTCGATCTGGAAAAAGAACATCGGCGTCAACATCAAGCTGGAAAACCAGGAGTGGAAAACCTTCCTGGATACCCGCCATCAGGGCAACTTCGATGTTTCCCGTGCGGCCTGGTGTGCAGACTATAACGAGCCAACCTCGTTCCTGAACATCATGCTGTCTGACAGCAGCAGTAACACCTCGCACTATAAGAGCGCGGACTTCGATAAAGTGATCCACGATGCGGTGAAAGCGGTTGACGATAAAGCCCGTGTCGCGGATTACCAGAAAGCTGAGCAGATTCTGGATAAAGACAGCACCATCGTACCGGTTTACTACTACGTGAATGCGCGTCTGGTGAAACCGTACGTTGGCGGTTACACCGGCAATGACCCGCTGGATAAAACCCTCGATAAAAACCTGTATATCATTAAACATTAATAGCACTCAGGCTATCGACAGTGGCGGCGCTGTAGCGCCGCCTTTTTGACTTTGTGAAGCAACAGCCTGGTAGGTACGGCAATGTTAAAATTCATCCTGCGTCGGCTTCTGGAAGCGATCCCGACGCTCTTCATCCTGATCACCATCTCCTTCTTTATGATGCGACTGGCACCCGGCAGTCCGTTTACCGGCGAACGTACGCTCTCGCCTGAAGTGATGGCGAACATCGAAGCCAAATATCACCTGAACGATCCGATCGGCAAACAGTACGTCAGTTATTTAGTGCAACTGGCGCACGGCGACTTTGGTCCATCGTTTAAGTACAAAGATTACTCCGTAAACTATCTGGTCGGCCACGCCTTCCCGGTTTCGGCCAAACTCGGCCTCGCCGCCTTCTTCCTTGCTGTCATCCTCGGCGTGACGGCCGGCGTTATTGCCGCGCTTAAGCAAAACAGTTTGTGGGATTACGCGGTGATGGGGGTCGCCATGACGGGCGTCGTGATACCCAGCTTTGTCGTTGCGCCGCTGCTGGTGCTGGTCTTTGCCATCACCTTGCGCTGGTTGCCGGGCGGTGGCTGGAACGGCGGGCAGTGGAATTACATGCTGCTGCCGATGGTGGCGCTCTCTCTGGCCTATATCGCCAGCATCGCACGTATCACCCGTGGCTCGATGATTGAAGTGATGCACTCCAACTTTATCCGCACTGCGCGTGCTAAAGGGTTGCCGCTGCGCCGTATCGTACTGCGCCATGCATTGAAACCTGCCATGTTACCCGTGCTCTCGTATATGGGGCCGGCATTCGTCGGCATCATCACCGGTTCAATGGTGATCGAATCGATTTACGGTCTGCCGGGTATTGGCCAGCTGTTTGTCAACGGTGCCCTGAACCGTGACTATTCTTTGGTGATGAGTCTGACCATTTTGGTCGGCGTGTTGACCATTCTGTTTAACGCGATTGTTGATGTGCTGTATGCCGTCATCGATCCGAAAATTCGTTACTGATTCTGGAGTTCGCCCATGATGTTAAGTAAGAAAAACAGCGAAGCTCTGGATGCCTTCAGTGAAAAACTGGAAGTCGAAGGGCGCAGCCTGTGGCAGGATGCGCGTCGCCGCTTCATCCATAACCGCGCTGCGCTGATCAGTTTGCTGGTGTTGTTAGCGATTACTCTGTTCGTGATCTTTGCGCCGGTGTTGTCGCAGTTTAAATATGATGATACCGACTGGGGCATGATGTCTGCGGCACCGGATACGGTATCAGGCCACTGGTTTGGTACCGACTCCTCGGGACGTGACTTGCTGGTGCGCGTGGCGATTGGTGGTCGTATCTCATTAATGGTCGGCATTGCCTCCGCGTTGATCGCGGTGCTGGTGGGCACGCTGTATGGTTCGCTGGCGGGCTATCTCGGCGGCAAAATCGACTCCGTGATGATGCGTATTCTGGAAATTCTCAACTCCTTCCCGTTCATGTTCTTCGTGATCCTGCTGGTGACCTTCTTCGGCCGTAATATCCTGCTGATCTTTGTGGCGATCGGCATGGTGTCGTGGCTGGATATGGCGCGTATCGTGCGTGGCCAGACGCTGGGCCTGAAGCGCAAAGAGTTTATTGAAGCGGCTCAGGTGGGTGGAGTGTCGACCTTCAACATCGTGCTGCGTCACATCGTGCCAAACGTGCTGGGTGTGGTCGTGGTCTATGCCTCATTGCTGGTGCCCAGCATGATTCTGTTTGAATCCTTCCTCAGTTTCCTCGGGTTGGGTACGCAAGAGCCGCTAAGCAGTTGGGGCGCACTCCTGAGTGACGGCGCCAACTCCATGGAAGTCTCGCCCTGGTTGCTGATGTTCCCGGCGGGTTTCCTCGTGGTTACGCTGTTCTGTTTCAACTTTATCGGCGATGGCCTGCGTGATGCCCTCGACCCGAAAGATCGTTAAGGAGTTTCCCGATGACCATACATGAATTTCAGCCAGCAATGGCTGCACGTGCGGGAAACAGTAACCTGCTGCTGGACGTTAAAGACCTGCGCGTGACCTTTGGCACCCACGATGGTGATGTCACCGCAGTCAACGACCTGAACTTTTCACTGCGTGCCGGCGAAACCCTGGGTATCGTCGGCGAATCGGGATCGGGCAAGTCGCAAACCGCTTTCGCCCTGATGGGCCTGTTGGCAAAAAACGGACGCATTGGCGGTTCGGCAAAATTCAATGGCGATGAGATTCTCAATCTGCCGGAGAACAAACTGAACAAGCTGCGCGCCGAGCAGATTGCGATGATTTTCCAGGACCCGATGACCTCGCTTAATCCGTATATGCGCGTCGGCGAGCAGCTGATGGAAGTGCTGAAACTGCATAAAGGGATGAGCAGCGCGCAGGCGTTTGAAGAGTCCGTGCGCATGCTGGATGCGGTGAAAATGCCTGAAGCACGCAAGCGCATGAAGATGTTCCCGCATGAGTTCTCTGGCGGCATGCGTCAGCGTGTGATGATCGCCATGGCACTGCTGTGCCGTCCTAAATTGCTGATTGCCGATGAACCGACCACGGCACTGGATGTGACGGTGCAGGCACAAATCATGACGCTGCTGAACGAGCTGAAACGCGAATTCAACACCGCGATCATCATGATCACGCACGATCTCGGGGTGGTTGCCGGTATCTGTGACAAAGTGCTGGTGATGTACGCCGGTCGTACCATGGAGTATGGCCGCGCACGCGATGTGTTTTATCAGCCTGCACATCCTTACTCCATTGGCTTGCTAAGTGCGGTGCCGCGCCTGGATGCGGAAGAGGGGGATTCACTCACCACGATTCCTGGCAACCCGCCTAACCTGTTGCGCTTGCCGCAGGGCTGCCCGTTCCAGCCACGTTGCGCCTTTGCGATGGACGTCTGTGCCAAGTCACCGCCGCTGGAGCCTTTCGCGGAGGGGCGTTTGCGTGCCTGCTTCAAACCGGTGGAGGAATTAGCATGAGCACCGTCATCGAAGAGAAGAAAGTCTTACTGGAAATCGCCGATCTTAAGGTGCATTTCGATATTAAAGACGGCAAACAGTGGTTCTGGCAGCCGCCAAAAACATTGAAAGCAGTGGATGGCGTTAGCCTGCGCTTGTATGAGGGGGAAACCCTCGGCGTAGTGGGCGAATCGGGCTGTGGTAAATCAACCCTGGCACGCGCCATCATCGGCCTGGTGAAAGCCACCGACGGTCGTGTGGCCTGGCTGGGACGTGATTTATTGGGACAGAGTCAGGATGAGTGGCGCCAGGCGCGCAGCGATATCCAGATGATTTTCCAGGATCCGCTGGCCTCGCTGAACCCGCGCATGACCATTGGCGACATCATTGCCGAGCCGCTGCGCACCTACTATCCGAAGATGCCAAAGCAGGAAGTGAAGGATAAGGTGAAGAACATGATGATGAAGGTTGGGCTACTGCCAAACCTCATCAACCGTTATCCACACGAGTTTTCCGGTGGTCAGTGTCAGCGTATCGGTATTGCGCGTGCGCTTATCCTCGAACCCAAGCTGATTATTTGCGATGAACCGGTTTCGGCGCTGGATGTGTCGATTCAGGCGCAGGTAGTGAATTTGCTGCAGCAGCTGCAACGTGAAATGGGATTATCGCTGATCTTTATTGCGCACGATCTGGCGGTGGTGAAGCATATCTCTGACCGTGTGCTGGTGATGTATCTCGGTCATGCGGTCGAGTTGGGTACTTATGACTCGGTGTACAACAATCCGCAGCATCCTTACACCCGTGCACTGATGTCTGCGGTGCCGATCCCGGATCCGGATCTGGAAAAAAACAAACAGATCCAGCTGCTGGAGGGTGAACTGCCTTCACCGATCAATCCGCCATCGGGCTGCGTATTCCGCACCCGTTGTCCGATTGCCGGACCTGAGTGTGCGAAAACGCGTCCTTTGCTGGAGGGGAGTTTCCGCCACGCAGTATCCTGTTTGAAGGTCGATCCTTTATAAGGTCGAAAAGAAAACGCCGGGCAATTGCCCGGCGTTGTTTTATGCGTCAGCGATTATTCACGCCAGAGAATGTGGCACAGCTTATGGTCTTTCTCGCGGCACAGCAGCACGCGGGCAAACACATCGGTAATCGGCTCGCCGTCCGCTTCACCCAAACCAATCACCACTTCCGCAAAGAAGTCCGGGTTGAGATCGAAATCGACGTGCTCCTGCCAGTCTTCCGACGGGTCAAACAACTCTGCACCGCCGCGCTCTTCAAACTGCAGATTGAACAGAATGATGTCAGCCGGATCGAGGTTATCACCTGCCAGTTCAAGAAAAATGTCGTAGGCCTGTTCCAGCGTTTCATCTTCGGTAAGGCGATTATTTAAATCCATGGTCATTCCTGCTTACTCTGAGGCGGTAATCTTGTCGCTCGTTTTACAGTAAAGGGCTAAAGAAGTAAAACAGTCGTTCAACGATGCGCTGCCACCACGCACGTTTAGCCCAGCGCGCACCATCCAGTAAGCGTGAGCGGGCGATATAGTCATCCTGCACCGTGGCCAAATCGCTGCCAAATCCATCATCATCCACCACCAGCGTGATTTCAAAATTAAGCCACAGGCTGCGCATATCAAGGTTTACGGTACCGACCAGACTCAGCTGTCCATCGACCAGCACGCTTTTGGTATGCAGCAAACCGTCCTCAAACTGATAAATTTTTACGCCGGCTTCCAGCAACTCGGTGAAGAACGCGCGGCTGGCCCAGCCCACCAACAGCGAATCATTGTGGCGTGGCACCACAATACTGACTTCCACACCGCGTTGCGCAGCGGTGCAGATGGCGTGCAGCAGGTCGTCACTGGGGACGAAATAGGGCGTCGTCATGATCAGCTGTTCACGTGCGGAGTAGACCGCCGTCAGCAGCGCCTGGTGAATCATATCTTCCGGGAAGCCCGGTCCCGAAGCGATCACCTGGATGATATGACCGCTTTCCTGCTCAAAGGGCATGATGTTGGCATCCGGCGCGGGCGGTAGAATGCGTTTGCCGGTTTCGATCTCCCAGTCACAGGCGTAAACGATGCCCATCGTGGTCGCGACCGGCCCTTCCATACGCGCCATCAAATCGATCCATTGACCCACGCCTGCATCCTGCTTGAAGTAGCGAGGATCGACCAGGTTCATGCTACCGGTGTAGGCAATATAGTTATCGATGAGCACCACTTTACGATGCTGTCGCAAATCCATACGGCGCAGGAACACACGCAGCAGGCTCACTTGTAACGCCTCAACCACGTCGATACCGGCATTGCGCATCATATTCGCCCAGGGGCTGCGGAAAAATGCCACGCTGCCCGCGGAGTCCAGCATCAGGCGGCAATGCACGCCCCGGCGTGAAGCCGCCATTAGCGACTCCGCGACCTCATCCGCCAGGCCGCCCGGATGCCAGATGTAAAACACCATCTCGATGTTGTGACGAGCCAGTTGGATATCACGGATCAACGCATGCATCACATCATCAGAGTTAGTGAGCAGCTGCAGCTGATTGCCTTTTACACCCGCAATGCCCTGACGATGGTGACAGAGTTCAAATAATGAACGTGCCACGTCACTGTGCTCGGTGGCAAAGATATGGCGGCACTGTTTGAGGTCGTTAAGCCACTTGGCGGTGGAGGGCCACATGGTGCGTGCGCGCTCCGCCCGGCGTTTGCCCAGATGAAGTTCACCAAACGACAGATACGCGATAATACCCACCAGCGGCAGAATATAGATGATCAGCAACCAGGCCATGGCGGACGTCACTGCGCGGCGTTTCATCAGGATACGCAGCGTGACACCCGCAATCAGCAACCAGTAGCCGAACAGCAGTAACCAACTGATTAGGGTATAAAATGTAGTCATTAAGTGGACATCCTGTTCGCGCTTTGATGGGGAAAGTTTACGTGCTGAATAGCACTAGTGAAACCTTTAATCGTGAATGACAGTTCAATGAAGCTTTCGATTTGGCATTTTCAATCAGATCTTTATAATGCCTGGCGAGTTTAGCCTGTCTGATGAGGATGTGATGAGACGAAGCAGAAATGAAGTGGCGCGCTGGAGAATGTTACGTCAGGTACACCGCCGTCGTGCACGTTGGCTGGAAGGGCAGTCACGTCGCTATAAACGTATCCATGCCATTCGTCATCAGGTGGCGCAGCAGCATCGCCGATCCATCCTGTTCATCACGCAGAATATGTAAATGGCTTACGCGGCCGTTAAGCGCCGCGTAACACCAGAGAGACATTGACGATCTGTAATGCGGCTGCCAGCACGACTAACATCACAATGTGCTGCCGGGCCTGGCGCCAGCCTTGCTGACGCCAAATCCAGAGTGCTCTGCCAATCAGCGTTAACACCGCTACCAGCAGTAAAACAGACTGCCACATCGATTAAAATACGCGTTTAAACGGTTTAACCGCCACTTTCTCATACACGCCAGCGGCAATGTACGGATCGTCATTAGCCCAGGATTGTGCGGTTTCCAGCGAGGAAAACTCGGCAATGATCACTGAACCGGTAAAACCTGCGGGACCCGGATCGTTGCTATCGACAGCGGGCATTGGGCCAGCGGCGATCAGTCGACCTTCATCCTGCAGTAACTGCAAGCGCGCGAGATGCGCAGGGCGTACGGAATTGCGTTTTTCCAGTGAATCTGCGGTATCTTCCGCATAAATGACGTAAAGCACGATGGGGTACTCCCGTTAGACTTGCCGAAATTGCGAGACACGTTAAGTGATCGTTAATCAGAGTGCAAATGAAAGATAAATCCACCGTCATATAGCGCAATCCCCGCTAAAAAACGCCTTTCTGCGAGTGGCTTACACATCGCTTATTGAAACTGATTGCTATTTGCATTTAAAATCTGCGCTTCACTCAATGAATATGACTGATATGACGACGTTGACTACGCCTCTTCCTACACGTACCCCCGTAGCTATGATCTTGTCCGTGGTACTCCACGGCTCGCTGATTGCGGGCATTCTCTATGCATCGTTTCATCAGACCATTGAGGTTCCGAAAGCATCCCAGCCAATCAGCGTGACCATGGTGGCGCCTGAAGTGCAGCCAGAACCGGCTCCCGCCGTGGTGACTCCGCCGCCGCCAGAGCCCGAACCTGAGCCGGAAGTCGCACCAGAGCCGCCTAAAGTCGAGCCCGTGCCGATTCCGAAACCTGAACCGAAGCCCAAGCCAAAACCGAAGCCCAAGGTAGAGAAAAAGGTCGAGCCGAAGCCGCGTAAAGAAGTGAAGCCGCAGGAGAATCCGGTTAAGCAGGATATCCCGACCACCCAGACGCGCCCGACCACGGCACCGAAAAGCAATCCAGCACCAACGCAGACCGTCTCTGATGGGCCGAAAGCGATGAACGTGAGCAAACCTGCCTACCCAGCGCGCGCGTTTGCGTTACGCGTGGAAGGGCGTGTACGCGTACAGTTTGATGTGGATAGCGATGGTCGTGTCGATAACGTGGAAATTCTCTCTGCCGAACCGCGCAATATGTTTGAGCGTGAAGTGAAGCAGGCCATGAAGAAGTGGCGTTATCAGCCAGGTCGTCCTGGCAAAGGCCTGACCATGAACATTGTGTTCCGCATTAACGGCGGCGCGAACATTGAGTAAGCCTGGGTTCGAGGCAAAGAAAAAGCGGTCATTGACCGCTTTTTTTATCGCTGTTAATCGGCAAGATTGCCTTTGCCAGGTGGCAGCGGTCGGGATTTTCCGGTGTTATCCACGGCAACGTAAACAAAAACCGCTTCAGTGGCGCAATACGTTTGACCGATTGGCTCAGACGAAACCTTCTTGATCCACACTTCTACATTGATGGTCATCGAACTGTTGCCGGTACGTATGCAACGCGCATAGCAGCTCACGACATCGCCCACGGCTACCGGTTTCAGGAACGACATGCCATCAACACGTACGGTGACCACACGACCTTCGGCGATCTCCTTGGCCATGATGGCACCGCCCATATCCATCTGTGACATCAACCAGCCGCCAAAAATATCACCATTGGCATTGGTATCCGCTGGCATCGCCAGGGTGCGCGACACCATTTCGCCTTGCGGCAATTTATGTTTTTCGTCCATTGCTCAGTTCTTCTGCAGGTGAAGAGAAGCCCGACAGTGCCGGGCGGAGTGGCTTATTTTTGTTCTTGTTGCGGCATCTGTCGCCAGATGTACACGCCGCTAAACAGAGTAAACAGTAGGGTCAGGCCGGTCAGACCAAACACTTTAAAGTTAACCCAAAACTCTTGTGATAACCAAAACGCAACATAGATATTTACCAGGCCGCAGACGAAGAAGAAGATGGCCCAGGCAATATTCAATCGACGCCACACAACGCCTGGCAGCTGCAGTTCTTTGCCGAGCATGCGTTGAATCAGCGGCTGTTCCATAAAGAACTGGCTATAAAGCAGGGCCAATGCGAACAGGGAATAGATCACGGTGACTTTCCATTTGATGAACTCATCGTTATGGAACACCAGCGTCAATGTGCCAAACACCGTCACCAGTGCGAAGGTGAAGAGCGTCATCTTTTCCAGTTTGCGATACAGCACCCAACTGACGACCAGCGCCAGGCCCGTGGCAACAATCAGGGCGCCTGAGGCGACAAAGATGTCGTACAGCTTGTAGAAGATGAAGAAAACTACCAGGGGAAGAAAATCAAGTAACTGCTTCATAGTGTTTCCAGTTAAGGCAGGAGCATTCAATTAAGGCGCTCCGCAGAGCGCCACTGCTGTTAACGTAACAGCATATACAGTCGGTACAAATAGATAATCAGAACCGCGGAGACCAGATTACCCAGCGCATTCATCACCACCGACGCGATGTTCACCGGTAGCACCGTGAGTGATGAAATAAGGAACATCAGCACAATCTTCGCCAGTAACCACAACACGATGGCGGGGGCGATGACTTTCATGTTCTTCCATGCCAGTTTCATACTGGCGCGCATCGCGCCAATCACGCCCATTTTCTCGCTGACCAGCATCACCGGTGCCAGTGACAGCAGAATCGCCAGAATCACGCCAGGCACCATCAATACCATAAAGCCGATTTGCACCAGCAGGGTAATCAGGAAGGTCTGCAGCAGCAGTTTCGGCAGCAGTGGCGCGGAGGCACCGATCGCTCGCAGCGCACTCACGCGTTGGCCATTCGAAACCAGCGGGATCAGGCACAGCATACCGCCCAGCAGCAGCGTGTTGCCGATCAGGGCAGCGAAGGTGCCGGCAGCTGAAGCACGCAGCAAGATGCGTTGCTGATCCGGTGACATATTCTGTACCAGTTCAAACAGTGAGGTTGCACTGTCGTCAGCCTGACTAAGAAGCGATAACTGGTCTTCGCCTGGGGTTAATGCATGACCGACAATCACCGTAATGAACGACGTCAGCAATGCCATCAGCACAATAGTAACCAGCTGATGACGCAGAAAATTTCCTGTGTCACGGTATAACGAGCTTGCCGTGATAGACATGTACTCTCCTTGATGGAACCGGGTTAATTAACCCGGCGATTGTACATGTTCTGTGGGCTGGCGGGCACCCGGAAGACCATAACTTTGTGTCATCTCTGGTAAAGAATAGGAAATTGTCACTCGCAACCGGTTCATAAAAGGTGCAAACCCACTTGATCTGCGTTCAAGCCCTCCTCAGCGGTTTTTCTTCTTGACGTGTAATGCCGGAAATTGATCTGAATCAATCCATTGTTTTTTAAGTGATTAATTTGAATTGATGCAGATGATCTTTTACCAAAAAAGGGTTAGATCTTGTGCCGCAAACCCGATTAAGACCTTACTTTTCTGCAAAGGAGTGATTATGAAACTGGCAAAATGCGCATTGCTCATGGCTCTGGCTATTCCTCAACTGGCACTGGCCCATCAGGCGGGTGATTTCTTCATGCGTGCCGGCAGCGCGACTGTTCGTCCAACCGAAGGCTCTGACAATGTGCTGGGTATGGGCGGCTTTAGCGTGAGCAACGACACCCAGCTTGGCTTGACCTTCACCTACATGGCGACGGACAACATCGGTGTTGAGCTGCTGGCGGCGACACCGTTCCGTCACAAAGTTGGCCTTGGTGCCACCGGAAATCTCGCTACCGTGCGCCAGCTACCGCCTACGCTAATGGCACAGTACTATTTCTTCGATAGCAGAAGCCCGGTGCGTCCGTATGTTGGGGTGGGTATCAACTACACCACGTTCTACGATGCCAAATTTAATCAAACCGGCCAGGACGCAGGCTTAAGCGATCTCAGCGTCAAAGATTCATGGGGTGTGGCGGGTCAGGTGGGGATGGATTATCAAATCAACCGTGACTGGATGCTAAACGCATCCCTGTGGTACATGGACATTGATACTACCGTGAAATTTAAAGCCAACGGTGAGCAGCAGAACATTAACACGCGCATCGATCCGTGGGTGTTCTTCTTTGGTGTGGGCTACCGTTTCTGAGGCAACAACCGAAACACAACGGGCGACCCGAAGGCCGCCCGCTGCATGATGGGTGCGCTGTTACTTAATCTGCATATTGTTAACCACAGATTTAACGCCTGCCACGCTGCGGGTCACCGTCACTGCACGGTTCGCCATCTGCGGAGAACTGACAAAGCCACTTAACTGCACTTTTCCTTTAAAGGTTTCGACGTTGATCTCGGTGGATTTCAGCGAGTCGTCATTCAACAACTGTGCCTTAACCTTGGTGGTGATCACCGTATCATCGATATAGCCCCCGGTCCCTTCCTTTGTTGCTGTTGGTGCACAGGCGCTCAGTGTGATCGCCATTACCGCAGCCATTAATAATCCTGCAACGACTTTGAAAAAATTCATTGGTTATCTCCCTGTCTTAGATGGTGTTTCACCGCAACGAGACGGTGCGATTAATTGTGGTATGCGCTTTTCAAATCGGCAAATCGCCTGGGGTGAAAAAGATGGAAATACGCGATTTTTACCACTTATTGATCCAATGAAGGCAGCAAGGCAAAAGGTAAGCTGGAAGAGCAGGGCAAAACTAACAATAAAACAACAAGACGATAAGCTGACAGGTGCAAATTGAAGCATCAGGCAGGGAAAACAATAATGAAAAAGCGTGCCATTCTGGCGATAGCGACGATTAGCTATCTGTCCTACCTCCAGCTATTTGCTTCACAAATTTTGCCGGTGCCCAGCGCACAGGCAGAACCGTTGATCAATCCACACCTTGGTACCCTGTGCAAGGCGGCTACCGCGCTGAGCTTTGGCCGCAACTTCAAAATTATGCAGCTGGACAAGGTGGATGAGCAGGTCGTGGCGTGGGTGCACTATATCCGGCCGTCCGACCAATCACGCTGGGCCGTGCGCTGCCGGGTCCAGGGCGAGAGAATTATCTTGATGTCAGATAATCCGGATAGCAGTGGACGCTGGCGTGAGGGGCCAGAAGACGAGAAGCTGACGTGGCAAATCAGAAACGACATGCTGACGATGAAGCTGAGATATCCTGATGGTTCGGGAGATGAGCAAACGTTCAGGCTGGAATAATCAAGAGAAGACCTTACTCGCAACCGCGAATAAGGTCTTAAAGATTTAGCGCGTACCGGCTTTCAGATCACTGACAAACGCTTTGAGTTCAGCTAACAGCGTGTCGGGATCGTTCTGGTTACGTTCGATGATCTTCACAATGGCTGATCCCGAAATAGCACCCGCCGCGCCCGCCGCGATGGCTTCTCTCACCTGGCTTGCTTCTGAGATACCAAATCCCTGCAACGGGGGTGCAGCGTGATATTCGCTCAGCTTCTCAATCAAATGATTCAGCGGTTGGCTGGCGCGATTTTCTGCACCCGTCACGCCCGCGCGCGACAACAGATAGGTATAACCGCGGCCGTGTGAGGCAATCTCCCGCAGCAAATCATCATCCGCATTCGGCGGGCAGATGAAGATTGGTGCAACGTTATGACGCATTGCAGCCTGACGGAACGGTGCAGACTCTTCAACCGGTACATCCGCCACCAGCACGGAATCAACGCCGACGGCTTCACACTGCGCGTAGAAGTTGTCGATACCTTTGCTGAACACCAGATTAGCGTACATCAACAGCCCAATCGGCAGTTCAGGATACTTCTGGCGCACGGCGGCAAGGATCTCGAAACACTGCGCGACAGTGGTACCCGCCGCAAAGGCACGTAAGGTTGCCCCCTGAATTGTTGGGCCGTCCGCCAGTGGATCGGAGAATGGAATGCCCAGCTCTAACGCATCGGCGCCACCGGCTACCAGGGTATCGATGATCTTCAGTGACAGTTCAGGGGTCGGATCGCCAAGGGTGACGAAAGGAACAAAAGCGCCTTCTTTCTTCGCCGACAGACGTTGAAACAGCTGATTATAACGTTCCATCAGATCTCTCCCCTAGCTTTCAAAATATCGTGAACGGTGAAGATGTCTTTGTCGCCGCGACCGGACAAGTTAACCACCAGCAACTGCTCTTTCTCTGGATTCTCGCGGATCATTTTCAGCGCGTGCGCCAGAGCATGAGAGGATTCCAGAGCCGGAATAATGCCTTCTGCACGACACAGCTCTTTGAAGGCTGACAGCGCTTCATCATCGGTAATCGACACATACTCGGCGCGACCAATGCTGTTGAGATGGGCGTGCTGTGGGCCGACAGAAGGGAAGTCGAGGCCAGCAGAAATGGAATAGGACTCCTCTATCTGGCCTTCCTCGGTCTGCATCATTGGCGCTTTCATGCCGAAGTAGATACCGACGCAACCGTGCTTAAGTGGCGCGCCGTGTTCGCCGGTTTCGATGCCGTGACCCGCGGGCTCAACGCCGATCAGACCGACGCTGGTGTCATCAATAAAGTCAGCGAACATGCCGATGGCATTTGAACCGCCACCCACACAGGCCAGCACCGCATCCGGCAGACGGCCTTCACGTTCCAGAATCTGCGCTTTGGTCTCTTCGCCAATCATGCGCTGGAATTCACGCACAATGGTCGGGAAGGGATGCGGACCGGCTGCTGTGCCGAGCATGTAGTGCGCGGTTTCATAGCTACCAGACCAGTCGCGCAGCGCTTCATTACAGGCATCTTTCAACGTAGCCGAACCACTGTGCACCGGAATCACTTCCGCGCCCATTAAACGCATACGGAACACGTTGGGTGACTGGCGCTCAACATCTTTTGCGCCCATGTAAATGCGACACTTCATGCCCAGCAGCGCGCACGCCAGCGCTGAAGCCACGCCATGCTGCCCGGCGCCGGTCTCAGCGATAATTTCATTTTTGCCCATGCGCTTAGCGAGTAGCGCCTGGCCCAACACCTGGTTGGTTTTGTGTGCACCACCGTGCAGCAAATCTTCACGCTTCAGATACAGGCGGGTTTTCGTGCCTTTGGTCAGATTGCTGCAAAGCGTTAATGCGGTGGGACGGCCAGCATAGTTTTTCAACAGATCGGTAAATTCAGCCTGAAATTCGGGATCGCGCTGCGCTTCAACAAAGGCGCTTTCTAACTGGCGCAGAGCGGGCATTAAAATCTGTGGAACATATTGACCGCCAAACTCGCCAAAGTAGGGATTCAATAACGTAGTCATCTTTCATCTTCCTTATGCGGCCCGCACATCGGCGGGCGAGCGAAATTAATAGGCGCGCAGCGTGCGGAATACCGCCGCGACTTTACTGGCATCTTTGATGCCGGGCGCGGATTCAACGCCAGAGTTAAAGTCCAGTCCGGCGCAGCCCAGTTGTGCAGCCTCTACACAGTTGTCGGCGCTTAATCCGCCGGCCAGCAGCACGTTGCTCAGGTCTTCACCCTGCAGCAGTGACCAGTCAAATCGCTGTCCGCTGCCGCCCTGGCCGTTATCGAACACGTAACGATCCACATGCGGCCAATCGCGGGCTGGAAGGCTGCCGCTAATACTCAGCGCCTTCCAAATTTTCACCTCTTCTGGCAGGGCGCTGCGCAGTTCTGCGACGAACGCCTGATCTTCATCGCCATGCAATTGCACAGCAGAAAGTTTAAGTGACGTGGCGTGCGTGACAACGTCACTTGCAGTGTTATTGCGGAATACGCCGACATACTTCAGTGGTGCAGCCGCTATTACATTTTGCGCTTGTTCGGCGCTGACTTTACGCGGTGAACCCTCAGCAAAGATCACCCCGCCATAAATCGCTCCTGCTTCGTGCGCAATACGCGCATCTTCAGGTCGGGTCAGGCCGCAGACTTTGTTGTCACCGAGCAATACACGACGCACGCCAGCATTCAGATCGGCTTCTTCCATCAGCGCGGAACCAATCAGGAAACCGTTGGCGAAGTGGCTCAGCTCACGCACTTGTGCGTAGTTATGGATGCCCGATTCGCTGATGACCGTGACACCGTGGCTTAAACGTGGTGCCAGTTGGCGGGTGCGATTCAAATCGATGGACAGATCGCGCAAGTCGCGGTTGTTGATGCCCACGACTTTCGCTTCCAGCGCAATGGCACGCTCCAGCTCTTCTTCATTGCTGACTTCAGTCAGTACGCCCATTTTCAGGCTATGCGCCACGGCGGCGAGCTGACGATATTGCTCATCATCCAGCACCGACAGCATCAGCAAGATGGCATCGGCCTGATAGTGGCGCGCCAGGTAGATTTGATAGGGATCGATAATGAAGTCTTTGCACAGCACCGGTTGAGTAATCGCGGCGCTGACGATGGGCAGAAATTCAAAATCACCCTGGAAATACTTCTCGTCAGTTAAGACGGACACAGCCGAGGCGTGATGACGATAAACCCCGGCAATGGTCGCAGGATCAAAATCTTCACGGATCAAACCCTTCGACGGTGACGCTTTTTTGCATTCCAGGATGAACACCGTGCGCGTGCCGCGCAGCGCATCGTAAAAGTGGCGTCCTGCAGGCTGCAAGCTGTTCTGGAAGGTCGCCAGCGGCTGCTGTACCTTGCGCGCTTCAACCCAGACGGCTTTATCCTGAACAATTTTCTCTAAAACGGTGCCCTTGATACTCATCTCATCCTCTCGCTGCCAGAGCAACAACGCGCTCGTAAGCCTGACCACTGCGAATTGCAGTGATGGCGCGCTGAGCGTTGTCGCGCAAATCTTCATTTCCGAATACTTTCAGCAACATTGCGACGTTCACCGCAACGGCCTGCTCATGGGCCGGCTGGCCTTTACCCTGGAGTAAACGCGCCAGAATGTCACGGTTTTCTTCCGGCGTGCCGCCCGCCAGTGCTTCTTTATCATGAAAGCCAAAGCCGAAGTCTTCTGGCGTTAACTGATAACCGGTGATTTCACCGTCACGCAGCTCAGCAACCTGGGTCGGACTGTGCAGCGCCACTTCATCCATCCCGCCGCCATGCACCACCGCCGCACGCTGATAACCGAGCACTTTCAAAGTTTGAGCAATCGGCAGCACCAGTTCCGGGCTGTAAACGCCGATGACCGCGAGTGGAGGCCGTGCCGGGTTAATTAAAGGGCCCAGCACGTTAAATAAGGTGCGGGTTTTTAACTGTTGACGCACCGGCATCGCATGGCGGAATCCGCTGTGATATTGCGGGGCGAACAGGAAGCAGACGTTCAGATCGTCCAGTGCCTTACGCGCTTTTTCCGCCGGCATATCCAGATCGATCCCAAAAGCGGCCAGCAGATCGGAAGAGCCGGATTTGCTCGAGACGCTGCGATTGCCGTGTTTTGCCACTTTCAACCCGCAAGTTGCCGCGACAAAGGCGCTGGCGGTGGAGATGTTAATGCTGTTGCTGCCGTCACCGCCGGTGCCAACGATATCGGCAAAGGTATAATTCGGACGCGGGAATGGTTTCGCGTCTTCCAGCAGTGCCGTAGCGGCACCCGCAATCTCTTCCGGGCGTTCGCCACGGACTTTCATGGCAATCAGCGCGGCGGCTAATTGGGTTGGCTCCAGCTGCCCTTTAATAATGGCGCTAAAAAGCTGGTGGCTTTCCGCCTGGCTCAGGGTTTGTGCCTGATAGAGTTTTTCCAGAATAGTTTGCATCATAATCTCCCTATTATTTCGCCAGCGCCCAGGCCAGCGTTTGCTCTAACAAACGTGCACCCTGGGTGGTGAGAATCGATTCGGGGTGGAACTGGAAGCCACACACACGGTCGGCATCATGGCGAACGGCCATGACCATGCCGTTGTAGCTGGCGTTAACGGTCAATTCGGCAGGCGTATTGCTGCCCACCAGCGAGTGATAACGGGCCACCGGCAGCGGATTGCTCAGGCCGCTAAACATCGCTTCACCATCATGATTAATCGAAGAGGCTTTGCCGTGCAGAATCTCACCGGCCTGGCCTACATGACCACCATAAGCCTCAACAATCGCCTGATGACCGAGGCAAATGCCAATAATCGGCAGGCGACCTCGCAGGGCTTGCAGCAGCGCAGGCATGCAGCCGGCATCTTTCGGTGCACCGGGGCCAGGGGACAGCATCAGCACCGGATTCTCCATCTGCTGCAGGCGTTCAATCAGTACGTCAGCAGGGACGTTATTGCGGTAAATCACCACGTTGTGGCCAAAGGTACGCAGCTGATCAACGAGGTTATAGGTAAAGGAGTCGATATTATCGAGCAACAGGATATCGGCCATCAGAAAATCTCCTTGCAATGATGGGCTGTGGCGATGGCACGTAATACCGCGCGCGCTTTATTGCGGCTTTCATCCGCTTCAGCCTGAGGCTGAGAGTCCAGTACCACACCGGCACCGGCTTGCACGGTGGCAACACCGTCTTCCACCCACGCGGAGCGAATCACGATGCAGGTATCCAAATCGCCGTGTGCGGTGAAATAGCCGACCGCACCGCCATAGCTGCCACGACGCGTACCTTCTTTCTCAGCGATTAACTGCATGGCACGCACTTTTGGTGCGCCGCTTAAGGTGCCCATGTTCATGCAGGCGCGATAAGCGTGCAGGACGTCAAGATCGTTACGCAGCGTGCCGACCACGCGAGAGACCAGATGCATCACGAAAGAGTAACGGTCGACTTTGGTCAGATCTGCCACATAGCGGCTACCGGGAACGCAAATGCGAGCCAGATCATTACGCGCCAGATCCACCAGCATGAGATGTTCTGCCAGCTCTTTATGGTCGGTGCGCATTTCCAGTTCGATACGGCTGTCGAGATCGCGATCCAGTGAACCATCGGCATGACGGCCACGTGGACGCGTACCGGCAATCGGGTAGATCTCAATCTGACGTGAAGTGGCGTCATACTTGAGTGAGCTTTCTGGTGAAGCGCCAAACAGCGCAAAGTCTTGATCCTGCATAAAGAACATATATGGGCTGGGATTGCTGTGCTTCAGCGTGTCATAAGCGGCCAGCGGAGAAGGGCACGGCAGCGAGAAGCGGCGCGATGGCACCACCTGGAAGATTTCGCCGATGCGAATCGCTTCCTGCATTTCACGCACCACGTTGCAATACTCTTCATCGCTCTGGTTGGTGCTCAGTGCCATTTGCTCAACGCGCTGAACTGGCAAGGCCGGGGCAGGCTGCGTCATTTGACCGCGCAGTTGCTCAACACGACTCTGCAAGCGCTGGAATTCGCTGGTGGACGGGCTGAACAAGCTCGCCTGCAGACGAGCGCTGCGCGTCTGGTGATCAATCACCAGCAGGGTTTCAGCCAGGTAGAAGCAGTAATCCGGGCAGCTTTGCTCGTTACGCAGTTCAGGTAAATCTTCGAATCCGGCCACCAGGTCATAAGCAAACAGGCCGCCGAGGAACATCGCTTCACGCTCTTCCGCCGGGCTGTTCACCAACTGCGGAATCAGGCGCAATGCGTCGAAAACAGATAATGCTTTCAGACGTGAATCTTCATCGTGCAGGCCCTGAGGCAGCGGGAAATGCAGCACGCGGCCATCAGGACGCGCTTCAATTCTGACATCCTGCGGCAGTGCTTCATCCAGCAGCGGCAGAATGGTGCGGCCGTTTTCTGACAGCGCCTGCAATGTCACCACGTTGCCCAGTGCGCTGATGCGCAGGGCGCTATCCACAATCAGTAAGCTTTTCAGATTCTTTTTGCTGTCGATATCGGCCGATTCAAGCAGCAGAGTTGCCGGACGTGCGCCGCAAATTTGATGGAACACTGCGGCCGGATCTTCGCGGTAGGGCGCGGTACCGGTAATCAACTTCAATGTAGGTTTCGCATTAGCCATTATTGTCATCTCTGAATTTCGCTCAAAAAAAAGCCCGCTCGGTGGCGGGCTCAGGTATCTGCACAGTGGTTACGCATGTTGTGCACGACGACGTCGCCCGTTTAAAGGATTATCGCGCCACCAACCTTTTGCATGCGTACCAAAATTAGCCATAATGAGATACCCGTTACGTGTGAACTTGTGTACTAGTTAACTGGTTCAGGTGAAAAAAGTCAATACCCTTTTTCAGTCAGGGGCAAAATCGTTATCATGCCAGCCGAGTTAAGTTGCTGCTGGAGTTACCTTGTCGGATATTGCCCGTTTTCCCCTTTACGATTTACACAGCCATACCCAGGCGTCTGACGGTTTGCTGACCCCAACCGAGTTGGTGCAACGTGCCGTCGAAATGAAAGTAGGGGTACTGGCGATTACCGATCACGACACCATTGCTGGCGTGGCAGAAGCGCAAGCCGCCGTGCTGGAACAGAATCTACCGATTCGTATTCTGGCCGGATTAGAAGCCTCTACATTGTGGGAAAACCACGAAATTCATATCGTAGGTTTGAATGTGGATTGCCAGCACCCGGCGCTGACCTCGTTTCTTGAGCAACAGCATCAATGCCGTGTTGAACGGGCTCAGCTGATCGCAGAACGCCTCGAACGTGCCCGCATTCCTGACGCGTGGGTTGGGGCGCAACGCCTGGCGCAGGGCGGTGTCATCACCCGCGGTCATTTTGCCCGTTATCTGGTCGAGATCGGTAAAGCCGATAACATGGCGCAAGTGTTCAAGAACTATCTTGCCCGTGGGAAAACCGGCTATGTGCCGCCGCAATGGTGTACAATTAAACAAGCTATTGATGCCATTCATCATTCTGGCGGCGTTGCGGTACTCGCACATCCGGGCCGCTATGGATTGTCTGCAAAGTGGCTTAAACGACTGATTGCCCATTTCGCCGAGGTCGGTGGTGATGCAATGGAAGTGGCGCAGTGTCAGCAGGCACCCAACGAGCGCACGCAGCTCGCGACATATGCGCGCGACAATAAGCTGGCGGGATCGCAGGGATCAGATTTTCACCAACCCTGTCCGTGGATAGAACTGGGGCGCAAATTATGGTTGCCAGGCGGCGTTGAACCCATCTGGGAGCGCTTTCCTGCGCTAGCGCCCGCCGTAACTCTTGCAGACAGGTGACATGAGGTTTTTATGAGTCAATTTTTTCACATTCATCCAGATAACCCGCAACCGCGCCTCGTCAATCAGGCGGTCGATTATCTCAATAAAGGTGGCGTGATTGTCTATCCCACTGATTCGGGTTATGCGCTGGGCTGCCGACTGGAAGAGAAGAACGCCATGGAGCGTATCTGCCGTATCCGGCAGTTAGATGGCAACCACAACTTTACTTTGATGTGTCGCGATCTGTCTGAGCTCTCGACGTATTCGCAGGTGGACAATACCGCGTTTCGTATTCTGAAAAATAATACGCCGGGCAGTTACACCTTCATTCTTAAAGCGACCAAAGAAGTGCCGCGTCGTTTGATGAATGACAAGCGTAAAACCATTGGTTTGCGCGTACCTTCCAACCCGGTGGCGCTGGCGTTACTGGAGAGATTGAATGAGCCGATGATGTCTACTTCGCTGATGTTGCCCGGTAATGACTTCACGGAATCGGATCCGGAAGAGATTCAGCACAGCATCGGTAAGCTGGTGGATCTAATCATTGATGGCGGCACGGTAGGGCAGCAGCCGACGACGGTGATCGATCTCACCAGCGATGTCCCGGTTGTGGTTCGTGAAGGGGTCGGCGACACGCGCCCGTTCCTCTAATCACGCGTGGTCAGGCGGCGTTAACGTCGTCTGGCCAATATTTTTTTCTAACCAATGTTTAAAATCACCGTACGGGATATACAGTGAAACATCTTTGAGGATGACTTGTTTGCTGCGCACATTGGAAATTTCATGGCTGTAGCCCACAATCACTCCGCCAATTGTCTGGTCAGCATTATATACCGCGCCCCCCGACATTCCCTGCACAACGCCAGCATTTGATGCCATTGCCATGCACGGTCTTTTATTCCATTTATTGGTAATCGCTGTGCGCGCTAAATTAACGCCACTTGATTCCACGGGCATAGCAGAAATAAAGCTGTAACCGTACATCTTAATGGGCTCACCCACTTTACTGGTGCGGAATTTTGCCAGCGTTTCCGGGCTATTCTTATGATAAATAATCGCGACGTCGCAATAAGGATGATAAGCCTTAACACGCTGCACGGCAGTGGTGGCGACGTGCGCAGCTGTCAGGCTGTACTCTGGCGTTAAGGGGATGGTTGTACCAAGGATACCCAGACCCAGTACCGTCGGGATGCCTGTCACGCTCATATCCACGTGTTCAAGCGCCGCGCGACTATACTCAGTATGGCCCACGGAACAGCCGCTCAGTGCCAGTGCCGCGAGGGCAGGCCAAAGCAGAGAGGTTTTCATGATAGTCATCTTCTTTTAAGCATGTCAGGAAAATCCCTGGTGAAGACTTTCGACATGCAAATTAAATTCATTCCGTGAATGAATAAGCGCGTCAATTCCTGCGTGCGCCGGTTTATATTATCAACAATGCCACAGTGATTTCGTTAATGGCTTGTTAGAGAAACGAGTGTAAATAGTAAAGGTTACGCTTTTATAAATACGGCACACTCTGTTTCAGGCTTAAATTTTACACAATTTTCTAATCAGAACAATTCATCAAATTTAATCTGAATCAAATAATGCGAAAATACAGACTTAATCCAACCTGCAGTGCCAATTAACTGGTAATTTAAATTTACTGGATTAATGAGTCTCATTTATCCCGGTTAATTAGTGGTTTATCCTGTTTTGCAGTTTGGGTTTAGATTTTATGTTTGGGCTTATCCTTAAGCGTGGTGCGCAATGCTAGGAGACCAGTCTTGAAAAGCGCTAATGTATCACGGGTCTAAAGTGGGGGTAATAACCAGGCTTATAGTGCCAGCAGCAAATGATAAAAATTCAGTCACTTGGCGCATGAAGAAGACAAGTGCGGTTGGTGTATCTATCAGCAGCGTAAATGTATAGGCATAGGGCACTAAACGAGTGACGCAGCCTTTGGCCTTTATTATCGGCAGCAAAGGAAAAGGTGTTAACGAAACTTGCGTTAGTGTAAAATCGCGAGCCGCCTGAGATGGCATGCGCTATGCTCAGCGGTAACAGATTCTGATATGGGAACTGGTAATCCCCGTATCGTACCTCTTCTTACCACGACGCCTGGGAAGGCGACAACGAGGAATCTCCATGAGTGAGAAACTACAAAAAGTATTAGCGCGCGCCGGTCACGGTTCACGCCGCGAAATCGAAACGATGATTTCAGCCGGACGCGTCAGCGTCGATGGCAAACTGGCGACGCTGGGCGATCGCATTGAAAATGATAAATCCCTGAAAATTCGTATTGACGGCCATCTGGTTTCGATTGCTGAATCCGCAACCGAAGTCTGCCGGGTGCTGGCGTATTACAAACCAGAAGGCGAACTCTGTACCCGTAACGATCCTGAAGGGCGCCCAACGGTATTCGACCGTCTGCCACGTCTGCGCGGTTCACGCTGGATCGCTGTGGGTCGTCTGGACGTTAACACCTGTGGTCTGATGTTATTCACCACCGATGGTGAACTGGCGAACCGCCTGATGCACCCAAGCCGAGAAGTTGAGCGTGAATATGCGGTGCGTGTATTCGGCGAAGTGGATGACGATAAAATTCGTCAGCTCAGTAAAGGTGTGCAGTTAGAAGATGGCCCGGCATCGTTCAAAACCATTAAGTTTGCTGGCGGCGAAGGCATCAACCAGTGGTACAACGTCACCCTGACTGAAGGACGTAACCGTGAAGTGCGCCGTTTGTGGGAAGCCGTAGGTGTGCAGGTTAGCCGTCTGATGCGCGTCCGTTATGGCGATATTCAGCTGCCAAAAGGCTTACCACGCGGTGGCTGGATGGAGATGGAATTACCGGCGGTTAACTACCTGCGTACGCTGGTGGATATGCCGGAAGAGACGGTGACGAAAGTCGCGGTTGAAAAAGATCGTCGTCGTACTAAAGCCAATCAGATTCGTCGTGCGGTAAAACGTCATAGCAATGTGAGCGGCAGCCCACGTCGCGGTGGCAGCAGTAGCAGCCGCAACAGCAGCACGCGGACCAGTGGAACCAACAAGCGCGGTTCCTGATATGCCCGCGACGCCGCATGCAGCGGCGTCACTGTTTTACCAATCTATTCCCTGCTGAGCCTGAATGCCTGCATCAAACGCATGCTTAACCGGGCGCATCTCGGTCACGGTATCCGCCATCTCCAGCAAGGTTCGATGGCAGCCGCGACCGGTGATAATCACACTTTGCTGAACCGGACGCTGTCCCAGCACGCGCACCAGTTCATCCAGATCCAGATAATCCATGCTGACCATGTAGGTGATTTCATCGAGGATCACTAAATCCACATGCTCATCGGCAAGCATACGTTTTGCCTGTTGCCAAACCTGTTGGCAGGCGGCGGTATCGGTCTCCCGATTCTGGGTATCCCAGGTAAAGCCGGTGGCCATCACCTGAAATTCCACGCCATGCTGCTCCAGCAAATTGCGCTCACCATTTGGCCATTCACCTTTAATAAACTGCACGGCGGCAACGTTTTTACCGTGTCCGCAAGCGCGTAAAGCCGTACCAAAGGCGGCGGTGGTTTTGCCTTTGCCATTGCCGGTGAACACCATCAAAATGCCACGCGCTTCTGTCGCGGCGGCAATGCGCGCATCAACCTGTTCTTTTAAACGCTGCTGTCGCTGCTGATGACGGTCACTCATGCGCTGGCAGGCCCCGGTTTGCGTCCCGGCTGTGCATCAAAACTGATGCCGGTTTTGCGACGGCTATCATCGCCCATTAAATAAAGATAAAGCGGCATCAAATCGGCAGGCGTTTTCAGTAAACTGGCATTTTCTTCCGGGAAAGCGCTGGCACGCATTTTAGTGCGGGTGCCACCAGGATTGATGCAATTTACCCGAAGATGGCGATTTTTATACTCATCGGCCAGCACCTGCATCATGCCTTCGGTGGCGAACTTCGACACCGCATAGGCTCCCCATCCCGCACGGCCGGTGCGACCCACGCTGGACGTGGTAAACACCAGTGAACCGGCGTCTGATTTTAGCAGTAGCGGCAGCAATGCCTGAGTTAAGTAGAAGGTGGCGTCAAGATTGATCTGCATCACCTGGCGCCAGACCTGAGGATCAAGTTCTGCCAGCGGGACGATTTCACCCAGAATCCCGGCATTGTGCAGCACACCATCGAGCCTTGGCACCAAAGCGGCAATCTGATTGGCCACCTCGGCACAGTTTTCTGGTGTGGCATGCGACAAGTCCAGCAGCAAATGTGATGCGGGCTGCTTATTCAGTTGATTGATGGCATGTTCCGTTTGTTGCAGCGTCTCGGCATTGCGGCCCAGCAAAATGACACGTGCGCCGTAGCGCGCATAAGTCAGTGCCGCTTCACGGCCAATGCCGTCTGAAGCGCCGGTCACGAGGATAATGCGATTTTCCAGCAGATCGCTTTTCGGTTGATAATGCACAGCGATGTCCTTTGGCAGGTCAGAGGGTTTTTGGCTTTATGCCTCAATTTGGCGTCAGGTGCAATCATCGCGCCTCGCAATCTGTGCCGCCTGCGGGCATTTCAGGCGACGAAAGTCGCTAAAGCGGTTAAACTCAGCCTTTGTTTGTAATTCACTGTTTAATAAGGCGGCAGAATGGATTTACTCTCCAGTTATGGATTATTTCTGGCCAAGGCCGTCACCGTGGTGGTGGCGTTCGCAGCTATTGTTCTTATTGTGCTCAATGCCGCGATGCGTAAACGCCACAGCGGTGGTCAACTGCGCTTGACTCATCTCGACGATGATTATCGTGAAATGAAGGAAGACCTGCAGTTGGCGAAGATGAAGCCACAGGCGCAAAAAGTGTGGCTGAAGCAGCATAAAAAAGAAGAGAAGCAAAAAGCCAAAATCGAGAAGCGCAATGCCAAAGCCGGGGTGAGCGAAGCCAGTAAACCCACTCTCTACGTGCTGGAGTTTAAAGGCAGCATGGATGCGGGTGAAGTCAGCTCTTTGCGTGAGGAAATTTCCGCTGTGCTGGCGGTGGCAGTGCCGGGAGATGAAGTCTTGCTGCGTCTGGAAAGTCCGGGTGGCGTGGTGCACGGTTATGGCCTGGCCGCATCTCAGTTGCAGCGCCTGCGTGACGCGGGCCTGCAGTTGACCGCAGTCGTCGATAAAGTGGCGGCGAGCGGTGGCTATATGATGGCTTGTGTTGCGGACCGTATTGTTGCGGCGCCTTTCTCCATTATTGGCTCAATTGGTGTGGTCGCGCAGATCCCCAACTTCAACCGCCTGCTGAAACGCAATGATATCGACGTTGAACTGCACACTGCGGGTCAATATAAGCGCACGCTGACCTTGTTTGGGGAAAACACCGACGAAGGCCGTGAGAAGTTCCAGGAAGATCTCAACGAAACTCATCTGCTGTTCAAAGAGTTCGTTCAGCAGATGCGCCCAACACTGGATTTGGAAAAAGTGGCCACTGGTGAACACTGGTATGGACGCCAGGCGCTGGACTTGGGCCTGATTGATGAAATCGGCACCAGCGATGCGTTAATCATCAAACAGATGGACCGATTCAATGTGTTGGGTGTGCATTATGCACGGAAGAAGAAAATGATGGACCGTTTCACCAACAGCGCCAGTCTGGCGGCCGAGCGGTTAATTCTGAAAATATGGCAGCGCGGTGATAAGCCGCTGTTGTAAGCGAGCCCGGCAAATGCCGGGCTTTTTTATGCCAGGTGATAGCGTGAGGAGAGTTCAACGGCAAGGGATTTAAACACGTTAAACACGGCGGTAGTTTTCGCGCTCGGCAGGCCTTCATCATCCAGGAACCAGGGGCCACGAAACACCAAAACGTTGCCCTGCTGTATCACGTCATTGGCTTCCATCCCGGCTAAATAATCGTCGTGCTGCTTAATCATTTGATTGGCTATTTCCAGTAACGCCTGGCGTGAAATGGATTCCGTTTCTACTGACATTGTTCACCTCTTTTTTGACAGCAATCGTTCTCCTTCTATATTACTAGCGAGTTGGGCTGTTCATCAAATCAACGTCCGTCAGCAAAACTGGCGCAAAATTAATCAGAATGCTAATTAAGTTGCGTAACGGATTTTATCAGGTAGAGTGTGGGCGATTCAGCTTTCAGGGAGATCACACCCGGATGTGTGGTGCTGTCAGATGGAAAACCCGCTTCTAATCATAAAGTTGCATAAGTCGATGCAATCTGACCTGAGATTATCCCCGCTGCCTTGAAATGTGAAAAGTTGGCAGCAATATTGAACCCGTTGGGTTTTGGGGCACCGAATCCTCTCCCGTTTATCAGGACGTTTCAATTAGGTAAAGGTACATATGGGTAAAGCACTCGTAATCGTTGAGTCCCCGGCAAAGGCCAAAACAATCAATAAATACCTCGGTAATGACTACGTGGTGAAATCCAGCGTCGGTCATATCCGTGATTTGCCGACCAGCGGTTCAACTGCCCGTAAAACTACCGACGGGGAAAAGGCGAAAACAGGAAAAAAGGTTAAGAAGGATGAGAAGGCCGCATTGGTCAGTCGCATGGGTGTCGATCCCTGGCATGGCTGGGAAGCGGACTATCAGATTCTGCCGGGTAAAGAAAAAGTCGTAGCCGAACTGAAAAGCCTCGCCGCCGATGCTGACCACATCTACCTCGCAACGGACCTTGACCGCGAAGGGGAGGCCATTGCCTGGCACCTGCGGGAAGTGATCGGTGGCGATGACAAGCGGTTTAGCCGCGTGGTGTTCAACGAAATCACCAAAAATGCGATTCGCCAGGCGTTTGAAAAACCGGGCGAACTGAATATTGAGCGAGTTAATGCACAGCAGGCGCGTCGCTTTATGGACCGCGTGGTGGGCTACATGGTTTCCCCGCTGCTGTGGAAGAAAATTGCCCGTGGTTTGTCTGCGGGTCGTGTACAGTCTGTGGCTGTGCGACTGGTGGTTGAGCGCGAGCACGAAATTAAAGCGTTCGTGCCGGAAGAGTATTGGGAAATCGATGCGGATTTCTCTACGCCGAAAGGCGACGCGCTGGCGATGCAAGTCACGCATCAGGGCGATAAAGCGTTCCGTCCGGTTAATCGCGAGCAAACTTATGCTGCGGTATCCGTGCTGGAAAACGCGCGTTACGAAGTGCTGGATCGTGAAGACAAACCGACCAGCAGTAAACCGTCTGCGCCTTTTATTACCTCGACATTGCAACAAGCAGCGAGTACACGTCTCGGTTTTGGCGTGAAGAAAACCATGATGATGGCGCAACGTCTCTACGAAGCGGGTCACATCACCTATATGCGTACAGACTCCACCAACCTGAGTCAGGATGCGGTGGCGATGGCGCGCGGCTTTGTCGAGAAGAGTTTTGGTAAAAAGTATCTGCCAGAATCACCGATCACCTACGCCAGTAAAGAGAATTCGCAGGAAGCACACGAAGCGATCCGTCCTTCGGATGTCAATATTCAGGCAGAACAGCTGAAAGATATGGAAGCTGATGCGCAGAAACTGTACCAGCTGATCTGGCGTCAGTTTGTAGCCTGCCAGATGGTGCCTGCGCAGTATGACTCTACCACCCTGACGGTGGGTGCAGCAGACTTTAAACTGAAAGCGAAAGGCCGCACGTTGCGTTTCGATGGCTGGACAAAAGTGATGCCAGCCTTGCGTAAAAACGATGAAGACTTGACGCTGCCACTGGTCAATGTCGGCGATATGCTTGACCTGAAGGAGCTGATGCCAAGCCAGCACTTCACCAAGCCGCCAGCCCGCTTCAGCGAAGCTTCCTTAGTCCGTGAGTTGGAAAAACGGGGTATCGGCCGTCCATCGACCTATGCCTCAATTATTTCCACCATTCAGGATCGCGGTTACGTGCGGGTAGAAAACCGCCGCTTCTATGCTGAGAAGATGGGTGAAATCGTCACCGATCGTCTGGAACAGAATTTCCGTGAGCTGATGAACTATGACTTCACCGCGCGCATGGAAGACAGCCTTGACCAGGTCGCCAATAACGAAGCGCAGTGGAAAGCGGTGCTGGATTCCTTCTTCAGCGATTTCAGCCAGCAGTTAGGTCAGGCCGAGAAAGAGCCAGAAGAGGGCGGCATGCAGCCGAACCAGATGGTGCTGACCTCGATCGACTGCCCGACCTGTAGCCGCCAAATGGGTATCCGTACCGCCAGTACCGGTGTGTTCCTGGGCTGCTCCGGTTATGCGCTGCCACCCAAAGAACGCTGCAAACAGACCATCAATCTGATTCCGGAAAACGAAGTTCTTAACGTACTGGAAGGCGATGATGCTGAAACCAATGCGTTACGTGCCCGTCGTCGCTGCCAGAAGTGTGGCACCGCGATGGACAGCTACTTGATCGACAATCAGCGTAAGCTGCACGTCTGTGGTAACAACCCGGAATGTGACGGCTACGAAATCGAACAGGGCGAATTCCGCATCAAAGGTTATGACGGCCCGATCGTAGAGTGTGAAAAGTGTGGTTCTGAAATGCACCTGAAAATGGGGCGCTTCGGTAAATACATGGCCTGCACCAACGACGAGTGTAAAAACACTCGCAAGATTCTGCGCAATGGTGAAGTTGCACCACCGAAGGAAGATCCGGTGCCGTTGCCTGAGCTGGCGTGTGAAAAGTCAGATGCCTACTTTGTATTGCGTGACGGTGCGGCAGGGGTATTCCTGGCGGCCAACACCTTCCCGAAATCGCGTGAAACGCGTGCGCCGCTGGTGGAAGAGCTGAAACGTTTTGCTGACCGTCTGCCTGAGAAGCTGAAATACCTGGCGGAAGCGCCAGCGGCGGATCCGGAAGGCAATAAAACGTTAGTGCGTTTTAGCCGTAAAACTAAGCAGCAGTATGTTTCCTCCGAGAAGGAGGGCAAAGCGACTGGCTGGTCGATGTTCTATATCGACGGTAAGTGGCAGGAAGCGAAGAAGTAATTCCCCTCAAGGCCAGCTTCTGCTGGCCTTTTCCTCATCCTTATAGCTAATCGTTCTACATTCTTTCGTTAACTGATATAGTGGTTATAGCTTTTTTCGTTTCGCTGACATGCTTTCCCTCCCTATACCTTAATTAAGGCGGAAACACGCCTGCAGGGATGGCCCCTCTGTCGCTACCGGGAAGATATAACTATGAAATTGCAGCAGTTGCGTTACATCGTCGAGGTGGTTAATCACAACCTCAACGTCTCCTCCACCGCTGAAGGTCTCTATACCTCACAACCGGGCATCAGTAAGCAAGTGCGTATGCTGGAAGATGAACTCGGCGTGCAGATTTTTGCGCGTAGTGGGAAGCATCTCACTCAGGTTACGCCAGCGGGTGAAGAGATCATCCGAATTGCTCGCGAAGTATTATCCAAAGTAGATGCGATTAAGTCTGTCGCGGGTGAGCACACCTGGCCTGATAAAGGCTCGCTGTATGTGGCGACCACACATACTCAAGCGCGTTATGCCTTGCCCGGTGTGATCAAAGGGTTTATCGAGCGTTACCCGCGCGTCTCGCTGCATATGCATCAGGGCTCGCCGACGCAAATTGCTGAAGCGGTGTCAAAGGGGAATGCTGACTTTGCGATTGCGACTGAAGCGCTGCATTTGTACGACGACCTGATTATGTTGCCTTGCTATCACTGGAACCGCGCGATAGTAGTCACGCCAGATCACCCGCTGGCAGGCAAATCGAATGTAACGATTGAAGAGTTGGCCGATTTCCCGCTCGTGACCTATACCTTTGGCTTCACTGGCCGCTCAGAGCTGGATACTGCGTTTAATCGTGCAGGATTAACACCACGTATCGTCTTTACCGCCACCGACGCTGATGTCATCAAAACGTATGTGCGTCTGGGCTTGGGCGTGGGTGTGATTGCCAGTATGGCGGTGGACCCGGTTTCCGATCCGGACCTGGTGCGAATCGAAGCTTCAGAAATTTTTACCAATAGCACGACCAAAATTGGCTTTAGGCGTAGCACGTTCCTTCGAAGCTATATGTATGATTTTATTCAACGTTTTGCACCGCATTTAACCCGTGATGTCGTGGATGCCGCGGTCGCATTGCGTTCAAATGAAGATATCGAAGCGATGTTCCGCGATATCAAGTTACCTTTTAAATAATCCCGTAACTCATTATTTTCACAAGGTGTCCAGTGGGCATCTTGTGAATACCCCCTCGTTAGCGCCACAAGAATCTCAAAAAATTTCATTATTTTTTTGTAAATGAAACATCGATCACATGTTTTTTCATTGTTATTTCTTAAATGAGAAACAGTACACAAAATTTACGCTGCCGCTTTGCGGACCGCCAGGAATATTCCCATACTCCAGTTATCAACTGATGAGAAAGGGCTTTTAGTCTGGTCCTTAAAATTAAACTCAAATTTAGAATGGTACTAAATTTGTTTTAACCCAAATTTACAAAGTAGTTATTTGATGAATAGTTTGATCAGTAATTAAATTTATCTCATCAATATTTTGGGTTTTGATAAATAGCGTTAATCGTTGTACTCAATAAAAATAACTGGATTTTCGGACTTAACAAGTTTAGGATTCGTCCTAAATCTTAATCGTTATCAACAATCGTTTTATTGAGAGTGATTATCAAAAACTATGAATACTAGACTGACTGTACAACAAGATTTTCGTACTAAAACCGCCAAGGTTGAGCGCTCTGGTAATGTGCGTCGCAAGGCTTGGTTGACCGTCTTCGCTGCTTCAGCACTGTTCTGGGTAGTGGTGGCATTGATGATTTGGCGTATGTGGGGTTAAGCCATGTGGGCAAATACACTCAGCCGTAAGTCTCCGGTTTCTGCGCGTCAGCCGAACACGTCAGCGTGCAAAGCGAAAGAAGTAAAGAGCGTTGAACAGCCTGTGGCGATTCCTGCGTCGTGGGAACTGAGTGAAAACCAGCGTAACTTTATCGAATCGTTCATGGATCCGAAGTCGAAATAACGCAGTCTGCGTTCTGTTCTATATATAGACACCCATACCTCTCTTTACCGGATTATCCGGTGGGCATTTTAAAAGCCCGTCCTTTAACACTCAGCATTCAAAAAACGGTGTCATCAGTACAACGCTGAAGACGGTGGACTTTTTTTGCCCGGAATCCGGGAGGGAGTGACTCGATGAATACAACGACTTTTTCATGGTTCGGCGTTTATGCCTTTTCCTTTGCATTTTGGGCCGCGGCCGTGTGGGCAATGATCTAATCCAATAACTCAAATTGTACTGACTTCTATTAATGCCCTGACAAACGTCGGGGCATTTTTCTTTGTGCCTTTATGTGTCATTTCGTGTTGTTATCAAATCGTTAACGAAATTGTGGTCTATCTTTAAGCTAAACCTTGTGGTTATTGAGGTTTAAAAGAGAGGCCCATAAAAGGAGGAGCTATGTCGTTAACGTTACGGGAGCACAGTCAGGATACGCTGGACGTTCGGGCAAAAAAATATCATTACTACAGCCTGCCAAAAGCTGCCCAGCAATTGGGTAATATCGATCGCTTACCCAAATCAATGAAGGTGTTGCTGGAAAACCTCCTGCGCTGGCAGGATGAGGATTCCGTAACCGCTGAAGATATTCAGGCTCTGGTTGGCTGGCAGAAAGACGCTCATGCTGACCGGGAAATTGCCTATCGCCCCGCGCGCGTGTTGATGCAAGATTTTACTGGCGTGCCAGCGGTAGTCGATTTAGCGGCGATGCGTGAAGCGGTAAAACGCCTCGGCGGCGATGTGGCCAAAGTTAACCCCTTATCGCCGGTCGATTTGGTCATTGACCACTCGGTGACTGTTGACCATTTTGGGGATGAAGACGCCTTCGAAGAAAACGTGCGTCTGGAGATGGAGCGCAACCACGAACGCTACGTTTTCCTGCGCTGGGGGCAAAAAGCGTTTGACCGCTTCCGCGTAGTGCCGCCAGGCACCGGTATCTGCCATCAGGTTAACCTGGAATATCTGGGTAAATCCGTCTGGCATGAAACGCTAGAAGGCAAAGAGGTCGCTTATCCTGATACCTTAGTCGGCACAGACTCCCATACCACGATGATCAACGCGCTGGGCGTATTAGGCTGGGGTGTGGGCGGTATTGAAGCCGAAGCCGCCATGTTAGGGCAGCCCGTGTCTATGTTGATCCCCGACGTTGTCGGTTTCAAACTCACCGGCAAACTGCGTCCTGGCATCACTGCAACCGACCTGGTTTTAACCGTGACGCAAATGCTGCGCAAGCATGGTGTGGTGGGCAAATTCGTTGAATTTTATGGTGATGGCCTGGCCGATTTGCCGCTGGCCGATCGCGCAACTATCGCCAATATGGCACCGGAATATGGTGCCACCTGCGGTTTCTTCCCCATTGATGAAGTGACCCTGAGCTACATGACCCTGACCGGGCGTGATGCTGAACAAGTCGAGTTAGTCGAAGCTTATGCTAAGCAACAAGGGATGTGGCGAAATCCGGGCGACGAACCACGGTTTACCAGCTCACTGGCGCTGGACATGGCAAACGTTGAATCCAGCCTTGCGGGTCCAAAACGTCCGCAGGATCGTGTCTCCTTAGGCGATGTGCCCGCAGCTTTTGATGCCAGCAACGAACTCGAAGTCAATCATGCGCAGAAAGCCCACAAGACCGTAACCTATAGTGACAGCGAGACCGGCGATAACTATCAGCTGGAAGACGGCGCGGTGGTTATTTCGGCCATCACCTCTTGTACCAACACATCCAACCCCAGCGTCTTAATGGCGGCGGGTCTGCTGGCGAAAAATGCGGTTGAGCGCGGATTGATGCGCAAACCTTGGGTGAAAGCGTCGCTGGCACCGGGATCAAAAGTGGTGTCGGATTACCTCGCGGTGGCCCAGCTGACGCCATATCTGGATGAATTAGGCTTCAATCTGGTGGGGTATGGTTGCACCACCTGCATTGGTAATTCGGGCCCATTGCCAGATGAAATCGAGAGTGCCATCAAAGAAGGCGATCTGACCGTGGGTGCTGTGCTATCGGGTAACCGTAACTTCGAAGGGCGCATCCATCCGCTGGTGAAAACGAACTGGCTTGCATCGCCGCCGCTGGTGGTGGCTTATGCGTTGGCCGGTAACATGAAGCTCAACCTGCAGAACGATCCCATCGGGCAGGATAGACAAGGCAACGATGTCTATCTGCAGGATATCTGGCCATCACCTGAAGAGATTGCCGCCGCAGTGCAGAAAGTGACCAGCGATATGTTCCATAAAGAGTATGCGGAGGTCTTTGACGGTACGCCGGAATGGCAGCAAATCAAAGTGAGTGAAGCCGCAACCTATGACTGGGATGAGGGATCGACTTACATCCGCCTGTCGCCGTTCTTTGACGATATGGGCAAAACGCCGGAACCGGTCAAGGATATTAAGGGCGCACGCATTCTGGCAATGTTGGGTGATTCTGTCACCACTGACCACATCTCACCGGCGGGCAGTATTAAAGCGGAAAGTCCTGCTGGACGCTATTTGCTGTCGCATGGTGTTGAGCGTACCGATTTCAACTCATACGGTTCGCGTCGTGGTAACCACGAAGTGATGATGCGCGGGACCTTTGCAAATATTCGTATTCGAAATGAAATGGTGCCGGGCGTGGAAGGGGGATACACCAAACACTTCCCCAGCAATGAACAGCTGGCGATTTACGATGCGGCCATGAAATATCAGGCAGAAGGTGTGCCACTGGCAGTGATCGCCGGGAAGGAGTATGGCTCAGGTTCCAGCCGCGACTGGGCTGCGAAAGGCCCACGTTTGCAAGGTGTGCGCGTGGTCATTTCTGAGTCGTTCGAGCGTATCCACCGCTCTAACCTGATCGGCATGGGGATCCTGCCGCTGGAATTCCCCGCTGGCGTCACGCGCAAAACATTGGGACTAACCGGGGAGGAGTTTATTGATGTCGAAAACCTTTCACAGTTGAAACCCGGTTGTACTGTGAATGTCACCCTGACGCGTGTCGATGGTAAAAAAGAGACGCTGGAAACCCGGTGTCGTATCGATACCGGCAATGAGCTGACCTATTACCAGAACGACGGCATATTGCACTATGTGATACGTAATATGCTGAACTAAAGAAAAAGCCGGGAGATTTCCCGGCTTTTTGCTATCTGCATTACGCTTTTGGCAGCAGATGGCCCATTTTTTCTGCCTTGGTATCAAGGTAGTGAGCATTTTTGGGGTTGCGCCCAACCACTAACGGCACACGTTCTACAATATTAATTCCCGCTTCGCTCAAGATCTCGACTTTGCGTGGATTGTTCGTCAGCAGGCGGACTTCATTGACGCCCAACAGTTTGAACATATCTGCACACAGGGTGAAATCGCGCTCATCGGCGGCAAAGCCCAACTGATGATTCGCTTCAACGGTGTCGTAACCTTTGTCTTGCAAAGCGTAGGCGCGGATCTTGTTCAACAGACCGATATTACGGCCTTCCTGGCGGTGATATAACAGCACGCCACGGCCTTCTTCAGCGATAGCGGTGAGTGCCGCTTCCAGTTGAAAACCACAATCGCAGCGCAGGCTGAACAGCGCATCACCGGTTAGACACTCAGAGTGAACGCGCGCCAGCACTGGATTGTGGTCGCTAACATCACCGTAAACCAGCGCGACATGATCCTGGCCAGTTGCCAGTTCTTCAAAACCAACCATCAGGAAATCTCCCCATGGCGTGGGCAGTTTGGCTTCTGCTACCCGTTTAAGCTGCATGTGACTCTCCAGAACCTTCAGAGGATGCGCTATCATCATGATAACGCACGGGCCCGACTGGCCCGACAAAACTGACAATATTGTGCCACAACCTGTACCCGGGCCGTTAATCAGTCAGAGTTATTGTAGTGATAAAGCACAATTATCTAAGCCGCAACGGGTATGTTATTCTTTTTTCAGCTAAAGTTATGCCACCCACGCGATTACCCACGGATCTAAAAGGAAACGGATGTTAAAAATTGCGCAGCGCACTACCCTGGGAATGCTTTTGTTATTAGTCATGCCCGTTGCGGTCTGGCTCTCTGGCTGGCAATGGCAGCCAGGTGAGAGTAGCGCGTTTTTGCGGGTGCTTTTCTGGATGACAGAAACCGTCACCAGCCCCTGGGGTATATTGACCAGTATTATCCTCAGCACCTGGGTTTTATGGTGCTTACGCTTCCGGCTTAAACCCGCCATATTACTGATTATCTTCATGAATGGCGCTATTCTTGTCGGTCAGTACACCAAATCTTTCATTAAAGAGCAGGTACAGGAACCGCGTCCTTATGTCGTTTGGCTGGAGAAGAGCCACGGTATTGATGAAGCGGCGTTTTATCAGCAGAACCGTCAGGGGCGCAGTCAGTTAGTGTCGGCATTATTGGCTAACGATACTCAACTGCCGCAATGGCTGAAAAACCACTGGGCGTATGAAACGGGCTTTGCCTTTCCTTCCGGACATACCATGTTTGCCGCCAGTTGGGCATTGTTGGTGATTGGCTTACTCTGGCCACGGCGGCACATAGTGACCGTGGTGGTGCTGTTTGCCTGGGCCACGATGGTCATGGGCAGCCGTTTGCTGCTGGGCATGCATTGGCCGCGCGATTTGGTGGTGGCCACTCTGATTTCCTGGCTGCTGGTTACGGTAGCCACATGGCTGGCGCAGCGTTTTTGTGGTCCGCTTACGGTGCCGCGCGAAGAGCAGCAGGAGATCGCACAGCGTGATGACGCATTGTAATTTTCGCGCGCGACCCCATATGATTGATTGCGCTTACGGAAAATGCGCTAAGTGATGTGCTGATAAGCAGCATCGACGGCACTTTTTTGGCATACTTCTACTGGATAACCTCACGACAGGACGCATTGTGAAATATTTGCTGATTTTTCTCGTGGTTTTGGTCATTTTTATCATCTCCGTCACGCTTGGAGCGCATAACGACCAAATCGTCACTTTTAACTATCTGCTGGCGCAGGGTGAATTCCGTATCTCCACATTGCTGGCGAGCCTGTTTGGTGCCGGATTCCTGCTCGGATGGGCAATTTGCGGTCTTTTCTGGTTGCGGATACGTGTTTCTCTCGCTCACGCGCAGCGCAAGCTGAAACGCATTCAGGCGCAGAATGAACAATCAACGGCTGTGACAAATTCTTCCACTGCTGGTCGTCGGGATTAAGTTTCGATGCTTGAATTGCTGTTTTTGCTTCTTCCTGTTGCTGCGGCATATGGCTGGTACATGGGCCGCCGAAGTGCACATCAGGATAAGCAACAGGAAGCGAATCGCCTGTCACGTGAATACGTTGCCGGTGTAAACTTTCTGCTTTCCAATCAACAGGACAAAGCTGTCGATCTCTTTCTGGATATGCTGAAGGAGGACAGCGGCACAGTCGAAGCTCACCTGACGCTTGGCAATCTGTTCCGTTCACGCGGCGAAGTTGACCGCGCCATTCGTATCCACCAATCTTTGATGGAAAGCGCTTCCCTGAGCTATGAACAACGCCTGCTGGCGATTCAGCAGTTGGGACGCGATTACATGGCCGCAGGATTGTACGACCGCGCTGAAGACATGTTTAGCCAGCTGATTGATGAAACCGACTTCCGCATCGGTGCATTACAGCAACTTCTACTGATACATCAGGCAACCAGTGACTGGCAGAAAGCTATCGAAGTGGCGGAAAGATTGGTCAAGCTGGGCAAAGACAAGCAGAAGGGTGAAATTGCCCATTTTTACTGTGAGCTTGCGCTACAGGCATTGAGCAGTGACGATCTGGATCGCGCCATGACGTTGCTGAAGAAAGGCGAATCGGCCGATCACCAGAGTGCACGCGTTTCCATCATGATGGGACGCATCTTTATGGAGCAGGGGGAATACGCCAAAGCAACGGCTCGCCTGCAGCGCGTACTGGATCAAGATAAAGAGCTGGTGAGCGAAACCTTATCGATGCTCGAAACCTGCTATCAGCGACTGAATCAGCCTGAAGATTGGGCTCAGTTTTTACAGCGCTGCGTCGAAGAGAATACCGGCGCGGCCGCTGAACTTTACCTTTCTGATATCCTTGAACAGCAGCAGGGCCCGGAAGCGGCGCAGCTGTATATCAACCGCCAGTTGCAGCGCCATCCGACCATGCGCGTGTTCCATCGCTTGATGGATTTCCACCTGCACGAAGCAGAAGACGGTCGTGCCAAAGAGAGCCTGATGGTGCTGCGTGATATGGTAGGCGAACAGATTCGCACTAAACCGCGCTATCGCTGCCAGAAGTGTGGATTTACCGCACATGCGCTTTATTGGCATTGCCCATCCTGTCGCGCATGGTCTTCGGTGAAACCGATTCGCGGACTCGACGGCCAGTAACGGCCGTTTTTTTATTTATTCTGCTAGATAGTTACAACATACTATTGGGCTGATTCATCAACCGAAACTGCAGCATTGTGCAGCGTTCAGTCTATCATCGGTATTAACCGCGCTGTGAGATTGTCGGGAAGGGCACGCACGGGTAGAATGCTTGCCGTTTGTCCATTGCGCCTGCGGGTGCCTGCCTTTGAGGAAACGTTATGCCTGTAACCACTTCACCGATTCTGGTGGCACTCGACTATCATAATCTCGACAGCGCACTGCAGTTTGTGGACCGCATTGACCCGAGCCAGTGCCGCCTGAAAGTCGGCAAAGAGATGTTTACGCTATTTGGCCCGTCGCTGGTGAAAACACTGCAGTCGCGTGGTTTTGACGTTTTTCTCGATCTGAAGTTTCATGATATTCCCAATACTACCGCGCACGCGGTAGCCGCTGCTGCCGATCTCGGTGTGTGGATGGTCAACGTTCACGCCAGTGGCGGGGCGCGGATGATGAATGCGGCTCGTGAAGCGCTGCTGCCTTTTGGTAGCGATGCGCCGTTTCTGATTGCGGTAACTGTACTGACCAGCATGGATGAAGACGATCTCAGGGGTCTCGGCATTACGCTTTCTCCCGCAGAGCAGGCAGAACGTCTCGCTCGCCTGACGCGTGAGTGTGGCCTGGATGGCGTGGTCTGTTCCGCTCAGGAAGCTGCGCACTTTAAACAGGTGTTGGGTCAGGATTTCGCGCTGGTGACACCAGGTATTCGTCCGGCAGGCAGTGATGCGGGCGATCAACGCCGTATCATGACGCCGCAGCAGGCAAAACTGGCTGGCGTGGATTACATGGTGATTGGGCGTCCGATCACCCAATCAAATGATCCGGCTGCAACGCTGCACACTATCCTGCAAAGTTTACAGGAGGCCTAATGGCTCAGGACAACCGACTGGTTTACTCCACTGAAACTGGCCGTATCGCACAGGAAGAAGAAAAAGCGCCGCGCCCGCAAGGGGACGGCATAGTGCGTATTCAACGCCAGACCAGCGGCCGCAAAGGCAAAGGTGTTTGCCTGATTACGGGTATTGATCTGGATGATGATGCGCTTACTAAACTGGCGGCAGAACTGAAGAAGAAGTGTGGCTGCGGTGGGTCACTCAAAGATGGCGTCATCGAGATTCAAGGCGATAAACGCGATCTCTTGAAAGCGCTACTTGAAGCTAAAGGCATGAAAGTTAAATTAGCCGGCGGTTAATAAAAACGGGCCGCACACTGTGCGGCCCGTGATGCTGTAGATGCGCTGCGTAGCCTGAATCTTTATCGTTATTTAGAAACCTGATGGCCGATAATACCGCCAACGGCTGCACCACCCACGGTACCGAGTGCACTTCCGTTAGTCAGAACAGAACCACCGATTGCACCCGCACCCGCGCCAATGGCGGTATTGCGGTCGCGTTTTGACCAGTTCGAACAACCACTCAAGGCAACAACCAGGGTGGCAGCTAATACCGCAACGGTCATACGTTTCATTGTTGTCGTCATCTCTTTCTCCTTGATTGTATGTACAGAGGCAACCTTGTAAGTATAGATGTTGCGCAACGAAGTACGTCATCCCTGCGTGTGATTCATTGCTCACTTTGATGCCTGTATACAGCGCTTTAATGGGCGAGTTAACCGGTAGAAACCGTACCGCTCCTGACTTTAGCCACCTAAAGCAAAGCTAAATGCCATGAAGATAGAAAATTCTGAATTCACGCCACACTTCTCCGGTCTCAGCGACTTTCCGCTGCTTTTACAGCGATTCGCTCCATAACGTTTTCTCTGCTCGTTCAGCACAATTCAGCTATCACAGTACGCAGGAGAAAAAATTATGCTGGAATTGCTCAAGCAGCAGGTGCTGGAAGCCAACCTTGACTTACCGCGCTATAACCTGGTCACTTTTACCTGGGGTAACGTCAGCGCCATTGACCGCGACCATGGCCTGCTGGTGATCAAACCTTCGGGCGTGAAATACGAGAATATGCAGCGCGACGATATGGTGGTTGTGGAGTTAGCGAGCGGCAAGGTGGTGGAAGGGGCGCTTCGCCCATCATCCGATACGGCCACCCATCGCGCGCTGTATCTCGCCTGGCCGGAGATTGGTGGCATCGTACATACCCATTCACGCCACGCCACAATTTGGGCGCAGGCCGGGCGCGACATTATGGCGCTGGGGACAACACACGCGGATGATTTCTACGGCACCATTCCCTGTACGCGTGCGATGAAGCGTGAAGAGATACAGCAAGAGTATGAATGGAACACCGGGCAGGTGATTATTGAAAGCTTTGCTCAACGCCGCATTAAGCCAGCCGACATCCCTGCTGCGCTGGTCAACTCGCACGGTCCTTTTGCCTGGGGTAAAGATGCAGCTGCAGCTGTGCACAGTGCGGTGGTGCTGGAAGAAGTGGCTTACATGGCACTTCACACGGAACAACTGCGCAGCGAACTGCCTCCGATTTCGCAGAATTTACTTGATCTGCATTATCTGCGTAAGCATGGCAAAAATGCCTGGTACGGGCAGAATTGAACATTGAAACTTTATTGAGGCGCCTGAGGGCGCCTTAATTTTTTGCCATTTAGCGCTGGTATGGCGATGCACATCATAAAAAAGAAATGCCCAACCTATAAAAATAAAACACCGTTTCATTAATATCGATTCGATCACTTTTTTCCTGACTGTCAGTGGTTATCTTGCCTGCCATGCCATCCGGCGAACGATAACGCACCTCCTTCTGGCTCAGTAAAGGTGACACAACTATGCATATCAAACGTGCAATCGATAAGATTCCAGGCGGTATGATGTTAATCCCGCTGTTTTTGGGCGCGCTTTGCCACACATTTTCACCCGGCGCAGGAAAATACTTTGGCTCTTTTACTAACGGCCTGATGACGGGCACTGTGCCGATTCTGGCGGTATGGTTCTTCTGTATGGGGGCATCGATCAAACTCAGCGCAACCGGAACCGTGCTGCGTAAATCCGGCACCCTGGTATTAACTAAAATCGCCGTTGCCTGGGTCGTGGCTGCCGTGGCATCCCGCATGATGCCGGAAAATGGCGTAGAAGTCGGTATGTTCGCCGGTTTATCCACGCTGGCATTGGTTGCTGCCATGGACATGACCAATGGCGGCCTTTATGCCTCCATCATGCAGCAATACGGTTCAAAAGAAGAAGCCGGCGCGTTTGTGCTGATGTCGCTGGAATCGGGTCCGCTGATGACCATGGTGATCCTGGGGACTGCAGGCATTGCTTCGTTTGAGCCCCACGTGTTTGTTGGCGCGGTGTTGCCCTTTATTGTCGGTTTCGCGCTTGGCAATCTTGACCCGGAATTACGCGAGTTCTTCGGCAAAGCCGTTCATACCTTGATTCCGTTCTTTGCCTTCGCTTTGGGTAACACCATCGATTTGGCCGTGATCGCACAAACCGGGTTGTTGGGCGTATTGCTCGGTGTAGCAGTCATCATCATCACCGGTATTCCACTGATTATTGCCGATCGCTTGATAGGTGGTGGTGATGGCACGGCGGGGATCGCAGCCTCCAGCACCGCAGGCGCGGCAGTGGCCACGCCGGTACTGATTGCAGAGATGCTGCCTCAGTTTAAACCGGTCGCTCCTGCAGCGACTGCACTGGTGGCGACATGCGTTATTGTGACTTCTGTATTAGTGCCGATTATCACCGCCGTCTATTCGAAACGCGTTAAGCGTTCTCATGTGGCGGTGGGACAGCGCGCTGCCATCAAGTAAGCCTGCTTATCTTTCCCCGGCCCTATGGTCGGGGATATCTCTGGATTTTACTTTATAAATCAATCTCTCATTTGGTCTGGCCTCACTCTGGATTACGCTGATGTTGCGTTTAACGCATCACATAACTAGAGGATGAGACAATGACAGTAATTAACCAACCAACTTGCAGATTGTTTACCGAAGTCGGACAAACTACCCAGCTGGCGGCCTATTATGAGGAGGGCCGACACACCATGTGGATGATGCTGCGTGCGCAGCCACGGCCCAGTTTCAACCACGAATTAATCGAGGAAATCATGAATTTGAGCTATGCCGCTCAGCGTTCGGGTTTGCCGATTGATTTTTGGGTGACGGGTTCGCTGGTGCCGCAGATGTTCAACGCCGGTGGCGATTTGCGTTTCTTTGTGGAGTGCATTCGTAACAACCGTCGTGAAGCGCTGCGGGCCTATGCGCGTGCCTGCGTGGATTGCATCCATTCGGCAGCGCGGGGGTTTGATACCGGAGCGGTGACGCTGGCGATGATTGAAGGTAGTGCATTGGGTGGTGGCTTTGAAGCCGCGCTGGCCCATCACTTCATTCTGGCGCAGAACTCTGCACGGATGGGGTTCCCGGAGATCGCGTTTAACCTGTTCCCTGGCATGGGCGGCTATTCACTGGTGGCACGTCGTTCTGGCATGAAGCTGGCCGAAGAGCTGATCTGTGAAGGGGAGTCGCATAGCGCGGAGTGGTATGAGACGCGCGGTCTGGTGGATAAAGTCTTCCAGCCAGGCGATGCCTACCGCACCACGCGTACCTTTATCGATACCTTGCGTCCGAAGTTGAATGGTGTGAGAGCCATGCTGAAAGCGCGCCAGCGCGTGCTGCAACTCTCACGAGCCGAGCTGATGGATATCACGGAAGATTGGGTGGATTACGCCTTCACACTGGAGCCTAAAGACATTGCTTACATGGAACGACTGGTGCAACTACAGAACCGTCATAGCGCATCCCTGCGCAAAGCCGGATAATCGAGAGCAGCGTTAAACGCGGGCAGGATGCTTAGCCAGCCAATGCCCGAGCTGTTCTGCGGGCATTGGTTTTGCATAATAATAGCCCTGACGCCCATCGACACCGTTGGTCATCACAAACTTCTCTTCGGCTTTGGTTTCAATCCCTTCCGCAATCACTTGCAGATCGAGGGTTTTGGCCACGGCGACAATGGCACGGACCAAAGATTGCGCCACTGGTTGTTTGTTGATGTTACGTACGAAACTTTGATCCAGTTTGATTGCATCAATGGGCACGCGAGCCAACTGGGAAAGCGAGGAATAACCGGTACCAAAGTCATCAAGATGAACCTGAGCGCCCAGTTCCTGGAACTGCTTCATCAGCGTGAGTGCACCGGCTTCGTTCTCAATCAGGCAGCTTTCGGTGAGCTCGATATCAATGGGACAATCCGTGAGGCCGGCTTCGCTCAGCGCCTGCTTTAAATCGGTATAGATACTTTGGTCAATCAATTGTTTAGCCGAAACATTAACGGCAACGCGCAGGTAAATTCCCTCGCTGCGCCACTGAATAATTTGTTGCAGAACGTTCAGCATCACCCAGCGGCCAAGCGGCACGATGAGGCCCGATTCTTCAGCATACGAGATAAAGTCGCCAGGCGGCACCAGACCGCGCTCTACGGAATTCCAGCGCACCAATGCTTCTGCGCTGCGCACTTCGCCGTCACGATCTAATTTGGGCTGGTAGTACACCACCAGATGCTCCAGTTCCAGTGCTTTACGCAGGTTAGTATCAAGCCAGAGATATTCGAAAACACGCTGATTCATCTCGTTAGCGAACACGCAGAATTTACCGCGCCCATTCTCTTTGGCGTGATACATCGCGGTATCGGCGTTGCGGATCAGACTTTCCCGATCCTCGCCGTGCAGCGGGGCCAGGGCGATACCAATCGAGCAGCCGCTGTAGACTTCTATCAAACCGACGCGGAAGGGTTGACGCAGGCGCTCAAGAATACGTGATGCCATGGCTTCCAGCGCAGCCTGGCTGGTATGTTCTGCCAGTACCACGAACTCATCACCACCAAGACGGGCTAGCGTCTGATCTTTGCCCAGACAGCTGAGAATGGCGAGGGAGACCGCTTGCAGCAGTTGGTCGCCAAACATATGGCCGTAGGCGTCGTTCACCTTCTTAAAATTGTCCAGATCGAGATAAACCACGCCAGTTTGACTGCCATTGGCTAATTCCAGTGCCAGACTAATCTGTTGATGGATGGCATTGCGGTTGGGTAAACCGGTCACCGTATCGGTATTGGCGAGAACACGTAAGCGTTCCTGAGCGCGTCGCTCTTCTGTGATGTCGGTTCCAGAACAGATGAGGAAAATTTCATTTTTCCCGCTACCGCTGTGCACAAACTTATTACGAAACAGAAACAGTCGCTGGCCTTTTTTGGTTTTGATCCAGCGTTCCACTTCATAAGAATTGCCATCGCGGAAGAAACCCGAAATGTTGCGGCGTGAAGCCTGCGCTTCCTGCTTGGTCATAAACAGTTGAAACACGTTGCGGCCGATCACTTCCTGCTCTTTCAGACCGGTGTACTCTTCGCTTAAGCGATTGAATCGCTGAATATTCCCACGTTGATCGAGGATCACAATCACCGAGTTTGCCTCGGAGACCACTTGTTCAGCAAAAGACAATCCGAGTGTTAAATCACGCGCCACGGAGGAGGTATCACCCCAGGCGGAAGAGGTACCAGCCCATGTTGATTGGTTCACCTTGCGGCCGACAAAGTGCATAGGCACCGGCGCACCGCGCAGGGAGAGGGTCAGGTTGATACTGGAAGTGATCACCGTCATCGCACGCAGCAAACTGGCCTGCGCGGGGGTTAATGGAACCGCCAAATTAGTATTAGCATTCTCATCTTCGGCAAAATGCAAAGCATCGCTATCTGAAGTTAAACGCCAATGAGGGCTGGTTGTGCCAAACAGGGTGTATAGCAACGTTTGCCCTTGTTCATCGGTCATGGAAACTTCCTCCGGGGAAATGCTGAGCAGGCGGTATCTCATTATTTTAGCAACAGTATTCAACCTCCTGCGTTAGCACAAGATGCAAACCAAATATATTTTTGTTTTCACTAAAGAATGGCACGAAAAAGCCCCGAAAATCGGGGCTTAAAAATGTCAGCAAGGACACTTGCCGAGCTTGCCTGCCTGGCTGGGAAAACGGGCCTCAAGGCAGTAGCGATGAAAGGCGCGCTCATCCATCGGCGTTTGCCCGGGATGATGCTCGCGCATATGCTTCAGATAAGTTTGATAATCGTGAACGCCAACCATTAAGCGAAAACTTTGCTTCAATCCCTGCCATATTCGTTGCCAGTGATTAAGAGTTTGCCCGGTGGCCTGGGGTGCGATCGGTAAGCAATGCTGAATGTGCCAGGCACCAATCGGTTTTTTCCAGCGATGAATGGACTCAGACATTCCGCACCTCCTTACGCAGGGAGACTTCGGACTCATGGGTGGTAGGGACCTGGCTGCCCAGGGCACGGCGGATAACAAAGAACGCTGCAATCAACATGGTGACGGCCACCAGCATAAAGAAGCCACACAGGGCCGCGTTAATTTGATTGCTAAACACGATAGTTTGCATGTCCGCCACGGTTTTCGCCGGGGCGATAATCACACCCTCATCAATCCCTTTACGGAACTTGTTGGCTTGCGCAAGGAAGCCAATGGAGGGCTTCTCGTGGAAAATCTTCTGCCACCCTGCAGTCATGGAGGTCACAAACAGCCAGGCGGTCGGTAAAATCGTCACCCACGCGTAACGCTGCTTCTTCATTTTGAACAGCACTACGGTGCCGAGAATCAGTGCCATCGAGGCCAGCATCTGGTTGCCAATGCCAAACAGCGGCCAAAGGGTATTGATGCCGCCCAGCGGATCGACCACACCCTGGTAGACAAAGAAGCCCCATCCGGCAACGGCCACCGTGGTGCCCGCCATATTGCCCAGCCATGAACGGTTGTTGGCCATGGAAGGCACCACGGTGCCGACCAAATCCTGCACCATAAAGCGACAGGCGCGGGTACCGGCATCGACCGCCGTCAGGATAAACAGCGCTTCAAACAGGATGGCGAAGTGATACCAGAACGCCATCATTACCCGGCTGTTAAATACCTCGGTGATGATGTGCGCCATCCCCACGGCAAAGGTCGGTGCACCTCCGGCTCGGGAAAGTACGGTACTTTCACCCACATCGCGCGCGATGCCGCTCAACATCTCCGGCGTGACGACAAAGCCCCAGCCGTTAATCACCTGCGAAGCGCTCTCAACGGTGGTGCCGATCAGTGCTGCGGGTGAATTCATCGCAAAATAGACGCCCGGATCGAGCACTGAGGCGCAAATCAGCGCCATGATCGCCACAAAAGATTCCATCAGCATCGCGCCATAGCCGATAAAGCGGATGTGACTTTCGCGCTCAACCAGTTTTGGCGTAGTGCCGCTGGAGACCAGCGCGTGGAAGCCCGAGATGGCGCCACAGGCGATAGTGATAAACAGGAACGGGAACAGTGCACCGGAGAACACCGGCCCGCTACCGTCGATAAATTTGGTCACCGCCGGCATTTTCAGTTCCGGCATGGCGAACAGAATCCCAACCGCCAGCCCGATAATGACACCGATTTTCAGGAAGGTTGACAGGTAGTCACGCGGAGCCAGCAGCAGCCACACAGGCAGTGACGAGGCGACAAAGCCATAGATCACCAGCACCCAGGTCAGTTCAGTGCCTTTCAGCGTGAACAGCGGTCCCCAATAGGGATCGGCTGCCACATCACCACCGTAAATAATCGCCGCCATCATCAGCACAAAGCCGATAATCGACACTTCAGCGATCTTGCCGGGGCGAAGATAGCGCATATAGACGCCCATAAACAGCGCGATCGGAATGGTTGCGGCGATGGTAAACAGCCCCCACGGACTGTTGGCTAGTGCTTTCACCACCACCAGTGCCAGCGCCGACAGGATGATGATCATCACGCCGAGTGCACCGAGCATGGTGACCACGCCCGCAAACGACCCCAGCTCCTGACGTGCCATTTCGCCGAGCGAGCGACCATCACGACGGGTAGAGATGAACAGGATCAGGAAATCCTGCACCGCACCGGCCATCATCACGCCGACCAGAATCCAGATGGTGCCGGGCAGGAAGCCCATCTGCGCCGCAAGGATCGGCCCAACTAATGGACCCGCACCGGCAATCGCCGCAAAGTGGTGGCCGAAGAGTACCCATTTATTGGTCGGCACATAATCGAGACCATCATTGAGCCGCTCAGCAGGCGTGCGGCGACGGTCATCCAGTTCGAAAATACGTTTAGCGATAAACAGGCTGTAGAAGCGATAAGCAATGCTGTAGCAGGCAACGGACGCAATAACCAGCCAGACGGCGTTGACGTGTTCGCCACGGCTGAGGGCCAGCATGGCAAACGCACCCGCACCAATTAACGCCACCGCTAACCAGATCAATCCGGTTTTGACGTTGTTCATGAGTTAACTCCTTGTAGAGACCGGGAAAATAGGCGATCGGATACAACAAGTTAAAAGTAATGTAATGAATTGTTAACGACAGGGAATCGAATCAGAAGTGTGAAGCGGAAGGCAAATTTAACATCAGATAAAACGTAGAGGGCAAAATGCGGGATAACGGCTGTTATCCCGCTGATATTCATGCTCAGGCAGCAGGGCGCGCCACAACGCTACGGGTTTCCATACGCACTTCGGCAATGGTCACGTCGATAATGTCGGTCACACGATAAGCGACTTCGCCTTTAATCTGCACGGTGCCGCTCTCTTGTGAGCACACCAGCTCATCACGCACCGCGTGGATGAATGGGGCAGGGATAAAGGCAACGGCGCCGTTCTCCAGCAGACGTACGCGCATACCACCACGAGACACATCGATGATCTCGGCGCTGAATTTGCGATCGGTCCCGGCAGATGGCGCGAGGAAGCGCGCATACAGCCAGTCACCCACGTCACGTTCGGCCATGCGGTTCAGGCGACGGCGCTCACTCATAATGGTGGTGAACTCGTCTTTTGGACGCGCAATGCTGTCGCCGCGCACAATGGCTTTCAACAGACGATGGTTGATCATATCGCCGAATTTACGAATCGGCGATGTCCAGGTCGCATAGGCTTCGAGACCCAGACCAAAGTGCGGACCCGGTTCGGTGCCGACTTCAGCGAAGCTCTGGAAGCGACGAATACGGCTGTCGAGGTACTGAGTTGGCTGGGCATCCAGCTCACGACGCAGCTGGCGGAAACCTTCCAGCGTGGTGATCGCCTGTGGATCAACGGTGATACCGTGACCGGCAAGCACGCCAGCGGCTTGCTCCGCATTGGCCAGATCGAAACCGGTATGCAAGTTATAGATACCAAAGCCCAGCTTCTCCTGCAGCACTTTGGCCGCGCAGACGTTAGCCAGAATCATGGATTCTTCAACGATGCGGTTGGCGATGCGACGTGGCTCAGAAATGATATCCAGCACTTCGCCTTTTTCACCCAGCACAAAACGGTAATCAGGACGATCTTTAAACACCAGCGCATGAGTTTGACGCCACTCGCTGCGCGCCAGGCACACACGATGCAACAAGCGAATCTGCCCGGCAATCGCCTCATTCTCAGGCTGCCAGCTCCCGGCGTTTTCCAGCCAGTCTGACACTTCGTCGTAAACCAGCTTGGCTTTGGATTCGATCCAGGCCGCGAAGAACTGCACTTCACCCGCTACACTGCCATCTGGCGTGAGCGAAACGCGGCAGGCCAACGCCGGACGACGTACGTTTGGACGCAGTGAACAGATGTCATCAGACAGTTCGCGCGGCAGCATCGGGATGTTGAAGCCAGGTAGATAGTTAGTGAAGGCGCGTTTAGAAGCCAGTTTATCCAGCTCGCTGCCTTCTGCCACGTAAGCGGTCGGATCGGCAATAGCGATGGTCAGCTGCAGATTGCCGTCAGCCTGCTCTTCAACATACAGCGCATCATCCATATCTTCGGTGCTGGCGCTGTCGATGGTGACGAAGTTGAGCGCGGTAAGGTCTTCGCGCTGCAAGTGCTCATCCAGCATTTCGCCGAAGCCCACTTTCGGGGCTTCGCGCTCCAGATTATGGCGCGACAGGGTGACCCACCACGGCGCAAGATGATCGTCGGCTGTGACAATGAATTCGGTCAGTTCAGCATAGAATCCGCGATCGCCTTTCAGTGGATGGCGGCGCATTTCAGCCACGGCCCAGTCGCCATTCTGAAAATCATGGGTCACGTCACGGGCAGCGCGGCACTGAATCGCCTCTTTCAGCAGCGGATGGTCAGGCACAATCGACAAACGATCGTCCTTCTTCTGCACGCGGCCAACAAAGCGGGTCAGGAACGGCTCAATCAGGGTTTCCGGCTCGGCGCTCTCGCGATCTTTATCAGTGTGGATCACCGCAGAAATACGGTCACCATGCATCACTTTTTTCATCTGCGGAGGGGGAATGAAGTAGCTTTTTTGAGCATCGACTTCAAGGAAGCCAAAGCCTTTTTCCGTGCCTTTCACAACACCTTCGGCGCGCGGGGTTTGCGCGTGAAGCTTCTCTTTCAGCTGCGCGAGCAGCGGGTTATCCTGGAACATAATATATTTAGTTTCGTGGCCTAAGAGCGGTGGACAGTTTTACGCGAATCAGGGGCGCGCGGCAAGGCCAAAACAGGCTAAAAAGCCGCATTACGCGGCTTTTTACCTTCTGATGACGCTGAGGACTCAGGCGATACGTTGGGTCGGTACGGCGGCGGTTAACGCCAGTTTGACCGGTACCGATTTCGAGGTCGGTGTCCCGCTGCCATCACCGTAGCTGGAGAGCGGCACCAGTGGGTTGGTTTCCGGATAATAGGCCGCGAGATTACCACGCGGAATGTTATACGGCACCAGCTTAAAGCCACTGACACGACGCGTCAGGCCATCATTCCACAGCGTTTCGATATCCACTAACTGGCCTTCGCTAAAGCCAAGTGACGCCATATCATCCGGGTGGATAAACACCACTTCACGCTGGCCATAGACACCGCGATAACGGTCATCAAGGCCGTAAATCGTGGTGTTGTACTGGTCATGTGAACGCAGGGTCTGCAGTGTGAACGGCACTTCAACATCATTACCCAACTGCGGGAACAGTGAAGCTGGCAAGGCCGCCGCGCTGAATTCCGCCCGTTGACTTGGCGTATTGAAACGCAACTCTGCCGCCGCGCTACCGAGATAGAACCCGCCCGGAATATCGCATTTGTTATTGAAGTCGGCAAAGCCTGGAATGGTGGCGCCGATGTGATCGCGGATCACATTGTAATCATCGGCCATGCCCAGCCAGTCAATTTTGTCGCTGCCCAGCGTGGCGTGTGCAATGCCTGCCACAATCGCCGTTTCGGAGCGTTGGGTGTCTGCCAGTGGAATGCCCACACCTTCTGAGGCATGCACCATGCTGAAAGAGTCCTCAACGGTGATGAACTGGTTACCGCTGGCCTGACGATCGCGCTCTGTACGGCCCAGCGTTGGCAGAATCAACCCCTCGTGGCCCGGCACTAAATGGCTGCGATTGAGTTTGGTGCTGATGTGCACGGTCAGACCGCAATGCTGCAATGCTTCCTCTGTCACCGGTGAGTCGGGTGCAGCAGCAGCAAGATTGCCACCCAGGGCGATCAGCACTTTCACTTCATCACGCAACATCGCGCTGAGTGCTTCAACGGTGTTATGGCCGTGTTCACGCGGCGGTTCAAAACCGAAATGCGCGCCCAGTGCATCGAGGAATGGCTTATTGGGTTTCTCATCGATACCCATGGTGCGGTTACCCTGCACGTTACTGTGGCCGCGCACCGGACACAGGCCGGCGCCTTTTTTACCCAGTTGGCCAAACAGCAGTTGCAGGTTGGTGATTTCACGTACGGTATCAACAGAATGCTTATGCTGGGTCACACCCATCGCCCAGGTAATGATGACGCGCTCAGCACTTTGGTAGATCGCTGCCGCTTCCCGAATCTGCGCTTCGCTCAGTCCGGATTGACGAACGATATCTTCCCAGCGCGTGTTATCCACGGCAGCCAGATAACCCTCAATGCCATGGGTATTGGCATCAATAAACGCCTGGTCGAAGATCCCCGGTTCACCGGCCGCCAGACGCTCACGCTGGACTTCCAGCAGGGTTTTCACCATGCCGCGAATGGCCGCCATGTCACCGCCAAGATTAGGCTGGTAATAGGCAGAGCTAATCGTACCTGCTTTAGAGGTAACGATTTCCAGCGGTTTTTGTGGATCGGCAAAACGTTCCAACCCGCGCTCGCGCAGCGTGTTGAATGTCACGATTTTCGCACCGTGATCGGCCGCGTGGCGCAGGCTGTGCAGCATACGTGGATGGTTAGTTCCCGGATTTTGACCGATAACGAAAATCGCATTGGCGTGGTCAAAATCATCGAGACGAATGGTGCCTTTCCCGACGCCGATACTGCGCTTCAAGCCGGTACCGCTGGCTTCATGGCACATGTTGGAACAGTCAGGGAAGTTATTGGTGCCCATTACACGGCCAAACAGTTGATAGAGCCATGAGGCTTCGTTACTGGCGCGCCCGGAAGTATAAAGCTCCATCTGGTCGGGATGATCCATCGCCTTGAGATGACGAGCAATCATCGCTAGCGCATCGTCCCAACTGATCGGTTCATAGTGATCGGTGGCATTGTTATAGCGCATCGGATGGGTCAGGCGACCCTGATACTCCAGGAAATAGTCGCTCTGTTGATACAGGGTGCTCACGCTGTGTTGGGCAAAGAATTCAGGCTCCACTACGCGGCGGGTCGCTTCCCAGGTCACCGCTTTGGCGCCGTTCTCACAGAAGCTGAAGGTACTTTTATTGTCATCACCCCACGCACAACCTGGGCAGTCAAAGCCACGTGCTTTGTTCATGCGCATCAAATTGCGCATGTTTTTCAACGCGGCTTTACTATCAAGGACGAAACGGGTGGTGGCTTCCAAAGAGCCCCAGCCGCCAGCAGCGGCACGATAAGGCTGAATTTTACGTTTAAATTTCATAGTCGTTGCAGGCTTATTGTTTATGAATTGTTATCAGAATATGACTTCTGTTGTGGGAAAGTGTGCGACTGACAGCAAAAGTTGTCTAATTGATTGGTTTAATGGTGCGATAGGCGGCGTTTATCGCGCTCAAGCTGGCAGAAGCGTGATGCAGTTCAAATTTTACCCGCTGGCAGGACCGGGCTGCGACGTGAGAATCCAATAACTGGCTAATAATTGCTCTTTCCATCGATGAAAGGGCGCGCACCATGAAGAATCTTGCCAGCCAAATTCATGCCTTCGGTAAAGCATTAATGATGCCGATCTCCGTTATTGCCGCTGCCGGTATCTTTCTCGGCCTGGCTGCCGCGATGCAGAATCCCGCGGTCACCGGCGATGCCTTTGCCCATCTGCAGGTACCACAACTGATTATTGGCTTTATCCGCAAAGTGGCGGCGGCCTTATTTGCCAATCTGCCCGTGTTCTTCGCCGTTGCCAGCGCCATTGGTCTGGCGAAAGCGGAGAAGCCTACTGCGGCTTTTGCGGCAGTCATTGGCTATGTCGTGATGAATGTGGGCATCAGTGCTACGCTGGCGGCCAAAGGGCTGACGGCGGCTACCACTACCCCAGAGGCCTTGCAGCAAGCAGGTCTGGATCAAACCACGGCGATGATGACCTCGGCAGAGTACATCGAAATGCTGGGCATCTTTACTTACAACATGAGTGTGCTTGGCGGCGTGATTGCCGGGCTGGTCACCGTGGCACTGCATAATCGCTTTTACACGCAACAATTGCCGACGGCGATTAGCTTTTTCGGCGGGCGGCGCTTTGTACCCATCGTCACCGTTATCGTTTTGCCGCTGATTGGCGTGCTGCTGGCGCTGATCTGGCCCACGATCGGCGAAGGCATTGCCTGGGTCGGCAAGATGATTGGGAAAAGCGGCCAGTACGGCGCGTTTCTGCTGGGAACCGGCGAACGCCTGCTTATCCCCACGGGTTTGCACCATATCCTCAATGAAACGGTGCGTTTCACCCCCATCGGTGGCATGGCGACGGTGGACGGGCAAACCATTGTCGGTGCACTGAATATCTTCAACATTTCGCTCACCAATCCGGGCGCTATACCTGATGAGACGGTGCGTAGCGCCACCCAATTCCTGGCTCAGGGCAAAATCCCGGTGATGATGTTCGGCTTACCTGCGGCTGCGCTGGCGATCTACCACACCGCGCGCCCGGAGCATAAACAGCGGGTCAAAGCGCTAGTGATGGCAGGTGCGTTGACCTCCTTCACCACCGGCATCACTGAACCGCTGGAGTTTTGTTTTATCTTTGTGTCACCGGTGCTTTATATCCTGCATGCGTTGTTGACCGGCCTGTCATTTATGCTGATGTCGATGCTGCATTTAATGATCGGCAACGTGCAGGGCGGCGCGATCGATCTGGTGGTGTTCGGTATTCTCGGCGGCAGTAAAACCCAATGGTGGTGGACGGTAGCACTGGGTGTGATTTATGCACCGATCTATTACTACGGCTTCCGTTTTGTCATCACGCGCATGCGAGTGGAAACGCCTGGACGAGAATCGGATGAGGAGCCGCAAACCGCGCAGGTGACAGCGGATGAACGCACTCAGGTGATCATCAGCGGGTTGGGCGGCGAGGCCAATATAGAGGACGTCGATTGCTGTTTCACACGCCTTCGGGTGCGCGTGAAAGAGATGAAAGAGGTGGTGGATCAAACGCTGCTGACCACCGGCGCTAACGGGATCAACCGTGTCAGCGAGCACGATGTGCAGGTGATTTATGGTCCGCAGGTGGAGAAAATTGCTAACGAAGTGAAAAGCGCATTAGGCGTGGCGTAACACATTTAGTTACCAGGCTAATAATAAAATGAGCAATCAATGTTAAATCCAGTTCGCCATAATTTGCGAAGATGGATTTGCCCCTTCAAGAGCTAAGCCATTAAGAGTGCCGGAGATAAGCGCCGGGTGGGGCATTAACTTTCAATCGAAGGCTGCCGCAGGGTGGCCTTCGTGCTTTTTGCGCCGTGAACAGGATAAAGCGGTGCGGGTTTGCTACCATAGCGCGATCGTGACTTTAAGGTGGATGCCAAAATCGACATCAAGCAATTGATATATCTCTGTAATTTAGAGCGTGAGCGCCATTTTGGCCGCGCGGCAGAGGCCAGTTTTGTCAGCCAGCCGACCTTATCCATGCGGTTAAAAAACCTTGAGCGTGAACTGGGTTTATCGCTAATTAACCGCAGCAATAACTTTGACGGCTTTACGCCAGAAGGGGAACGCGTGCTGACCTGGGCGCGTGAGATCGTGTCGGTCTACTCGGGCCTGAAGCTGGAAGTCGAATCGCTGAAGCATGGCGTTAACGGCACGCTGCGCCTGGGCGTGATGCCACAGTGCAGTGTCGCCTTGCCGGCGTTATTAAAAGCGGTTGAAACGCGTTATCCGCAGCTGGATTATCGCGTCTCCGCCATGAGTGCCGACCAACTGCTGGAAGCACTGAATAGCCATACGGTGGACGGTGGCATTGGCTTCTTCGAACTCACCGCTCTGCGAGAATTACACTTTCAGACCGCGCTGTTAAAAGACCCCGGCGTGGAGGCGATTTTTAATCCTCAGCACTTCCCGGATTTACTTCAACACGAAACGGTTTCACTTTCGCAACTGGCGCAGCAACCGCTGTGCCTTGCGGAACCCACGCGCTATTTCCGTCGTTACGTGGATAGCCAACTACGCGAAACCGGTTTGTTACCGCGAGTGATTGTGGAAAGTGCCTCGATTATGCAGCTATTACAGAGCGCGCAGGTGGGATTAGGCGTGATGGTGTCGCCGCGCGGACATTTACTGCCGGAGATGCTGCAAAATCTGGCGCGGAGGCCGATTGAGATGGCGCCCATGGGACGCCAGGCCGCGTTAGTGATTGCTGAGCCGGGCAGAGCATCGCCGCTGGCTCAACATTTCTTTGACGAAGCGCGGCGCCATCTGCCGGATTAACGAGTTTCACCCAGCGCCATCCATAACCGATCCTGCCAGCTGGCAAACGCCACTGTCTGCAAGAGCGTAAAAATGCGCTCGGTTCCCCATCCCGCATTCAGCAATGGCTGCAGGTGCGCTGCGCTAAAGCGCTCTGGCATGCGAACCAGCTGAGCGCTAACGCCAATCACCGGCTGCACTTCTCCCGCTTTATCAACATCTGCAAGCAACGCTTCGCGCTGGCTAGCGGCATGGCGCGTGAACGGGCGCTGACAACCCAGAATGCGCGCGCTGGTTGCCAGCGCCAATGTGGATTGCTCGTCATGATGTTCGCCGATGCGCTGTTGCAAAGTCGCCCAGCCATACAGCGCCTGCGCGTCATGCACCAGCAACCAAATCGCGTCCTCTAATCCTTCGATGCCCTGACAAAAGGTTATCGCCGCCAGTTGATCGGCACTGGCATAGCGCAACTCAACCGGTTTGAGCGCGTGCTGCCATGCGGTGTCTCGGTCAAAAAGCGCCGGATCGGCATCCGCGGGTGGTGATACGCCGGGTATCCAGCGTACCGGCAAGCCCATCATGGCCTGCAGTGCCGCGACGACTCGCGCCTGATAGCTGACGAATCCCACCAGTTGATTAAGAGTGACGATATCTGGCTCTGTGAGCCCGACGGCATCCAGGGCGCTGATACCCGTGGCATTGATCAGTGCCGGTTGCATCGCCAATTGACGCGCGTACTGGGTGATTTGCGTCAGGCGGTTGTTACTCTCGCGGGAGGAATCCGGGCCCGGCAGCGGATTGAGGCGCGCGGAGTAGTGATTGCACAGGCGCTGCACACCGGCAACCTGCGCCACCGTTAACGCGGTACTGAGACGATCGTAGAGCGTTAAGGTATGCGTGAGCGAGTTGCTCAGCGTATCCGGTAGCAAAATCTGGCTCAGATCGCGCGCGGCCAGTAACGCCGGCTGGAAGCGAGTAAACAGGGGCTGAAGAGCAGTGGCTTCCTGTTGCAGACCTAATAAAAATCGATCTTCGAGATAGGCGGCTTCGGGCACTAATGGCGCGGTGGCCTGGGTGTGCGGGCGAGTCTGGCTTTCATAAAACCAGTGGTCATGGCCGGGAGAACGGCGTTGTTCCATGGTCATTCCTTGCGCAAAAAACGGTCTGGGTACGCGACGGGCAAATCTGAAAAGCGCATCGCCACCAAAAGGCTAGCTTATCGTCGCTGAAGCACTGGCTGTGGCAAAAGAATGAAGGGGAATAATTAAGATCGAATGAATCTATACGCCTGAAATTTCAAGCGGTAGCGAGCAGGGAGAGGTGAGTTTGCGGGAGCAGTCAGGCGAAAGTGAACAGGGCGAAAATCGGTCAGGACAGCCGAGACTTCGCTAAGAAAAAAGGCGAGCACCAGGCTCGCCTTCAGAACTTATTTCAGTTCCAGCTCGTTCATCGCGGCAATGCTGAAGCCGCCATCAACGTGAACCACTTCACCGGTGATACCACCCGCCAGATCAGAGCACAGGAAGGCCGCAGAGTTACCTACGTCTTCGATGGTGACAGTACGGCGAATCGGGGTAACGGCTTCACAGTGAGCCAGCATCTTACGGAAATCTTTGATGCCTGAAGCTGCCAGGGTACGGATTGGACCCGCGGATACGGCGTTAACACGCGTACCTTCAGGACCCATCGCGTTCGCCATGTAACGCACGTTGGCTTCCAGAGACGCTTTAGCCAGACCCATCACGTTGTAGTTCGGGATCGCGCGCTCTGCACCCAGATAAGACAGGGTCAACAGGGCTGAATTCGGGTTCAGCATCGCACGGCACTCTTTCGCCATCGCAACGAAGCTGTAGGCAGAGATGTCGTGAGCGATTTTGAAGCCTTCACGGGTCACGGCGTTCACGTAGTCACCATCCAGCTGATCGCCAGGTGCGAAACCAATTGAGTGAACAAAGCCGTCAAATTTTGGCCAGGTTTTTGCCAGTTCGGTGAACAGCGCAGTGATGCTCTCGTCTTCTGCCACATCGCAAGGCAGAACAATGTCAGAACCCAAATCTTTAGCGAACTCTTCCACACGACTTTTCAATTTGTCGTTCTGGTAGGTGAAAGCCAGTTCTGCGCCCTGTTTGTGCATCGCCTGTGCAATACCGTAGGCAATGGAGAGTTTACTGGCAACGCCAGTAATCAGAATGCGCTTACCGGAAAGAAAACCCATAGCTGTAATCCTTATGGTCATTGTTGTTGGCGGTCGCAATGATTAAATAGTAGGCGACCGACGTTAATCGACGTGCGGATTCTAGCACGTCTCTCTCAAATGCGGTAAATCGCACCGCGTTTTCGCGATGTGATGAACAATCAACGAACTTTGCGCCAGGCTTCGGCGGTTAAGGCTTCGCCAAAATGGCTGGTGATCAGCCGTTTAGTGAGGTCATGCAGTGGCGAGGCCAACACATCAGCCGTGCCGCCGCGTTCCACCACTTCACCCTGATGCATCACCAGTACCTGATCGCTAATGTGCTTCATCATGCCGATATGTTGCGTCACATAAATATAGGCGATGCCGTGCTTCTCCTGCAGTTCCAGCATCAGATTCACCAGCTGTGAGCGCATCGTCATATCCAGTGAGGCGAGCGCTTCATCCGCGACAATGACCTTCGGTTGCAAGATGAGTGCACGAGCCAGTGCCAGACGTTGTTTCTGGCCGGGGGCCAGCATATGCGGATAGTAACCGGCGTGATCGCGCAGCAAGCCCACCTGACGCAGCGTGGCAATAATGCGCTTCTCCCGCGCTTCATCATCCAGATCGGTATTCAGGCGCAGCGGAAAGTCGAGAATCTGACTGACGCGCTGACGCGGGTTGAGTGAGGTCGATGGATCCTGAAAAATCATGCGAATACGCTGACTGCGATAACCGTAATCGCCATACTCCAGCGGATGATCGTCAATCAGCATCTCACCTTCCGTCGGGGCCACCATGCCGCTCAACATTTTCGCCAGCGTGGATTTCCCTGAGCCGTTCTCACCAATAACCGCTAAGGTCTGCTTCTCGCGCAAGGTGAAGCTTACCCCTTTCACCGCCTCAACATGCTGTCGGCGAAACAGACCGGTGCGATAGCGATAGGTTTTACTCAGGTTGCGCACTTCCAGCAGGGTTTCCATGCTCATTGCCCCTCCACATTTAACGGGAAGTGACAGGCAAACAGATGCGATTTGGTACCGGTGAGACGCGGCGTCTCAATACACTTACGCTGCGCATAGGGACAGCGTGGCCCTAGTCGACAGCCAATCGGCAGATGTTCAAGCGAAGGAATGGCACCGGACAGTGTGTTCAGGCGGCTCTTATGCGGCAGTGCACTGCCAAAGTCGGGCATTGCGCGGATCAGCGCCTGGGTATAAGGATGATGCGGCGTATCCATTAAATCTTCACTCTGCGCGGTTTCAACGGTCTGTCCGCAGTACATCACGTTAATGCGATCCGCCCACTGGCTCATGGTGCGCAGGTCATGACTGATCAGCAAAATCGTGGTGTTGTTATTTTGGTTGAGGCGGCTCAACAAGCGGAATATTTGTGCCTGCGTGGTCGGTTCCATAGCATTGGTCGGCTCATCGGCGATCAGCAGACGCGGCTGATTGGCCAGCGCAATGGCGATCATCACTTTCTGGCATTCACCTTCCGTCAATTCATACGGGAAACTGCGCATGATGTCTTTGTGGTCTTTAATGCCCACGCGGTGCAACAGCTCGATGGCACGCGCTTTGCGCCAGAACCACAAACGCTGATACCAGCGCCCTTTAAAAGTCCAGCGTGGGATCGCCTGCATCAACTGGCGGCCGATGCTTTCAGAGGGATCCAGACAGGATTGCGGTTCCTGGAAAATCATCGACACGTTATGGCCGACAATGCGGCGTCGTTCGCGCGGCGTCAAACGCAGCAAATCGATATCATCGAACACCATACGATCGGCGGTGACGCGCCAGTTATCTTTGGTTACGCCGCAAATCGCTTTCGCAATCAGGCTTTTGCCAGAGCCGGATTCACCCACCAGCCCACGCACTTCACCTTCACTGAGCGTCAGGTTAATGCGATCAACGGCTTTCACCGGACCTTCTGAGGTCATGAACTCGATAGTGAGATTACGAATATCCAGTAACGGCATTATTCAGCTCCCGCTTCTACGGCGCGACGGATGCCATCGCCCAGCAGGTTAACGATCAACACACTGACCATCAGCGCGACGCCGGGCAGCATCACGGTCCAGGGCGCGACATAAATCAGCTCCAGCGCATCGCCCAGCATCGCTCCCCATTCAGGTGAGGGCAGCTGTGCCCCTAAATCGAGGAAACCGAGTGCGGCAATGTCGAGAATGGCCATGGAGAGTGAACGCGTAAATTCCCCGACCAGCAGCGGCAGGACATTGGGCAGCACTGCGTTCCACAGAATATTCAGATTGCGCGCGCCATCCAGACGCAGCGCCACCACATACTCTTTTTCCATCTCGTTATGTACCGCAGTATAGATCTCCCGCACCAGGCGCGGAATGATCGCCAGCAATACCGCCAGCATGGCGTGTTCAAGGCGTGGGCCTAAAAAGGCCACCACAATGATTGCCAGCAGCAGCGAAGGGATGGAGAGCAAGGTATCCAGCACGTGGTTCATGACCGCAGAGCGCAAACCGTGGGTAACGCCGGCCAACACACCCAGGATCAGGGCGCAAATCGCGGCTAAAACCGTCACCATGATGGCCGAACCGACAGTAGGCGCGACGCCGCTCAGCAGGCGGCTCAATACATCGCGGCCTAAATCATCGGTACCGAGGAAGAAGGAGACATCCCCGTAACGCGACCATGAAGGGGGCAACAGCTGATAGCCGAGGAACTGCTGATCGATGCCATAGGGCGACAATAAGCCGCCAAACAGGCACAGGAATAGTAGGGTACCAAAGCCGTACAATCCGATCATGCCGCTGGTATCACGATAAAAACGCTGCCAGAACAGACGAAATGGGCTGGGTAACTTCGTCTCTGCATAGATATTATCTAAGGGCATACCATTCCTTGTGTTTCAACGGATTAAGCGCCGCACCTAGAATATCTGACAGCACGCTGACCAGAATCACCAGACCGCCAACCACCATCACACCGGCAGAGATGGCCGCATAATCCTGCTGACGAATGGCGTTGATCAACCAGCGGCCAATGCCCGGCCAGTTGAACACCACTTCCGTAATCATCGCCAGCGTCAGCATGGTGGAAAACTGTAAACCCAGACGCGGGATCACGGGCGGAAGCGCGTTGTGCAGCACATGGCGGCGAATCACGGTGAAGCGAGATAATCCGCGCGTGGCCGCCGCTTTCACATAGTTTTTATCCATCACATCGCTGGTGCTGCTGCGCAGTAAACGAATCACCTCGGTGGTCGGTGCGACGGCCAGTACCACCACCGGCAAAATCATATGCGTCAGGGCACTCATCAACATCTCATGGCGCCACGGTGAAGGGCTCAGCCAGGCATCAATCAGTGCAAAGCCGGTCACGTTTTGTACCGGGTAGAGCAGATCAAACCGTCCGGAAACCGGCAGCCAGCCCAGCGTCAGGGAGAAGAACAGGGTGAACAGCAGTGCCAGCCAGAACACCGGCATCGAGAAGCCCAGCAGAGCCAGTGCGCTGATGGCTTTATCCTGCCATTTTTTGCGCATCACGCCCGCGCAAATTCCCAGCGGAATACCCACCAACAGCGCCAGCATGAAGGCCAGTATGCAAAGCTCCAGCGTGGCGGGGAACACCTCGCGCAGTTGCAGATCGATCAGCTGGCCGTTGGTGCTGGAAACACCGAAGTCGAATTGCAGCAGGCCTCTAAACCAGAACCACCAGGCATCGAACAGCGAGGCACCTTCCAGCGGCGCATTCGGCGTAAAGTAGCTCAGACTGAAACTCACTAGTGACAATAAAAACAGGGTGATCAGCAGCAACAGCAGGCGACGCAGTATATAGATGATCATGCTTATTCCTCGCTGCTCTCATCACGGTAAACCCCGGCAAACGAGGCATTCCCAAACGGACTGAGCACCAGACCTTTAATATCATGGCGATATGCCTGTAAACGCAACGATGACGCCAGCGGCAATACCGGTAATTCCCGCGCCAGAATTTGCTGTGCCTGATCGTAGCTGTCGATGCGCGCCGAAAGTTGCTGCGACAACAACGCCCGTTGCAATGATTCATCAAAGGCCGGTGAACACCAGTGCGCAAAGTTGGTTTGCGAGCGGATGGCTGCACAGCTCAACAGCGGCCGGAAGAAGCTATCCGGGTCGTTACTGTCTGTCGCCCAGCCGGTCAGCGTCAGATCATGATTCATCGCCATCAACTGCGCTTCCTGGAAACGGCCCTCCACCGGGGCGATGGTGACGCGCACGCCAACCTGAGCCAAGTCGGCTTGCAGCAGTTCAGCGGTTTTCAGTGGGCTGGGGTTCCAGGATTGTGAGGTGGTAGGCACCACCAGTCGCAAGTGCAGATCTTCCAGCCCGAGCGCTTTCAGCGCTTCACGGGCTTTGGTCGGATTGTATTCGGTGACCCGCGCATCATTATCATACGCCCAGGACGCTCGCGGTAAAATGGAGGCGGCGGTTTCAGCGGTGCCGTAATAGATCGATTCCATCAGGCGTTCGTTATTAATGGCCAGTGCCAGCGCGTGACGCACTTCCGGGCGATCCAGTGGCGGTTTACGCGTATTGAACGCTAAATAGGCGATGTTCATGCCAGGACGCAGCGTCATGCGCAGACGCGGGTCATCACGCAAAATCGAGAGCTGGCTGGCCGCCGGATAAGCCAGCACATCACATTCACCTGTGAGCAACTTCGAAAGACGTCCTGTTCCACCCACGCCAAGATCGATCACCACCTGTTGCAGCCGCGGCACACCTTTCCAGTACTGCGGATTACGCGCCAGGCGCAGATATTGCCCGGTACGGTACTCGCTCAGCTGAAACGGCCCGGTGCCCACCGGCTCGCGATCCAGGCGCTCCTGCTGGCCTTTCGCCGTCAGCGTGTCGGCGTATTCCTGCGACAGTATCGGCGCGTAATGCGTAGCAATGTGCCAGAGGAAAGAGGCGTCCGGACTGTTGAGACGGATTTCTACCGTGTCGTTGTCCAGCTTTTTAACGCTTTGTACCGAGTCAGAGAACTGCAAACTATCGAAATAAGGATAGCTGCCACCGTTGACGTTATGCCACGGATGCTGGCGATCAAACATACGCGCAAAGCTGAACACCACGTCATCGGCATTCATTTTGCGTGTGGGTTTAAACCAGTTGGTGTGCTGGAAAGAGACATCTTTGCGCAGATGAAAACGGTAAGTGGCGCCGTTATCGCGCACTTCCCAGCTCTGTGCCAGGTCAGGAATCAGACGATAAGTGTAGGGGTCCACATCCAGCAGGCGGTCATAGAGCTGTGCCGCCAGCGTATCCACCACAAGGCCGCTGCTGACCATTTGTGGATTAAAGGTATTGACCGTGCCATTGACGCAATAAACAAAACCGCTATTACGGATGTTATTGGTTGGCGCGGCCAGCGCAGACGCACTCAATACGCTGAGACCGAGCAGCAGCGAGGAGAATAATTTTGGCATAGAACTCAACGATTCTGAGGCAATAGCGTGAGTGTATCGCAAACGTCACGCACTCCCCAAATTCATGATGGTTCTGCGTTGTTTTTCGCCAATCTGGCGAGGAGGTAATCACAATGTTAGTGTGGAAATGAGAAAAATTCTCAATTAGGGCTTTACAGATGATAATAAGAATGATTATTATTCTTCTGCGCTTCGACGGTGGCTCTACCGAAGAAGAGCACGACATTGCTCACATTGCTTCCAGTATTAAGTTGCCCGCATCTAATGCGGGCTTTTTTTTGTGTGTCGTTTTTCCCGTCATCTTTTGCGCTGCTGCTGCGTTAGCTGCGCGCGCTAACCCCGGCCACATACTGATGTATGCTCCCGGGGATTAGCGCACTTGCCGCCTTGCATCAGCACAAAAGCTATAGGGAAAACCGACCCACACTTGAGCTGTTTTTGAAACATCTCTTAACCGACTTAATGATGATATGGGGATTTTTCTGCTTGCAGTGAAACCTCGTTGTATTCCAGGAAACTACCAGGTGAGCTTATTCAGCTTATGTGGCTAACGTTACCCAATGGTTAATCCTCATCACGCACCTGAACATCGTGCTTATCATCATTGATCGTAATTGTTGGTAAATCACCCACAGTAACTCTGCGGCGCAGCGTTTGCAGCGCGCGTTCTTGTTGTTTAATCCTCATCCCGTGCCTGGATGCCGTGCTTTTTCATCATGGCGCGTAACTGATGGTAGGTGACCCGCAGTAACTCGGCGGCGCGGCGTTGGTTGTATTTTGCCTGTTGCAAGCTGGCTTCGACCAAATCGCGCTCCTGCTGGTTTTGCCACTGGCGCAGATCGAGTGGCAGGGCGGGTAAGCCGCTGGTGTTGGGTTCGGGGGGGCTTTCAGGCGCGGCGCTGCGCGGCGCGAACGGGTTGATGATGATATTATCCAGTTCCTGCTCTGCGCTGTGATGGCGATACACCGAGCGTTCCACCACATTCTTCAATTCACGTACATTGCCGGGCCAACTGTGGGTGAGTAGCGTGAGCTGAGCGCGCTCGCTGAAGCCGGGAAACAGCGGCAGGCCGAGTTCGCGGCACATCTGGATAGCAAAATGCTCGGCCATCACTAGAATATCGCTGCGACGTTCGCGTAACGGTGGGAGTTGCACCACATCAAAGGCGAGACGATCGAGTAGATCCGCGCGGAATTTTCCTGCCGCAGCCAGTGCAGGTAAATCTTCATTGGTGGCACACACCAGACGCACATTGACCTGCAAGGACTGATTGCCTCCCACACGCTCCAACTGACCGTATTCGATGACGCGTAGCAATTTCTCCTGCACCAGCATCGGCGCGGTCGCCAGCTCATCGAGGAATAAAGTGCCGGCGTCAGCACGCTCAAAGCGGCCAAGATGACGTTTTTGCGCGCCGGTAAACGCACCGGCCTCGTGGCCAAACAGTTCAGAATCCAGCAGGTTTTCATTCAGTGCCGCGCAGTTAAGCGACACAAAGGGCCCTTGCCAGCGATCGGAGAGATAGTGCAAGCGGCTGGCAATCAACTCTTTGCCGGTTCCTCGCTCGCCTATCACCAATACCGGTTTTTCCAGCGGCGCGAGACGCGAAACCTGCTCCAGCACCTCCAGGAAGTTGTTTGATTCGCCCAACAGGTTGTCACTGCCATTTGCCATGATGAATTTCGCCACTGGTTAATCAATTTCACTATATTAATGGTTGCTTACTCGAATGTAAAATATGCAAATTCTATAAAATCAATAAATTAAAAGTTGGCACGCCATTTGTATTAAGAAACCGTGCACCGCACAACCACATGACAATCAGAGGAACATCATTATGGGTATTTTTTCTCGTTTCGCCGACATCGTGAACGCTAACATCAATTCCCTGCTGGAACGCGCCGAAGATCCGCAGAAACTGGTACGCCTGATGATTCAGGAAATGGAAGACACGCTGGTGGAAGTTCGCTCCACGTCAGCGCGCGCGCTGGCAGAAAGGAAACAGTTGCTGCGCCGAATTGAGCAGGCCGAAGTTCAGCAGGCTGAATGGCAGGAAAAAGCCGAGTTAGCCATCAGCAAAGAAAAAGAAGATTTGGCGCGCTCTGCGCTGATTGAAAAACAGAAACTGACCGATCTGATTGCAGCACTCAAGCAAGAAGCCATTCAGGTTGAAGAAACATTAGATCGCATGAAAGGTGAGATCGGTGAGCTGGAGAAAAAACTCAGCGAAACCCGCGCACGCCAGCAGGCATTGATGCTGCGTCATCAGGCAGCGTCCTCTTCCCGCGATGTGCGCCGTCAGTTGGACAGCGGCAAGCTGGATGAAGCCATGGCGCGCTTCGAATCGTTCGAACGCCGCATTGACCACATGGAAGCGGAAGCGGAAAGCCAGCGTTTTGGTAAGCCAAAAGGTCTTGACCAGGAGTTCGCCGAGCTGAAAGCTGACGACGAAATCAGCCAGCAGCTGGCGGCGCTGAAAGCCAAAATGAACCGCAGCGAGTAAATGGGCGTGGGGCTCTACGCTGAGCCCCGTGACCAGGGTGTTAATGATTAAGGAGAGTCAATGAGCGCACTTTTTCTCGCCATACCCCTGACGATCTTCGTGCTCTTTGTAGCGCCGATCTGGTTATGGCTGCACTACAGCAACAAACGCAACGGTGGCGCGGAATTGTCATCAGGCGATATGCAGCGTCTGCAACAGTTGACCCAGGACGCGCGCCGCATGCGTGAACGCGTGGAAGCACTCGAAGCGATTCTGGATGCAGAACATCCGAACTGGAGGCAACCATGATGAATGGCCGCAAATTGTGGCGCATCCCGCAGCAGGGGAAAATTCGCGGTGTTTGCGCCGGTCTGGCCGAGTATCTCGATATTCCGGTGCGCCTGTTGCGTGTGATTGTGGTGCTGTCACTGTTCTTCGGGCTGTTTATGTTTACCGTGCTGGCGTACTTCATCCTGGGCTTTGTGCTGGATGAAAAGCCCGCGGATGCGCCGGATCAACACACGCCAACGGCACGTGATTTGCTGGATGAGCTGGAAACATCGTTGAAAAGTGATGAGCGCAACGTGCGAGATATCGAGCGTTACGTCACTTCAGAGACCTTCAGCGTGCGCAGTCGCTTCCGCCAAATCTGATTATTTCCGCCGGGCCCACAGCGGGTCCGCTTCATCGCATATTCTTAAGGAGTGGAGATGTACAATCCGCGTATGACTGCTCTGCGCCGCCGCGCAACACCTGCGTTGAAGTCGGCGGGGAAATTCATCATCATCAGTGCAGTAACCTATGGTCCCGGCGGGTTAGCTGGCTGGGCAGTGAAATCGGTGGCGCGTCGCCCGTTGCGCCTGCTTCTGGCGGCCGCCCTGGAACCGTTGCTGAGTAAGGCATTCAAACGCCTGTCCGCACGTTTCGTCAGGGAGATGGATGAAAAGACTGCAAAATGAACTGGCCGCGTTGATGAACCGCGGTGTTGACCGCCACTTACGCCTTGCCGTAACCGGTCTGAGCCGCAGCGGAAAAACCGCGTTTATCACCTCGCTGGTGAACCAACTTCTCAATGTACACAGCGGCGCCCGTTTGCCGCTGTTTTCCGTGGTGCGTGAAGAGCGCCTGCTCGGCGTCAAACGTGTGCCTCAGCGGGAACTGGGCACGCCGCGTTTTACCTATGACGAAGGTCTGGCGCAACTCTACGGTACGCCTCCCGTCTGGCCAACGCCGACACGTGGTGTCAGCGAAATGCGTCTGGCGCTGCGCTATCGGCCTGAACAATCGCTTTTGCGCCATTTCAAAGATACCGCCACGCTGTATCTGGAAATCGTCGATTACCCTGGTGAATGGTTGCTCGATCTGCCGATGCTGGCGCAGGATTATCTCAGCTGGTCGCGACAGATGATGGGGTTGCTGCAGGGCGATCGTCAGCAGTGGGCGGCACACTGGCACAGCTTGTCACAGGGTCTCGATCCCTTTGCCCCCGCGGATGAAAATCGTCTGGCGGAGATCGCTGCTGCCTGGACTGATTATCTGCATCAGTGCAAAACCGAGGGATTGCACTTTATCCAGCCAGGCCGCTTTGTGCTGCCGGGCGATATGGCAGGCGCCCCGGCGCTGCAATTCTTCCCGTGGCCACAGGTCGATGAGATTCACGCCAGCAAGCTATTGCAGGCTCCTGCAGGCAGTAACTTTGCCGTGCTGCAACAACGTTTTAACTACTACTGCCAGCACGTGGTGAAAGGTTTCTATAAAAATTATTTTCTGCGTTTTGACCGCCAGATTGTGCTGGTGGATTGTCTGCAACCGTTAAACAGCGGACCGCAGGCGTTCAATGATATGCGCCTGGCGCTGACCCAATTGATGCAGAGCTTCCATTACGGGCAGCGCACGCTATTCCGTCGTCTGTTTTCCCCGGTCATCGACAAACTCTTGTTTGCTGCCACCAAAGCTGACCATATCACGGCCGATCAGCACGCCAATATGGTGTCGCTGTTACAACAGTTGGTTCAGGATGCCTGGCAAAACGCGGCGTTTGAAGGGATCAGCATGGATTGTCTTGGACTGGCGTCGGTGCAGGCCACCGAAAGTGGGCTGGTGGATCATCGTGGCGAAAAGCTGCCCGCGCTGCGCGGTCATCGTCTTCATGACGGCGAAGCGCTGACCTTCTATCCGGGTGAAGTGCCGCCACGTTTGCCCGGACATCAGTTCTGGCAACAGCAAGGATTTCAGTTTGAACAGTTCCGGCCGCAGCAGTTGGATGTCGATCGGCCGCTGCCGCACATTCGCATGGATGCCGCGCTGGAATTTTTACTTGGAGATAAATTGCGATGAGCGACGAAACCCCTTTAAAACCGCGCATTGATTTTGCACGACCGCTCGAAGCGGAGGCGCAGCAACCGCTGCGGGCGGCACACACTTTCAGTGAGGAAAGCGAGGGCGCTTTTCTTGCTACCCAAGAGTCGGAGCCGCTGGCAGAGGGCGAAGGTGAAAAAGTGGTTGAGGCCGCGCTGCGCCCCAAACGCAGTTTATGGCGCAAGTTGGTAGGTGCGGGTCTGGGGATTTTTGGCATCAGCGTGGTCGCGCAGGGCGCTCAGTGGATGCATGATGCCTGGATCACGCACGATTGGTTTTCGCTCGGCACCGGTGTAGCAGGAAGTCTGATTGTGGTTGCCGGAGCCGGGGCATTGATCGGCGAATGGCGTCGACTTTACCGGCTGCGCCAGCGAGCAGAAGAAAGGGATATCGGACGAGAGTTGCTACACAGCCACGGTATCGGTAAAGGGCGTGCTTTTTGCGAAAAGCTGGCTCAACAGGCGCAGCTCGATCAGGCGCATCCGGCACTGCAGCGCTGGCATGCGGCGCTGCATGAAACCCACAATGACCGAGAAATCGTGATGCTTTACGCGCAACTGGTGCAACCGGTGCTGGATCGTCAGGCGCATCGTGAGATCAGCCGCCACGCTGCGGAATCCACGTTGATGATTGCGGTGAGTCCACTGGCGCTGGTGGATATGGCATTTATCGCCTGGCGCAACCTGCGGCTGGTCAATCGCATTGCGGCTATTTATGGCATCGAGTTGGGGTACTTCAGCCGCATCCACCTGTTTCGTTTAGTGTTGCTGAATATGGCCTTTGCCGGCGCCTCCGAGTTGGTGCGTGAAGTGGGGATGGATTGGATGTCGCAAGACATCGCCGCACGGCTCTCAGCCCGCGCCGCTCAGGGCATTGGCGCCGGTTTGCTGACCGCGCGTCTGGGTATCAAAGCCATGGAACTGTGCCGCCCGCTGCCATGGCTGGAAGATGATAAGCCGCGTCTCGGAGATTTCCGTCGGGAACTATTGGTTCAGCTAAAAGAATCCCTGTCTAAGAGTGGGGGTAAAGCAGGGCAGGCTGCTAAATAATGTCCTGTTGTTCACCTTTCACGCTGCCAATCAGGTGGAAGGTGAAATTATCTTTGTTAAATGTGATATTTGGCGGGATTATTGTGGGTTGTTCCGCTACACTTCTCCGCGTCACCTGCCTCAAACTGTCAACTTTTCATGACAGGCCTCTTCTGAGGCGCTGCAAGTTAGCGTATTATCTCTAAAATCAAAACCTGACTAAGGCTCATCGCAATGCGTTTGGAAGTTTTCTGCCAGGACCGCATCGGTCTGGCGCGCGAGCTACTCGACCTGCTGGTTGCGCGCAACATCGACCTGCGCGGTATTGAAATTGCGCCACTCGGTCGCATCTATCTCAACTTTTCTGCCCTTGAATTCGAACCCTTTAGTACGCTGATGGCGGAAATCCGTCGTACACCGGGCGTAACAGATGTGCGCACCGTAAGCTACATGCCCTCTGAGCGTGAACATCGCGCGTTGAGTGCATTGCTGATTGCTATGCCGGAACCGGTGTTCTCTATCGACCTTAAATGCAAGGTGGAACTTGCCAACCCGGCAGCGCAGAACCTGTTTAATCTCGATGAACAGAAGCTGCGTAATCAGAACGCCGCAACCCTGATCACCGGTTTCAATTTCCAGCGCTGGATCGAGAATGAGCGTGTGGAAGCCCAGGCACATCACGTTGTTATTCAGGGACGTGATTTCCTGATGGAAGCCCGACCGATTTATCTGGCAGAAGAAGAGGGGCAGAGCGATCAGCCCGTCGGCGCAATGATCACGCTGAAATCCACCGCCCGCATGGGCCGCCAGCTGCAAAATCTCACCGTGACGGATGAGTCGGAATTTGACCACATCGTGGCAGTGACGCCGAAAATGCGTCAGGTGATCGATCAGGCACGTAAACTGGCGATGCATGATGCGCCGCTGCTGATTGTCGGCGATACCGGCACCGGCAAAGATATGCTGGCACGCGCCTGCCATCTGCGCAGCGCACGCGGTAAAAAACCCTTCCTGGCCCTTAATTGTGCGTCTCTGCCGGATGATGTGGCTGAGAGCGAGCTTTTTGGTCACGCGGCGGGCGCTTATCCGAACGCGCTGGAAGGCAAGAAAGGCTTCTTTGAACAGGCCAACGGCGGCTCGGTGCTGCTGGATGAGATTGGTGAGATGTCACCGCGCATGCAGACAAAACTGCTGCGCTTCCTCAACGATGGCACTTTCCGTCGCGTGGGTGAAGAACATGAAGTGCATGTGGATGTGCGCGTCATTTGTGCCACGCAGAAGAACCTGATCGAGCTGGTGCAACGGGGTGAGTTCCGTGAAGACCTGTTTTACCGCCTTAATGTACTGACGCTCAATTTGCCGCCGTTGCGAGAGCGTCCGCTGGACATCCTGCCGCTGACGGAGATGTTTGTGGCGCGCTTTGCCGATGAGCAGGGGCTGCCGCGTCCGCGTTTGTCACCGCAGCTCGCGCCGTTCCTGACGCGCTATAACTGGCCGGGTAACGTGCGACAGTTAAAGAATGCGCTGTATCGTGCACTGACGCAGCTGGAAGGCTACGAGTTACGTCCTCAGGACATCATTCTGCCTGAGCAGGCATTAGATGTGACGTTGGGCGAAGAAGCGATGGAAGGTTCGCTGGATGAGATCACCAGCCGTTTCGAGCGTTCGGTGCTGACGCGGCTCTATTTGTCTTATCCCAGCACGCGCAAACTGGCAAAACGCCTGGGTGTCTCGCATACCGCGATAGCCAACAAATTGCGCGAATACGGTTTAGGGCAAAAACGTGGCGAAAGTGAATGACCTGCTAGCGCATAGCTCGCTGCCATAAAAAAGGGCGCACTTCACAAATGAAGTGAACCCCTTA
>NZ_JZRH01000079.1:0-2634 GCF_000963985.1 Pantoea sp. BL1 | reverse complement strand
CTGTCCTCGCAGGCCGCGCACATCAATCCGTTCGAACAAAGCTGAAACTCTACTGCGTCTTCTCAAAACCGCCTCTGGCGTTGTAAGGTTAAGCCTCACGGGTCATTAGTACCGGTTAGCTCAATGCATCGCTGCACTTACACATCCGGCCTATCAACGTCGTCGTCTTCAACGTCCCTTCAGGACTCTCTGGGAGTCAGGGAGAACTCATCTCGGGGCAAGTTTCGTGCTTAGATGCTTTCAGCACTTATCTTTTCCGCACTTAGCTACCGGGCAATGCCATTGGCATGACAACCCGAACACCAGCGGTGCGTTCACTCCGGTCCTCTCGTACTAGGAGCAACCCCCCTCAATTCTCCAGCGCCCACGGCAGATAGGGACCGAACTGTCTCACGACGTTCTAAACCCAGCTCGCGTACCACTTTAAACGGCGAACAGCCGTACCCTTGGGACCTACTTCAGCCCCAGGATGTGATGAGCCGACATCGAGGTGCCAAACACCGCCGTCGATATGAACTCTTGGGCGGTATCAGCCTGTTATCCCCGGAGTACCTTTTATCCGTTGAGCGATGGCCCTTCCATTCAGAACCACCGGATCACTATGACCTGCTTTCGCACCTGCTCGAGCCGTCACTCTCGCAGTCAAGCTGGCTTATGCCATTGCACTAACCTCCTGATGTCCGACCAGGATTAGCCAACCTTCGTGCTCCTCCGTTACTCTTTGGGAGGAGACCGCCCCAGTCAAACTACCCACCAGACACTGTCCGCAGCCCGGATCACGGGCCTACGTTAGAACATCAAACATTAAAGGGTGGTATTTCAAGGTTGGCTCCACGCAGACTGGCGTCCACGCTTCAAAGCCTCCCACCTATCCTACACATCAAGGCTCAATGTTCAGTGTCAAGCTATAGTAAAGGTTCACGGGGTCTTTCCGTCTTGCCGCGGGTACACTGCATCTTCACAGCGATTTCAATTTCACTGAGTCTCGGGTGGAGACAGCCTGGCCATCATTACGCCATTCGTGCAGGTCGGAACTTACCCGACAAGGAATTTCGCTACCTTAGGACCGTTATAGTTACGGCCGCCGTTTACCGGGGCTTCGATCAAGAGCTTCTCCTTGCGGATAACCCCATCAATTAACCTTCCGGCACCGGGCAGGCGTCACACCGTATACGTCCACTTTCGTGTTTGCACAGTGCTGTGTTTTTAATAAACAGTTGCAGCCAGCTGGTATCTTCGACTGCCTTCAGCTCCGTCCGCGAGGGACTTCACTTACCGACAGCGTGCCTTCTCCCGAAGTTACGGCACCATTTTGCCTAGTTCCTTCACCCGAGTTCTCTCAAGCGCCTTGGTATTCTCTACCTGACCACCTGTGTCGGTTTGGGGTACGATTTCGTGTTACCTGGAGCTTAGAGGCTTTTCCTGGAAGCAGGGCATCAGTTACTTCACCACCGTAGTGGCTCGTCATCACACCTCAGCGTTAAAAAGAGTCCGGATTTACCTAAACTCTCCGCCTACATGCTTAAACCGGGACAACCGTCGCCCGGATAACCTAGCCTTCTCCGTCCCCCCTTCGCAGTAACACCAAGTGCAGGAATATTAACCTGCTTCCCATCGACTACGCTTTTCAGCCTCGCCTTAGGGGTCGACTCACCCTGCTCCGATTAACGTTGAACAGGAACCCTTGGTCTTCCGGCGAGCGGGCTTTTCACCCGCTTTATCGTTACTTATGTCAGCATTCGCACTTCTGATACCTCCAGCAAACCTCACAGTTCACCTTCAACGGCTTACAGAACGCTCCCCTACCCAACAACACATAGTGTCGCTGCCGCAGCTTCGGTGCATGGTTTAGCCCCGTTACATCTTCCGCGCAGGCCGACTCGACCAGTGAGCTATTACGCTTTCTTTAAATGATGGCTGCTTCTAAGCCAACATCCTGGCTGTCTGTGCCTTCCCACATCGTTTCCCACTTAACCATGACTTTGGGACCTTAGCTGGCGGTCTGGGTTGTTTCCCTCTTCACGACGGACGTTAGCACCCGCCGTGTGTCTCCCGTGATAACATTCTTCGGTATTCGCAGTTTGCATCGGGTTGGTAAGCCGGGATGGCCCCCTAGCCGAAACAGTGCTCTACCCCCGAAGATGAGTTCACGAGGCGCTACCTAAATAGCTTTCGGGGAGAACCAGCTATCTCCCGGTTTGATTGGCCTTTCACCCCCAGCCACAAGTCATCCGCTAATTTTTCAACATTAGTCGGTTCGGTCCTCCAGTTAGTGTTACCCAACCTTCAACCTGCCCATGGCTAGATCACCGGGTTTCGGGTCTATACCCTGCAACTTAACGCCCAGTTAAGACTCGGTTTCCCTGCGGCTCCCCTATACGGTTAACCTTGCTACAGAATATAAGTCGCTGACCCATTATACAAAAGGTACGCAGTCACCTGACAAATCAGGCTCCCACTGCTTGTACGTACACGGTTTCAGGTTCTGTTTCACTCCCCTCGCCGGGGTTCTTTTCGCCTTTCCCTCACGGTACTGGTTCACTATCGGTCAGTCAGGAGTATTTAGCCTTGGAGGATGGTCCCCCCATATTCAGACAGGATACCACGTGTCCCGCCCTACTCTTCGAACTCACA
>NZ_JZRH01000078.1:0-271 GCF_000963985.1 Pantoea sp. BL1 | reverse complement strand
TCACGTGAAGCTGTTCCTGCTGCTCCATTCTCAGCAGATAATAAAACTGCCACATACGCGGCCTCCTTCCATGATAAAAGGAGCAATGTATGCCTGAATATATAACGAAGGAATTAATTTCTGATGCGATTTAAGCGCGGGATAAGCGGAGAGTGTCGTCCCTGACAGGTTCTCCGGCCGGTACACGCCTGAGCGCGACCGCTGAGGTCATCTTCATCGTCGTCTTCCGGCCAGAGCCGGACTACGTCCTCTGGCGTCAGTTCTTCTCGTC
>NZ_JZRH01000077.1:0-5730 GCF_000963985.1 Pantoea sp. BL1 | reverse complement strand
GTATCGGGCTGAAGCGTGAAGTAGTAGAAGATGCCGATTTCAGACACCAGACGCTGAACAAACTTCAGGTCACTTTCCTGATACTGGTTAATCTGTTCCCTTCTGGGATAGTCATGCTTCAGGCTGAACTCATATTCCCACCCGTGAAAACCATGCTCATCCAGTATCTGGCTGACGACTTCCGGCACGGATTTATTCACAAAGAAGCGATGTGTGCGGTATTGCTTATCCAGAAGCGCAAAGCGGGGCTCAATAATAATGAGATAACTGACCTGGTCGGCGGAACCCGTCAGGCGGCGGAAATCGGTAATATAACCGTGAACAATCTTCTGCGATTCGAATTTCTGCAGAGGTCCAATGCCCATAGTCAGCGTGACCGCTTTGCGCAGCATCCGGTCTGGCGAAATGTCATTATCCGGGCTGGTGAACATCACGCTGTAGAGGTAGTTCTCGCTCAGCGCTTCCACGCCCGTAAGATTTTCCACATCAATCGGTGAATTGCACGCTGGAATCAATAAAGAATAACGATTGAGCGTAGAGGAAATTGCCGATGCTGTTTTTTCTATTAGGCCAGAGGGGATCATTGTCATTCTCTCCTTGATGACGAATTGTTATGTCTCCCACTAATTGCAGAGAGAATAACGTCAGTAATATTTTTTTTCTTGATTGCCGATATTGACTTCTTTATCAAGCTATCAGGGATTAACGTCACCGATATCGCATGCTTTTCCACAGGGAAAAACCGCCACCAGTGATTGTCATACGACTGCTGCGACGACTAAAATTGATAAATTCACACTCTGTTTCAGGCACGCTACCGCCCCTGGCCGTTAACCGAGGCCTATAAGGTCTGAGGCATCTGTAAATCGGTGTATTTTTCAGAGGCGTATTTGCGCGCAGGCGAACCTCTGAAAAAGCGGACAGTGAACCACCCACGCGGGCTTACGCGAAGGCGCGTTCCTTCAAGGAATTGGAATGAATGATTTTGACATCCTTGTAAGTCCAGGTTTTTATTCGCTGCGCAGTTCAATCTGCTCCAGGTAGTTGTGCTTCTTTTTATAAGTGCCCTTGATGTCGTGCATCACAGGGTTAATCTTCGCCACCCTTAGGTTCTCCTTATGAACGTGAGGGGAAGCTCGATTGACTTATGCGCCCCTTCGGTGTGTAGGTACTGGCGTAAATTGGAACGGACTTTCAAAGCACCAGCTTGATAAGCCCTACTCATGATTCAATCGTATAAATAGTAAAGAAAAGCATTAAGACCCGACTTTTCCTGTCAGTTCGTGCGCGAATATAAAGTAATTAACGGACCTAAATCAACAGTCCGCCACGACTGCTTATCGCTGATTTGTATAAGGAAATTCTTAAATTTGACTTTAAGTCATTGTTAGATAGCTCATAAATTAATCAGAAATATCTGAAAAAAATTTTTAAGAAAATTTATTTTCAGGCGGTCACTTCGTTTAAATGAGAGAAAACCAGTAAGCAGATCTAACAACTTTCACCTGGAGATTACTTTGGAGGGGATTGCAGTGGACATTGCGCCCGGTACACATTGCCGAGGTTGAGGGGGGGAAATGCGTCGCCGCTATCTCTGTTTCACAAATAGCACTCAGTTTGGGACACATTTTCCTCTCTATCAGAGATGCCGGCAGGCCTGGGCTTTAAGCGAGAGGATATAATCCAATGCATTAACGGGTTGCTATTAATGGAAAAAAGCAAAAGTGGTCATGTAGAATTAAAAGAAATCGTCCTTAAGCTAAAACCTCATGGCATTAAATAATGGTTATTTGGGACTTCACCTTCCCAATTTGACGCCAAAACCCAAGTCTGAGCCTATGCCGATGACCGAGCGCAATCTTGCGCTGTGGTATCGGCAGTTTGGCGATCCTATTGATGTACTGACGCTGGAATCTTCCCCTTTAGCCCCACGTCCCGCTGACTTGTTGCGCGTACAAATGCACTATGCGCCGATTAACGCGTCTGACCTGATCCCTATAACCGGTGCTTATCGTCACCGTGTCGCGCCGCCACAGGTGGCCGGTTACGAAGGTGTGGGTACGGTGATCGCCGCGCCCCTCTCTTTTCAACATTGGGTTGGCCAGCGTGTGCTGCCGCTGCGCGGCGTCGGCTGCTGGCAACATAATGTGGATATCGATCCGCAGCTCGCTATTCCGGTGCCAGAGGACATTCCCAGCACGCTGGCGGCTCGCGCCTATATCAATCCGCTTGCCGCTTTGCTGATGTTGCAGCAATGGCCGGTCAGCGGTAAAAACGTACTGATCACGGCGGGTGGATCCGCCTGCGCCCTTTTGCTGGCACAGTGGGCTCAACTGCACGGTGCACATCAGGTTGTGGTGGTGTATCGCGCGTCAGCACATGCAGAAAGGTTGCATGCCCTGGGCCTGACTGCGTTGCAGGATACTGCGCAGGAAACACTGAAAGCGGTGAGTGCACAAACAGATATCGTTTTTGATGCGGTGGGTGGCGATGTGGGACAGCTCATCTGGCAAGCGCTACCTGAGCACGCACAGTTTGTGGCTTACGGTGTGTTAAGCGGCACGCCGGTAAAAGTGAATGCCAACCGTCCGGCGCTGCACTGGTTTCATGTGCGGCACACCCTGGGCGATATTGGCGCGGCGCAGTGGCAGCAGCTTTTCTTCGCGCTCTGGCCGCTGCTGCGCAACAGCGATTGTGGCGAAGTGGAGATTTTTCCGTTGAGCGAGTGGCGCGCGGCCATCGAGAGTTATCACCAGTCAGGGCGGTCACGCAAGCCTATGCTGTGTCTGGACCGGTGAAGAGAGGCTATGCAGCCTCTCTGTTCAACCGATTATTTTGCCGCAGCCTGCAGCCAGGCAACCACCAGCGGTGATAGTCGATTTTGCAGCGCCGCCCGTTCTGACTGGAACAGCGTTGCGACAAAGAACGGATGATCGGTCAGTTCAACACCGCGCACGTCGCGATCCAAATCCCACGACGTAATCTTCAGATTATGGGTCGCCAGCGCGTCACTGAATTCCGGGTTCACGCCGAAATTACAATGATACCCTTCATCGCTTTCCAGCGCGCCGTAAGCTTGCGCAATCCTTGAGCCGGGCTCGAAAGTCACCGTGCCGCGCTGTTCCACCAGCGAACAGGCCAGCGGGGCAATCACCCAGCGTCCACCCTCATCGGTTTCCGCATGCCCGGCATCTTCCCAGCCCAGCACATTACGGGCGTACTCCACCACCGCATACTGAAAACCGCCACATGAACCGAGGAACGGTTTGTGGTGTTCACGCGCCCAGCGGATCGTTGCAAAGACACCTTCGTCGTTGAGATACGGGCTGCCCGGCACCACCCAAATGGCATCGTAATCGTTCCAGTGATGTTGATTGATGTCAGGAGTGGCGATCCAGTCGGCGGTGACGTCGAGCGAGAGAGATTTTGCGGCAAACTGAACAGCAGGAGGAATGGCTTGATGTGCAACGGCATTGGCACGGTAATCGCCAACAAGGGCGACACGAACTGACTGCGTCATGGTTACGTCCTTTCAGGGAAAAAACGAGGTTACAGCAAACCTCCAGAGCTGTCTAAGTGCATTTTAGCGAGGTATCATTCACTTTCGTTAACGCGCATTTAGGTTAATGCCTGCTTTTTATACGGTTAAATGTTCTTCTTTATGGTGATTAACTCGACGGATGTTGACCACGCAATCGTTTACTTCTTTTACGGTTTTAATTAAATCGTAATTTTGTGCGCAGGATCAACAAATTAGCCATTTGGAAACTTTAGCCAGCTTATTACGCTCAACAATCAAGCAATTGTGCTTAGTAAATGCGCATATGCGGTCTTTATTTTGGTATAAATTATCATCTACAGCGTTATATCCTGCAAAACAGACCCTAAGCGGTTTATATCAGGAAAATGATCCCAAGGATCTCCAGTTAACACGTTTATTCTGATATAATGCCACACAGCAATATTTAACACTGATTTACAACTTCTTATAACGGCATTAACCCTACCTGTTACAAGTATTTCAGCGTGCAAAAAATGCTTGCCCTGTTGGTCTGATTCAGCCAAATTAGGCGCCGTTTTTCCTTTCTAATAACAATGTTGCGCGGGATTACTCAGCCCGACGCAGACTTAATTCCTGTCGCAAAACAGGCTATGTATAAACTGAGGTACAAGTGTCAACTGCAAACAAACACACTGACGAGGCAGTAAGCCTCAACGCATTCAAACAGCCGAAAGCGTTTTATCTAATCTTCTCCATCGAACTGTGGGAGCGTTTCGGCTACTACGGTCTGCAAGCCATCATGGCCGTTTACCTGGTGAAACAGTTGGGGATGTCCGAAGCGGACTCTATTACCCTGTTTACCTCGTTCAGCGCCCTGGTTTACGGCATGGTCGCGATTGGCGGCTGGCTGGGCGATAAAGTCTTGGGCACCAAACGTGTGATTGTGCTCGGCGTTATCGTGCTGGCACTCGGCTATGCGCTGATCGCCTTCTCAGGCCATGATACCGCGATGGTGTATGTAGGTATGGCGACCATTGCCGTGGGTAGTGGCTTGTTCAAAGCCAACCCTTCTTCTTTGCTGTCTACCTGCTACGAGAAAGATGATCCGCGCATCGACGGTGCATTCACCATGTTCTATATGTCGATCAACATCGGTTCTCTGTTCTCGATGATGCTGACACCGTGGTTGGCTGCACATTACGGCTGGGGCGCAGCGTTCTCGCTCTCCGTGGTGGGTCTGGTGATTACCTTACTGAACTTCCTGTTCTGCCAGCGCCTGGTGAAAAACTACGGTTCTAAACCGGACTTTGCTCCACTGAACGTCAGCAAACTGCTGATGACGCTGGTGGGTGTGGTGGCGCTGGTTGCCATTGCGGCCTGGCTGTTGCATCACCAAAGCATTGCACGTATGGCGCTGGGCGTGATTGCCATTGGCATCGTGCTGGTGTTCGCGAAAGAAGCCTTTGCGTTGCAGGGTGCGGCTCGCCGTAAGATGATCGTCGCCTTCCTGTTAATGCTCGAAGCGATTGTGTTCTTCGTGCTGTACATGCAGATGCCAACTTCACTCAACTTCTTCGCCATTCGTAACGTTGAGCATGCCATTCTGGGCATTACCTTCGAACCTGAACAGTTCCAGGCGCTGAACCCGTTCTGGATCATGCTGGCCAGCCCGATTCTGGCGGCGGTATACAACAAGCTGGGCGACAAACTGCCGATGCCGCATAAGTTCGCGATTGGTATGGTGCTCTGCTCTGCAGCCTTCCTGGTGCTGCCGTTTGGTGCCAAATTCGCTAACGATGCCGGTATCGTTTCGGTGAACTGGTTGATCATCAGCTATGCACTGCAGAGCGTGGGCGAATTGATGATTTCCGGTCTCGGCCTGGCGATGGTGGCACAGTTAGTCCCACAGCGTCTGATGGGCTTCATCATGGGCTCATGGTTCCTGACCACGGCGGGTGCCGCAATGATTGCCGGTAAAGTGGCTAATCTGATGGCCGTGCCAAATGATGTGACCGATCCGCATGCTTCGCTGGAGGTATACAGCCATGTGTTCCAGCAGATTGGTATTGCTACCGGTGTGATCGCCATTCTGATGCTGATCACCGCGCCACTGCTCAACCGCATGACGCAGAATGATGCTACACAGCCTGAACTGAAAAGCGCCAACGCGAATCAGTAATGGATGTGATGTCACGAAGCCGGGCCAACGCCCTAATGCCGATCAGTTA